>NZ_JBEAIG010000004.1:0-116991 GCF_040064575.1 Klebsiella sp. CN_Kp106 | reverse complement strand
GCATCAAACAAGTGAAGAGCCCATCCTGACGGATGGGCTTTTTGCGTTTTTGTCGACTGAACCGACCGGACATCGGTTTACCCATAAAACCCATCTCCGCGGTCATTTCTGCCTTTTACTCCCTGCTTTCATCCACATCTTCATAATAATAACCTGCCGGTTTTATGCGGGCTCTCTGTATAAAGATACAGAAGATTCCATTAGCCACACTTCAGTCTTATGTACCAGGCTTATAATGTCTATCAGCCAGCCCGTGAGAAAATAATGGCCATTAAGCCTTTTAATTACCAGCAAGACTTTTCCAGCATCGATTTTCGCCAGCATCCGGAGCTTTATCAGGTAGGAAGAGGTGAACAGGGCGTGTTGTTGGTTGAACCCTATAAAAGCGAAATTCTTCCCTACTGGCGCTATAAAGATGAAGCATCGGCGATTGAATCTGCCAGGAAAATTTATCAGCTCTTCGAGTTCTATCGACAGCAGAATGATTTTGTCGGTATGGATATGGCGCGCAAATTTATTCAGATGGGCTACACCCGGGCAAGGCGTTATGCCAATTACAAAGGCGGTAAAAAATACGCGAAGGAGGGGCACCTGAATTCGCGAGGTAATGATCCTGTTAAGGCGGCAGCTGCGGCAGTTTTCAAACAATGGTGGGATAAGCTTCGTCAGGATGAAGACTATCTCCAGCGAAAAAAGAAACATCAGGCTCATTGGGGATAATTTTCAGCATCGATCTTCCCGCCCCACATAAATTTGTGTCGCAATATCGCCTGTATAAAAACCTGTTCTGGCCCGCTATTCACCATATTTCACTTTGCTAATCCTGAAGAATCTCCTTTTAATCGCGAAAACCTGCAGTACGAAAAAAAATGTGAATGGCATCACAAACTAAAAAATAACAATTATATAACATTTAATTTACTAATCGATTTGTCTGATTGAGCGGGGTCACCCGACGCGGCAGATTGCAGTCTTTGCTGGAGCAGAATTACAATGACAGAAAGCAGTATTAGCGAACGCGGATCCCAGGATCAGGGTGATACCCGGCGCCGTATATGGGCAATTGTGGGGGCGTCATCAGGGAATTTGGTGGAATGGTTTGATTTCTACGTCTATTCATTTTGCTCACTCTACTTTGCGCACATCTTCTTTCCTTCTGGCAACACCACTACGCAATTGTTACAAACTGCAGGGGTATTTGCGGCGGGTTTTCTGATGCGTCCGATCGGGGGATGGATATTCGGGCGCATTGCCGATCGTCGTGGACGTAAAACCTCTATGCTTATCTCCGTATGCATGATGTGTTTTGGTTCACTGGTGATTGCCTGCCTGCCGGGTTATGCAACGATAGGGACCTGGGCCCCGGCTCTGCTGCTACTTGCACGCCTGTTCCAGGGCCTGTCCGTTGGCGGAGAATACGGTACCAGCGCGACCTATATGAGCGAAGTCGCGGTGGAAGGAAAGAAAGGTTTCTATGCCTCATTTCAGTATGTCACGCTGATTGGTGGGCAACTTCTGGCCGTGCTGGTTGTGGTTGCCTTACAGCAGATCCTCAGTGATGAAGAGCTTCATGCCTGGGGATGGCGTATCCCGTTTGCTCTTGGCGCAGTCCTGGCTATCGTTGCCCTGTGGCTGAGACGACAGCTGGACGAAACGTCTAAACAGGAAACGCGCGCGTTAAAAGAAGCGGGATCGTTTAAAGGATTATGGCGTAACCGTAAGGCATTTATCATGGTGCTCGGATTCACTGCCGCAGGGTCGTTAAGCTTTTATACCTTTACAACCTATATGCAGAAATATCTGGTCAACACCGCAGGCATGAGCGCGGGCACCGCCAGCATGATTATGACCGCTGCCTTATTTGTTTATATGCTTGTTCAGCCGCTTTTCGGCGCGCTTTCGGATAAGATTGGCCGCCGGACCTCAATGCTCTGTTTTGGCGTACTCGTCACCGTCTTCACTGTCCCGATTCTCAATGCATTACAGAACGTGAGTTCACCGTATGCGGCATTTGCTTTAGTGATATGCGCCCTGTTGATAGTAAGCTTCTATACCTCAATCAGCGGCATTCTGAAGGCCGAAATGTTTCCGGCTCAGGTTCGTGCCCTGGGGGTTGGACTCTCTTATGCGGTGGCCAATGCGCTATTTGGCGGCTCGGCAGAGTATGTCGCGCTGTCGCTAAAATCAGCGGGAATTGAGCACGCCTTTTACTGGTACGTGACCGTCATGGGCGCGATTGCCTTCCTGGTCTCCCTGACGCTGCATCGTAAAGGCAAGGGGCTACGTTTGTAGCATTACTGATGTGCCAGCTGCCATACCGCATAGCCGGTAGTGGCACCTGCCACATCCCAGGCAAAATCTTTCCAGCTCCAGCCGCTCCCTGACGGGCGGCTGTCCCATAGCTCCTTCGATGCCCCTAAGCTCACGGAAAACATAAAGCCTATAGCGGCACTCCGGTCGCGGCTATAGCCCTGATGCTGGGCATATTCGTTGCCTGCGGCGGAAAGCATGGCTGAGGCGAGGAAGTGTTGGGCTTTATCCTGGCCGCTCCATGAATCATTAGCCATATGGCTGCAGCCAGTCAGTAATAATAGTGGGGCAATAAGCATGATGACGCGCATACTAATTCCAGAAAAAGCCCCGCTGGGCGGGGCGTGAATTCAGAGAATACGGCTGATAAGGCGGTCGATTCGGATACGTCGCAGACGCCTGATCAGTTTGCGTACCTTTATCGGGTAATCGGCAATACTTTGCAAATCGCGATAGTGCTGAACGATCGTAGTATGTTTGCGGATGAGATTGAGCTCTTTTTCACGCATTGCGCCGAGCTGGTGTTTTGGATCGTGGATAAGTATCGCGTTTTCCAAATCCAGCCGCCATGCGCGCGGGTTCAGGTTATTGCCGGTCAGCAGCATCCATTCGTCATCAACCCACATGCCTTTCAGGTGGTAGCTGTTATCGTCGTCCTTCCATAAACGGACAATCAGCTGATCGGTATTGACATAATACTGCAGTCGGCTCAGGAAGCGTCGCAGATTGATTTCGTAAAGATAGGGCAGCGCGCCGATAATTTTAAACGGCTGATCTTCCGGAATATAGAAATCATTAGCGGTTTTATCACCAACGATAATTTCGACTTTCTTCCCGCTACGCAGCAGCTGGATGATATTACGTACCAGCAGAGCGGGCAGGTTGAAATAGGGGGTGCAGATAGTCAGCTTATGCTCAGCGCAGGGCATCAGATGAAAAATGGTTTTATTCAGCAGACTCGTCTTCCCGAGGCCCACTAACGGAGTGACCGACAGCTGGTCATCGTCAGCATTGCCGATAAAATGATAGCTGCTATCGCGGAGCTCCTGGCGATACTGGCGGATGTCATTTTTGATTTCCGGACTTTTTGGCCGATCGGCCCTGTCAAGGCGGTTAACGCCACGCCCTTGCACCAGGTTATTCTCAACCCAGTCGAACATCACATCAGCCATTTTACCGTTGCGAATGCACTGGTAGCGGTCGTAGCGATACTTATCGTGTTGATGCAGGTAAACATCATTCAGACTGGCGCCGCTGTAGAGAACGCTGTCATCAATGATAAAACCTTTGAAGTGGAGGACGCCGAGCGCTTCCCGGGTATTGACCGGAACGCCATAAACCGGGATATCGACACCGGGATTTTCCTGCGCCATGCGGCAGTACCAGTCGGCATTGGTGTTTGACGCCGCGACGCCAATACGCCCGCGCTGGGCGCGATGCCAGTCGACCAACACCTGAACATCTAATTCGGGACGCTGACGCTTAGCGTCATAGAGCGCCTGCAAAATTCCTTTGCCGCCATCATCCTGTTCCAGATAAAGCGCAATGATACAAATACGCTGGGTGGCTTGAGCTATCCTGGCCAGTAACGCTTGCCGAAAATCTGCCGGAGCGTAAAAGAACTCGATATCATCAACTGACTGAGAAAGCTTAGGGAGTTGGGCAAGGTGTTGTTGATGTTTATTGCGTTTAAATTTTGACAACATCACAGTGCGTTTCTTCTCTGTTTATTGAAGGGTCTTCTGTACCATGCAGACGACGTAAGCGGGCAATAATACCATTACTACCCGTTAAAGTGGTCAACAATTGCGGCCAGCCGTTTGTAATTGCTCAGGTACAAGCTGTAGAGACAAACTGACAATTCCATCTTCAAGCTGAATATCAACCGAGAATCCTAGCTTTCTGGCGAGTCCGATCATGCCTTTATTATTCGGCATGGTAATGCCATTCAAACGCTGCAGGCCGTGGTTTTGCGTGTAGGCAATCAGCTTTTCCAGGAGCTTGCGGCCTAACCCCATACCCTTCAGGTCGGAGCGCACCAGTACAGCAAACTCGGCATCGATATTATCCGGATCGGAGATCGCTCGCGTTACGCCGAGGATCTCGTTCCCCTCGGCGGTGGTGCGCACAGCAACAAAGGCCATTTCTCGATCGTAGTCGATCTGCGTCATATTGGCTAAATCATCATGAGTAAATTCGTTGATTTCGCTGAAGTAACGATAATACAGATCTTCTTTCGTGACCTGAGCGATAAAGGCCATAAGCTGCGGCTCATCTTCCGGGAGTATGGGACGGAAAAGACAGCGTTCGCCATTCTTCATCACCACCCACTCCTCCTGCTGCTGAGGATAAGGGCGTATGGCCAGGCGACTTTCACTATCGCCGGTAAACGGTGCGAGAGTTAACGTGACATCAAGCGCGGTAAACTCGTGGCCGGAAGCCAGAAGAGGGTGAATATCCAGGCGCTGTATTTCCGGACAGTCGACGATCAAATTCGATACCTGTACCAGAAGCTGGCTCAGGCCAGGAATATCGAGAGGGCGCAGCGCGCTGCGGCCGCGCACTTTTTTACTTTTGATGGCCTGGATAACCAGATAGCGCGCAAGGTTCATATTCAGCGGCGGGAGCGCGACGGCGGCCTGATCCTCAGCCCGCCATTCGACGCCGCCTTCCCCCAGCATGATCAGCGGCCCAAAAACCGGATCGTGCTCAACGACAACCCGCAGCTCCTGCGCCCCGGCGCGATTAGCCATGCTTTGCACCAGCAGCCCGTGAATACGCGCCTGAGGCCAGGTCATTTTGACGCGATCGATAATCGCGTCCGCGGCCTGCTGTACCTCGGTAGCCGTGCGCAGATAAAGCATAACCCCCTGAACTTCCGACTTGTGCGGAATATCAGGCGAGCGCAGCTTCAGAGCGACGGGGTAGCCAATCTGCTCGGCAATATGTACAGCCTCGGCACTATCGGCGGCAATCCACGTCGGCAGGGTATGAATACCGTAAGCGTGCAGAACGGGGCTCACTTCATGGGTATCCAGCGACGTTGCGCCTTCATTCATTGCCCGTTGCAGCAGGTTGTGCGCTTCGGCAGCGTTAGTGGTTAACGAATCTGACAGGACCGGGGTTTCCCTGAGCTGTTTCTGGTTACGCCGGTACTCCACCATGTGCATAAAAGCGGTAATGGTTCCTTCAGGCGTTCGATAGGTCGGCAGCCCCGCATCGCTAAACAGGCGCCGGGCTTCTTGTGAAGAGAACTCACCGCACCAGTTGGTAAGAACCGTAACGTATTTGCCGCGCGGGTGGCGCTTCAGAGCGTCAATCAGCGCCAGCGCGCTCTCTGTTCCCGGTGCGGCAGCGCTGGGAGAGTGGATCACCAGCAGCGCATCGTAGTCATGGCTATCCAGCAGTGCGTTCAACGCTTTGAGGTAATGCTCGCTGCTGGCGTCATCTCGGAGATCCAGCGGGTTGGCAATATCGATGGTTTCAGGTAATGCCTGACGGAGAGCGCTGCTGGTCTCTTCGCTGAGCGCGGCGAGCTTGCCGTTACGCAGCCAGAGCTCATCCAGCGCCAGCGCAGCCGGAGCGGCGCCGTTGCTGATTATCATCAGTTTCTCGCCGCGCAGCGGGCGCATGTGGCTGAGGGTTTCGACCGCTGAGAACAGCTCGTGCGTGTCCTGTACGCGCAATAAACCTGCGCGCTGAATAGCGGCGTCCCAGGCCGGATCCATGCCAGAGTTGACGTGCAGAAGCTTCTGCGCAGCCGGACTGCGTCCGCTTTTAATCACCAGAATCGGCTTATTACGCGATGCGCTACGGGCCGCTGAGACAAAACGACGGGCATCGCTGAGGTGTTCGAGATAAAGCAAAATGGCGCTGGTTTTACTATCGCGAGCGAGGAAATCAAGCAGGTCATCAACGTCGATGTCCAGACTATCCCCCAGCGCAATAAAGTAAGAAAAACCCATCTCGCGCTGCTGGGCCCAGTCGAGGATGGTATTGGAGACCGCCGCCGATTGCGAAATAAACGCCAGTTTGCCGCGATGAATAGGCACCGGCGAAAAGCTGGCGTTGAGGCCCTGCCACGGCGCAAGCAGGCCAAGGCTGTTAGGGCCGAGCAGACGCATCTGGTAGCGGGCGGCGCATTCAAGCAGCGCGGGATACTGTTCGGGGATGGAGGAGAGAATGATGCAGGTTTTGCACCCTTTTTGCCCCAGCGCTTCCAGCAGCTCAAGATTTCGGCGGGCGTTAGTACAAAGCACGGCGAGATCGGGCGTGAAGGGCAGACTGTCGACGTCAGGCCAGGCCAGTACGCCCTGAACCGCTTTCCACGCTGGCGTTACGGGGAGAACGGGGCCGCTAAATCCGCCCGCCAGTAGGTTGCGCATCATCAGATAACCGGCGCGCTGTGGTTTCATTGATGCGCCAATAACGGCGATCGACTTTGGCCGCAGCAATGCTTCCAGGCCTCGTTGGCTCATACCGGTCTCCTTTGATCCCCAGTGACCGAATGATTTTAAACGTTTTCTGTCAGTTGTGCTGTGATACTGCCCTTATGCTGAGTTTTTCCTGCCAGGTAGCGCGCTCTGAATAAGCTGAAGTGATCGCCTAGGGCCGTGGCTGCGCTTTCATCCCCCGCGAGATCCAGCAGCGCAATCGCGACTTCGGCAGTACAGTATTGGCCTTCTGCGTGAGCTTCCCGCAGGTGATAAGCGGAGATACGCGACAGATCGACGGAAATCATCGGCAGCGCGTCAAGCCAGGGGCTTTTACGGAACATTTTTCGCGCTTCGGGCCAGGTGCCGTCGAGCATAATAAACAGCGGTGGTTTACCCGGGGGTGGTGAATCAAGTACCTGACGCTCTGGGCCAGCGTAAGAGGCAGGAAAAACCACCATCGGCTGATATTGCGCGTCGGCGACGAGATCGAGAAGCGCCTGCGGCGGTTCGGTTCGTGACCACTGAAAGGCCTCCGTATCCGGCAGTATATCGGCAATCAGGCGACCGGTATTGCTGGGCTTCATTGGCTCGGTATCGAACATCACCAGGCAAAAACGGCTGGCGGCGGCAGCCGGCTTGAGGGTGGCGCAAAGGCACTGCTTCAACGGCAGCAAGCAACGCTGGCAGCGGTGGATACGGTTGCCGCGAGCAAGAAAAGGCCGGGTGGCGCGCGCGAGGCGTTCGGCGCGAAGGCGAAGGACGGCGTTATCAGTCATGGGGATCGCTAAGAAAAAACGCCATTGTCGCAGAGGAGAAAACGGGGCACAAGCGGTGCCCCGTGAGGTTTACTGCTGGCCTGCTTCGTTTAGCCAGCTATCGAAAGGTGCTTTAGGTACGGCACCATTGAGCATGTCGATAACTTCGCCATTTTTAAACATCATAATGGTCGGGATGCTGCGAATGCGGAAGCGAGCGCTCAGTTCACGCTCCATCTCGGTATTCACTTTCACGAAACGCATTTCGCCGCTGCGTTCTTCAGCCACATCTTCAAAGATTGGCGCAAAGTTACGGCAGGGGCCACACCACGGCGCCCAGAAATCAACAACCACGGGCAGATCGTCCTTCAGCAGTTTATCCAGCGTTGCCCCGGTCGCGTTGATCACATCGCCATCAAAAAGATCGTAACCGCAGCGCCCGCATTTCGCGCCATCGGCGCTACGATCGTCGGGGATGCGGTTCAGAGCCTGACAACTGGCACAAACGGTATTCATAACTAACCTCTGGTTATGGGTTGCAGCGCGGCACGTGGCCGATTTGTTTCTGTAATGTTACATATTATCGATGCACTGCGAATAAAGGACAATGAGTTTTATTCAATGAATACGATAGACTCAGGCTTTTAAATGAAATAATGGCTAAGTGATGGCACATCGGGTAATCTGCGCGCTTCGCGCAGCGCAGGTGGAGAAAATGAATGAGCGACGACGAACTGAAAAATAAAAGCGGCAAGGTCAAAGTGATGTATGTCCGCAGTGATGATGATTCTGACCGACGTACCCATAACCCGCGTACCGGGAAGGGCGGGGGACGTCCAGGAAAGTCTCGTGTTGACGGTCGTAACCGCCCCGCGCGCGATGAAAAAGAGAGCCGCGGTGGCGATCGTAAACGTGACGATCGCAAGCGTGAAGGCTTTGGCGGCGAGGGCTCCTCTCCGTGGCGTACCGTATCCCGCGCGCCGGGCGATGAGGCGCCGGTAAAAGCGGATCACGGCGGGATCAGCGGAAAAAGCTTTATCGATCCTGAAGTGCTGCGCCGCCAGCGCGCGGAAGAAACCCGCGTTTATGGTGAAAACGCCTGCCAGGCGCTGTTCCAGAGCCGTCCGGACGCCATCGTTCGCGCCTGGTTTATCCAGAGCGTGACCCCGCGCTTCAAAGAAGCTCTGCGCTGGATGGCGGCGAATCGTAAAGCCTATCACGTGGTCGATGAAGCAGAGCTGGCGAAAGCGTCCGGCACTGAACACCACGGCGGGGTTTGCTTCCTGATTAAAAAGCGCCACGGCACTTCCGTTGAGCAGTGGGTGGCTAAAGCCGACGCTGAAGATTGTGTTCTGGCGCTGGAAGATGTCGGCAACCCGCACAACCTCGGCGCGATTATGCGCAGCTGCGCGCACTTTGGCGTCAAAGGCGTGATTGTGCAGGATGCCGGCGTTATGGAGTCCGGCGCCGCGATTCGTACTGCGGAAGGCGGCGCGGAGCACGTTGAGCCGATTACGGGCGACAGCTTCATCGATACGCTCGAGCGCTTCCGTAAAGCGGGCTACGCGATTGTTTCTACTTCCAGCCATAACGGGACTCCGCTGTTCAAAGCCGAGCTGCCGAAGAAAATGGTGCTGGTGTTAGGGCAGGAGAGTGACGGTCTTTCTGACGCCGCTATCTCCAGCGCCGATCTGAACATCGCGATTGAAGGCACCGGCAACGTTGAAAGCCTGAACGTGTCCGTAGCAACCGGCGTGCTGCTGGCTGAATGGTGGCGGCAGAACAAGGCGTAACACCTTGTCTCAGAGTCAAAATGCCAGCGTAATGCTGGCATTTTCATTTTCAGAGCTATTCGCTTTCAGCCGGTAGCCTGGGCAGCCAGTCAATGGGCGCTTCGCCGCGTTCGGTCAGCCACTGATTCGCCTGCACGAAATGATTACTGCCAAAGAACCCGCGGTGGGCGGAGAGGGGCGACGGGTGCGGCGCTTTGAGCACGCAGTGGCGCTGGCGATCGATTATCGCGCCTTTCTTCTGCGCATGCGAACCCCACAGCAGAAAGACGACGCCTTCCCGATGCTGGTTAATCAGCGAAATGACTTTATCGGTAAAAGTTTCCCAACCGAGGCTGGCGTGAGAGTGCGCTTGTCCGGCACGTACCGTTAATACGGTATTGAGCAGCAACACGCCCTGGCGCGCCCAGCTTTCGAGATAACCGTGAGTCGGGCGCTGAAAGCCTGGTATCGTCCCTTCCAGTTCCTTGTACATATTCAGCAGCGATGGCGGGATCTGAATGCCCGGTAGAACCGAGAAGGCGAGGCCGTGCGCCTGCCCTGGTCCGTGGTAAGGATCCTGGCCGAGAATCACCACTTTAACGTCGCTTAGCTCAGTATAACGAAACGCGTTAAAGACATCTTTTTGCGGGGGATAGATGGTGATTCCCGATTGCCGCTCGTCAGCAACGGTTTTCAGGGTATTAACAAAATAGGGTTGCTGCTTCTCTTCTGCCAGCACGTCATGCCAGGTTAATGGGGCGGTCATTTTGCTCTCCTGCAAAGTGTCATTGCCATAGCTTAACTGCATCTTTCAACATCACAAAATTTGCCCTACGCGATTGACGCTCTTTATGCAAAAAAAATTGAAAACTTACAAATTTATTTGGTAGGCGGCATGGCGTAACTTGATGTAAAACAATAATATCCGCCTATGACCACTTTTGTGATGTGGTTTTTGTTGATTTAAATCAAAGAATGCCGGGTGTACGGCTGATATATATACACTCATAGAACAATGGTTTTACCAATTGGCCGCGAAGGCCAATAATCGAACAAACCCTGCCTGGGAGGCATAAAATGATTACTGGTATCCAAATTACTAAAGCTGCAAACGACGACCTGCTGAACTCTTTCTGGCTGCTGGATAGCGAAAAAGGCGAAGCCCGCTGCCTGTGCGCGAAAGCCGGTTTTGCTGAAGATGACGTGGTTGCAGTGAGCAATCTGGGTGAAATCGAATACCGTGAAATCCCGGTAGACGTGAAGCCTGAAGTCCGCGTTGAAGGCGGTCAGCACCTGAACGTTAACGTGCTGCGTCGCGAAACTCTGCTGGACGCGGTTGAACATCCGGAAAAATACCCGCAGCTGACCATTCGCGTGTCTGGCTATGCGGTACGCTTTAACTCTCTGACTCCGGAACAGCAGCGCGACGTTATCGCCCGTACTTTTACTGAAAGCCTGTAAGATTCCGTTTTAATGTGAAAACGCCGGGATATCCCGGCGTTTTTTTTACTCTTCGTTTGACTTCTGCGGAGCATCCGCTGCGCTTGGTTTACGACGCTTACCAATGTTTTTGGTATCGCGATGGCGTTTTTTCACGCGCGGTTTCTCTTTTTCTTTCTCTTTCTTCTCTGCACGCTTGGCTAAAACCTTCTTGGAAGGTTTACCGGTTTGCTTCTCGCTGGGTGCGCGAGTGGTCGGGCGCAGTTCATCGATGACGCGGGCTTTTAACGGCTCTTCAATATAGCGGCCAATTTTACCCAGCAGCAGATGGTCGTGGGCTTCGACCAGAGAGATGGCCGTTCCCTTTTTACCCGCGCGTCCGGTACGACCGATACGGTGCAGATAGATGTCGGCCGTGCGCGGCAAGTCGAAGTTGAAAACGTGACTGACGTCCGCGATGTCGATCCCGCGCGCGGCAACGTCGGTGGCGATTAACACGTTAATACGGCCATCGGTCAGGCGGCTAATCGCTTCATTACGTTTTGCCTGTACCATCTCACCTTCCAGCCAGCAGGTGTTGATACCCGCTTCACGCAGCCAGCCCGCCAGCTCATGCACGCGCTCGCGCTTACGGACGAAGACGATAGAACGCGTCGCTTCCGGCTGCTTTAGCAGATGGACCAGCAGAGCGGTCTTATGCTTGACGTCATCGGCGCGGTAATACCACTGGTGAATCTTTTTACGCTCGCGGGTGGAGGGAGTCGCAGAGACTTCCACCGGTTCTTCCAGCAGACGCTCAGCAAAATCTTTAATGGCGTCACCTTCGAGGGTGGCGGAGAACAGCATGGTCTGCTTACGCCAGCGGGTTTCACCGGCAATGTGTTCGATATCCTGCGCGAAGCCCATGTCCAGCATGCGGTCCGCTTCATCAAGGATCAGCGTTTCAACGGCGCGGCAATCAAAGTTTTCTTCTTTAATATATTGCAGCAGGCGACCGGTCGTGGCGACCACGATGTCTTGGTTCTCGCTGAACACTTCGGCATGGTTCATATAGGCGACACCGCCGGTGATCGTGGCGATATCCAGATGAGTATGTTTTGCCAGCTCACGCGCATGGTCGGCAACCTGCATCGCCAGTTCGCGCGTGGGGGTCAGGATAAGAATGCGCGGCGGACCAGACTTCTTGCGCGGAAAATCGAGCAGATGCTGCAACGCTGGCAGGAGATACGCCGCCGTTTTACCGGTGCCGGTCGGGGCTGAACCGAGAATATCACGGCCATCAAGCGCAGGCGGAATAGCGGCGGCCTGAATGGCTGTCGGGCGTGTGAAACCTTTATCCTGGAGGGCGTCCAGCAGGTTTTCGTCGAGTTCAAGTTCGGAAAAAGTCGTTACAGTCATGATCTACCTCTGAGTGGACCGCCGATTATAGACGTTACGGACGCAATGTTCATCTGTTTGTAAGGCTATCTGTTCTCCGGTATTGTGCATAGCCTTAAGCTCAGGAGTTTTTTGCCCGCAAGGTTATCGAGGATGTCCCAGTCGAAGTTCGCGCTGCCGCGCAATGGTTTTACGTTTAAGCAGTTTTTTGTCGCCCACGATCGCTGTGCGATGAAAGTGGGTACCGACGGCATTTTACTCGGCGCATGGGCCCCCATCGCTCAGGTTAAGCGCGTGCTGGATATCGGCGCGGGCAGCGGTCTGTTAGCGCTGATGCTCGCGCAGCGAACCGGCGAGACGGTGATTGTGGATGCCGTGGAGCTGGATGAAGAGGCGGCAGAACAAGCGCGAGAAAACGCCGCGGATTCTCCCTGGGCCGAGCGTCTGCAGATTCATCAGGCGGATATTCAGCAATGGCAGCCGCAGCAAACCCGGCGCTATGAGCTGATTGTCAGCAATCCGCCTTTTTTCGCTGAAGGCGTACCTTGCGCCACCTCGCAGCGCGAGCAGGCTCGCTATACCTCCTCCCTCGATCACGCAACATTATTAACCTGCGCCGCCGAGCTTATTACGGAGGAGGGTTTTTTCTGTGTCGTGCTTCCGGTCGACATTGGTAACGCCTTTGTGCAGCGGGCGCAGAATATGGGCTGGCATCTGCGTCTGCGTACCGACGTGGCGGAAACGGAAGTGCGCCCGCCGCATCGGGTTCTGTTGGCTTTTTCGCCGACGGCGGGGGAGGAGTGCTTTAGCGACAGATTGATCATCCGTGGGCCAGAGCAGCAGTATTCCGAAGGATTTACCGCTCTGACCCAGGACTTTTATCTTTTTATGTGAGCCAGCGGCGAGAGCACCGACGGCCCGCTCTCCGGCAACTGGTCAGGATAGTCCAGCGTATAGTGAAGCCCGCGGCTCTCTTTACGCAGCATGGCGCAGCGCACAATCAGCTCGGCAACCTGCACCAGGTTTCGCAGCTCCAGTAAATTATTGGAGACGCGGAAGCGGGCGTAGTATTCGTCCAGTTCCTGCTGCAGCATAGTAATGCGGCGCAGGGCGCGCTCAAGACGGCGGGTGGTGCGCACGATGCCGACATAATCCCACATCAGCAAGCGCAGCTCATGCCAGTTGTGCTGAATCACGACCAGTTCATCAGGTATTTCAACCTGGCTTTCGTCCCATGATGGCAGTTCATTGACTGCCTGCGCGAACGGCAGACGCTTAACGATATCTTCGGCGGCGGACCACCCGTAGACGAGGCACTCAAGCAACGAGTTTGATGCCATCCGGTTAGCGCCGTGTAATCCGGTATAGCTTACTTCACCGATGGCATACAGCCCGTCGACGTCGGTGCGCCCGTGATCGTCAACCATGACGCCGCCGCAGGTGTAGTGCGCGGCAGGAACCACGGGCACCGCTTCTTTTGTCAGATCGATGCCCAGCCCCAGCAGCTTCTCGTAGATCATCGGGAAGTGGTGGCGAATAAATTCTGCCGGTTTATGGCTGATATCCAGATACATGCAGTCAGCGCCAAGGCGCTTCATCTCATGATCGATGGCTCTGGCGACGATATCGCGCGGAGCCAGCTCGCCGCGCTCGTCAAAGTCCGGCATAAACCGCGTGCCATCAGGGCGTTTCAACAGCGCGCCCTCGCCGCGCAGCGCTTCCGTCAGCAGGAAGTTGCGCGCTTGCGGATGGTACAGCGCGGTTGGGTGGAACTGATTAAATTCGAGGTTGGCGACCCGGCAGCCGGCACGCCAGGCCATCGCGATACCATCGCCGGAAGAGACGTCAGGATTCGTCGTATATTGATAAACTTTAGCCGCGCCGCCGGTAGCCAGCACCACGGCCTTTGCGCTACAGGTTTCAACCGCTTCTTTATTACGATTCCAGATCCACGCGCCCACCACCCGGCGCGTGCCGGGCAGGCCGATTTTATCGGAGATAATAAGGTCAACGGCGTTACTGCGTTCCAGTATGCGGATATTAGGGTGGGCCAGCGCCTGGCTCACCAGGGTAGTCTCAACGGCTTTACCGGTCGCATCGGCGGCGTGGAGAATTCTGCGGTGGCTGTGACCTCCCTCGCGGGTCAGATGGTAGCTCTCTTCGCCGTTCGCCTGAACCTGAGTATCAAACAGCACGCCCTGATCGATTAGCCACTGAACGCAGGGTTTAGCGTTGCTCGCCACGAATGAGACCGCATGGCGATCGCAAAGACCCGCTCCGGCTATCAACGTATCCTCGATGTGCGATTCAACGCTATCGGTTTCATCAAATACGGCGGCAATACCGCCCTGAGCGTAGAAAGTAGAACCTTCACTGATAGGGCCTTTGCTGAGAACCGTGACCGCGCAGCGTTCCGCCAGGCGTAAGGCAAGGGATAATCCGGCAGCGCCGCTGCCAATAATCAGCACATCACAGGAGGAATCGGAAGTTGTTTTCATGGCCTTTGTTTAATTTACTAAACACAATAAGCGAACAATAGCACCAGCCAGCGAGAAATCGTACATTTTTTTTACTCAGCGTTGTGAGGACTAAACATAGCGGCGTAATGAGGCGGGCTGTAAATGGAAAAAAGGTTTTGCGAAGCGGCTCGTGAGCTTCAGATTTTATAGTGAAATAAAAGCCGGGTTACGTTACCCTTCTGGCGGGTCTTGCGCTTTTTCTTATTATCTTACATATCGTTTAGCAACCGGGACATATAATGAGAGATAACAATCCGTCAGCCGGTGCCGGACGAAAAACAAAGGCGTAACGGAACTTTATTGTTTTCAGACACTCCAACCCTCTGCTTGCTCACTTGATGCAGTAATTGGGTGGTGTTTTTGAATACGCATGGGAATTGGGTTTGGGGAGACATTACCTCGGATGAGCGAGCAGTTAACGGATCAGGTCCTCGTTGAACGGGTCCAGAAAGGAGATCAGAAAGCATTTAACCTGCTGGTGGTGCGCTATCAGCATAAGGTTGCAAGTCTGGTCTCCCGCTACGTGCCGCCGGGCGATATCGCTGACGTTGTTCAGGAATCGTTCGTTAAAGCATGGCGTGCGCTGGATTCTTTCCGGGGGGATAGCGCTTTTTACACCTGGTTATATCGCATCGCCGTAAACACGGCGAAGAATTATCTGGTTGCTCAGGGACGCCGTCCGCCATCCAGCGATGTTGATGCGAATGATGCTGAAAACTTCGAAAGTGGCGGGGCATTGAAAGAAATTTCGAACCCTGAGAACTTAATGTTGTCAGAAGAGCTGAGACAAATAGTTTTTCGTACCATTGAATCGCTTCCGGAAGATTTACGCATGGCAATTACCTTGCGGGAGCTGGATGGCATGAGCTATGAAGAAATAGCCGCCATCATGGATTGTCCGGTGGGCACAGTGCGTTCGCGTATCTTCCGGGCGCGAGAAGCTATTGATAATAAAGTTCAACCGCTAATCAGGCGTTGACGATAGCGGAATACTGGAAAAGGGTATCAGGCATGCAGAAAGAAAAACTTTCGGCCTTAATGGATGGTGAAACGCTGGATAACGAACTGCTCAACGAGCTGGAGCGTTCATCTGAAATGCAAAAAACCTGGGAGAGCTACCATCTCATCCGCGATACGCTGCGAGGCGATACGAGTGAGGTGCTCCATTTTGATATCTCAGCTCGCGTCATGGCCGCCATTGAAAACGAGCCCGTTCGTCAGACGGTTCCTCTAATTCCTGAATCTCAGCCCGCACCGCACCAGTGGCGTCAGATGCCTTTCTGGCAAAAAGTACGCCCGTGGGCCAGCTCGCTTACCCAGATGGGCGTTGCCGCGTGCGTATCCCTTGCTGTGATTGTCGGCGTTCAGCAGTATAATGGCCAGTCTGATTCATCCCAGCAGCCAGAGGCGCCGGTGTTTAACACCATGCCGATGATGGGTAAGGCCAGCCCGGTCAGCCTGGGCGTGCCGGCGGATGCTTCGGCAGGTAGCGGTCAGCAGGCTCAGGTGCAGGAACAGCGCCGCAGAATTAATGCTATGCTGCAGGACTATGAATTGCAGCGTCGCCTGCATGCGGAACAGCTTCAGTTTGGCCAGGCCCAGACTCAGCAAGCCGCTGTTCAGGTGCCGGGCTATCAAACTTTAGGAACACAATCGCAGTAATGAAGCAACTTTGGTGTGCCATGTCGCTCATGGCAGGCAGCCTGTTCTTCTCCGTCAACGCCTCGGCTGATACATCGTCCGGGGCGTTGTTGCAGCAGATGAACCTGGCCAGCCAGTCCCTTAATTACGAGCTCTCTTTCGTCAGCATCAACAAGCAGGGTGTTGAGTCGCTGCGTTATCGACACGCTAAACTAAACAATCGCACCCTGGCACAGCTGCTCCAGCTTGACGGGCCGCGTCGGGAAGTGGTGCTGCGCGGAACGGAAATCAGCTATTTTGAGCCCGGACTCGATCCTTTCACCCTGAACGGCGACTATATCGTTGATTCGCTGCCTTCATTGGTCTACTCCGACTTTAAACGTCTGTCATCCTATTACGACTTCATTTCCGTGGGGCGGACGCGTATTGCCGATCGTTTATGCGATGTTGTGCGCGTCGTGGCTCGCGATGGCACCCGCTATAGCTATATCGCATGGTTAGATGCTGAAACTAAGCTGCCTCTGCGCGTTGATCTGCTTGATCGCGACGGCGAAACGCTTGAGCAGTTCCGCGTCGTCTCGTTCAACGTTGGCGATAACGTTAGCGCCAGTATGGAAACCCTGTCTAAGGCTAACCTGCCTCCGCAGCTGTCGGTGCCGGAAGGGGGCAATAAGGCCAACTTTAACTGGGCGCCAACCTGGCTGCCGCAGGGCGTGGCCGAAGTCTCCAGCAGCCAGCGTCGTCTGCCCACTTTCGATGGCCCGGTAGAGTCCCGTTTGTATTCCGACGGGCTGTTTAGTTTCTCTGTCAATATCAATCGCGCCACGGCAAATAGCAGCGATCAGCTGCTGCGTACCGGCCGTCGTACCGTGGCGACTACCGTGCGTGATAACGCAGAGATAACCATCGTTGGCGAGCTGCCGCCGCAAACGGCGAAGCGTATTTCCGATAGTATTAAATTCAGGGCAGTACAATGATTAAAGAGTGGGCGACGGTCGTTTCCTGGCAAAATGGCGTTGCGCTGGTGCACTGCGATGTGAAAGCCTCCTGCAGCAGCTGTGCTTCTCGCGCCGGTTGCGGAAGCCGGGTGCTGAATAAGCTTGGGCCGCAAACCAGCCATACCCTTAGCGTCCCCTGCGAACAGCCGCTGTCGGCCGGGCAAAAAGTCGAACTGGGCATTGCCGAAAGCAGCCTGCTCGGGTCGGCGGTATTGGTTTATATGGCGCCGTTAGTCGGTTTGTTCGTGATGGCATCGATATTCCAGGTGCTGTTTGCCAACGACTTTGCCTCGCTTTGCGGGGCAATTTTGGGCGGCGTTGGCGGGTTTCTGGTCGCTCGCGGTTTTTCGCCTGGCTTAGCCTCCCGGCAGTCGTGGCAGCCGGTTATTATCAGCGTCGGTTTACCGCCAGATTTAGTCCGCATCGAGACGCCTTCCTCCCAGCTGGGTCAGTGATTTCACTGGCCCTTATCTTTATTTACAACTCCCGCAGGAACTCATCATTTACTCCGGTTATGCTAGCGGTAAGAGCATTTCCTGGTTTCGTGGATGTAGTGTAGAATGCGGCGTTTTCGGATTAAAAAACGTCAGGCACAGAACAGCGGCCTCATGATTCGCGTAAGGCATAATTAACTCTAAATATGAAGAATATACGTAACTTTTCAATCATCGCTCACATCGACCACGGTAAGTCGACATTGTCTGACCGTATTATCCAGATTTGCGGTGGCCTTTCCGATCGTGAAATGGCAGCCCAGGTTCTGGACTCCATGGATCTTGAACGTGAGCGCGGTATCACTATCAAGGCGCAGAGCGTCACCCTGGATTACAAAGCAACTGATGGCGAAACCTATCAGCTGAACTTTATCGACACCCCCGGCCACGTCGACTTCTCTTATGAAGTTTCTCGTTCGCTTGCCGCCTGTGAAGGCGCTTTGCTGGTGGTTGATGCCGGCCAGGGCGTCGAAGCCCAGACGCTGGCTAACTGCTATACGGCGATGGAAATGGACCTTGAAGTCGTACCGGTCCTGAACAAAATTGACCTGCCCGCAGCCGATCCGGAACGCGTAGCGGAAGAGATTGAAGACATCGTTGGTATTGATGCCACCGATGCGGTGCGCTGTTCAGCGAAGACCGGCGTTGGCGTACCGGACGTGCTGGAGCGCCTGGTGCGCGATATTCCGCCGCCGGAAGGCGATCCGGAAGCGCCGCTGCAGGCTCTGATTATCGACTCCTGGTTTGATAACTACCTCGGCGTCGTTTCTCTGGTGCGTATCAAAAACGGTACCATGCGCAAAGGCGATAAAATTAAGGTGATGAGTACCGGGCAGGTGTATAACGCCGATCGCCTGGGCATCTTCACGCCGAAGCAGGTGGACCGTACCGAGCTGAAATGCGGCGAGGTAGGCTGGCTGGTTTGCGCCATTAAAGACATCCTCGGCGCGCCGGTCGGCGATACGCTGACGCTTGCGCGCAACCCGGCAGATAAAGCGCTGCCCGGCTTTAAAAAGGTGAAACCGCAGGTCTATGCCGGCCTGTTCCCGGTCAGCTCCGATGATTATGAAAACTTCCGCGACGCGCTGGGCAAACTGAGCCTCAACGATGCTTCTCTGTTCTATGAGCCGGAAAGCTCTACGGCGCTGGGCTTCGGTTTCCGCTGCGGCTTCCTGGGTCTTCTGCATATGGAGATCATCCAGGAGCGCCTGGAGCGTGAATACGATCTGGATCTGATCACCACGGCGCCGACGGTAGTCTATGAAGTCGAAACCACCTCGAAAGAGGTTATCTACGTCGACAGCCCGTCGAAGCTGCCGCCGCTGAACAATATTCAGGAGCTGCGCGAGCCAATCGCGGAGTGTCACATGCTGCTGCCGCAGGAGTTTTTGGGCAACGTCATCACCCTGTGTATCGAAAAACGCGGCGTACAGACCAACATGGTCTACCACGGCAATCAGGTTGCGCTGACCTATGAAATCCCGATGGCGGAAGTGGTGCTCGACTTCTTCGACCGACTGAAGTCTACCTCCCGCGGCTATGCGTCGCTGGACTACAACTTCAAGCGCTTCCAGGCTTCCAACATGGTGCGTGTGGATGTGTTGATTAATGGCGAGCGTGTGGATGCGCTGGCGCTGATCACGCATAACGATAATGCGCCGTACCGTGGCCGCGAACTGGTAGAGAAGATGAAAGAGCTGATCCCGCGTCAGCAGTTCGATATCGCTATCCAGGCTGCCATCGGCAACCATATTATTGCCCGCTCTACCGTCAAACAGCTGCGTAAAAACGTTCTGGCGAAATGCTATGGCGGCGACGTCAGCCGTAAGAAAAAGCTGCTGCAGAAGCAGAAAGACGGTAAGAAACGCATGAAGCAGGTCGGTAACGTTGAGCTTCCGCAGGAAGCGTTCCTCGCCATTCTGCACGTTGGTAAAGACGGCAAATAACCCTAAGGAGTTGGCATGGCGAACATGTTTGCCCTGATCCTGGTCATCGCTACTGTGGTGACGGGTCTGTTGTGGTGCCTGGATAAGTTTATCTTTGCGCCAAAACGTCGCGAAAGTCAGGCCGCTGCGCAGGCGGCGACCGGCGACCAGTTGGACAAGAAAACGCTGAAAAAGGTCGGCCCGAAACCGGGCTGGCTGGAAACCGGCGCGTCAATCTTCCCGGTACTGGCGATTGTGCTGGTGGTTCGCTCATTCATTTATGAGCCCTTCCAGATCCCCTCCGGCTCGATGATGCCGACGCTGCTGATCGGCGATTTTATTCTGGTTGAGAAGTTTGCCTACGGCATTAAAGATCCGATTTACCAGAAAACGCTGATCGAAACCGGACATCCGAAGCGCGGCGATATTGTCGTCTTTAAATATCCGCAAGATCCGCGCCTGGATTATATCAAGCGTGCGGTCGGTTTACCGGGTGATAAAGTGACTTACGATCCGATTGCCAAGCAGGTCACTATCCAGCCGGGCTGTAGTTCTGGCCAGGCCTGCGGCAACGCGCTGCCGGTCACTTACTCCAACGTTGAGCCGAGCGATTTCGTACAGACCTTCTCCCGCAGCAACGGCGGCGAAGCGACCAGCGGTTTCTGGCAACTGCCGAAAGGCGAGACGAAAGCCGATGGCATCCGTCTGACCGAACGTAAAGAGACGCTGGGCGAAGTGACCCACCGTATATTGACCGTACCGATTGCTCAGGACCAGGTGGGGATGTATTACCATCAGTCCGGTCTGCCGCTGGCGACCTGGATTGTCCCGCCGGGGCAGTATTTTATGATGGGTGACAACCGCGATAACAGCGCCGATAGCCGTTATTGGGGCTTTGTGCCGGAAGCGAATCTGGTGGGTAAAGCAACCGCAATCTGGATGAGTTTCGAAAAACAGGAAGGCGAATGGCCTACCGGCGTACGTTTATCGCGTATCGGTGGTATCCAGTAAATTTTTCCTGCTTTATTCACGCTGCCGACGCAATAACGGCAGCGTGAATTATTTAAAATTTAAATCTATTCAAACTAACGACATCCCTTGTCGTTGCGTATAGAATATCCCCCCGAAGTTTTAGGTTGTCTCTCGTAAGATTGACACAGCACACGAAACCGCGTTGGTTTTTACTCAGGTCGGTTTCGTGTGCTGCATTTTTGACGCATTCATCTATTGGTAACGCATGAACCCCATCGTAATTAATCGGCTTCAACGGAAGCTGGGCTACACTTTTCATCATCAGGAGCTGTTGCAACAGGCATTAACTCACCGCAGTGCCAGCAGCAAACATAATGAGCGCCTGGAATTTTTAGGCGACTCAATATTGAGCTTTGTGATCGCGAACGCGCTCTATCATCGTTTCCCTCGGGTAGACGAAGGCGATATGAGCCGCATGCGCGCGACCCTGGTACGAGGCAACACGCTGGCAGAAATTGCCCGCGAGTTCGAATTAGGTGAATGTCTGCGTCTTGGGCCGGGTGAACTGAAAAGCGGGGGCTTTCGCCGTGAATCTATACTGGCGGACACCGTTGAAGCGTTAATCGGCGGGATTTTCCTCGACAGCGATATTCAGAACGTTGAGCGCCTTATTCTCTCCTGGTACCAGAGTCGTCTGGATGAAATCAGCCCGGGTGACAAGCAAAAAGATCCGAAGACGCGCTTGCAGGAGTATCTGCAGGGGCGCCATCTGCCGCTGCCGTCTTACCTGGTGGTACAGGTTCGCGGTGAAGCGCACGATCAGGAATTTACTATCCACTGCCAGGTTAGCGGCCTGAGTGAACCGGTGGTTGGCACGGGTTCTAGCCGTCGCAAGGCGGAGCAGGCTGCCGCCGAACAGGCGCTGAAAAAGCTGGAGCTGGAATGAGCGAAGAAAAGAACTACTGCGGATTTATTGCCATCGTTGGTCGTCCAAACGTGGGCAAATCCACATTGCTGAACAAGCTGCTCGGGCAGAAGATCTCGATTACTTCCCGAAAAGCGCAGACGACGCGTCACCGCATCGTTGGTATTCATACTGAAGGCCCGTATCAGGCGATCTACGTCGATACCCCGGGCCTGCATATGGAAGAAAAACGCGCGATTAACCGCCTGATGAACAAAGCGGCAAGCAGCTCCATTGGCGACGTAGAGCTGGTTATTTTCGTCGTTGAAGGTACCCGCTGGACGCCGGACGACGAGATGGTGCTCAACAAGCTGCGCGATGGTAAAGCGCCGGTGATTCTGGCGGTCAACAAAGTCGATAACGTACAGGAAAAAGCCGATCTTCTGCCGCACCTGCAGTTCCTTGGCAGCCAGATGAACTTCCTTGATATCGTGCCGATTTCCGCGGAAACGGGGCTGAACGTTGATACCATCGCCGGTATCGTGCGTAAGCATCTGCCGGAAGCGATTCATCACTTCCCGGAAGATTACATCACCGACCGCTCTCAGCGCTTTATGGCTTCCGAGATCATTCGTGAAAAGCTGATGCGTTTCCTCGGCGCTGAACTGCCGTATTCCGTTACCGTGGAAATCGAACGTTTTGTAACCAACGAGCGCGGCGGCTACGATATCAACGGTCTGATTCTGGTTGAGCGTGAAGGGCAGAAGAAGATGGTGATTGGCAACAAAGGGGCCAAAATCAAAACCATCGGTATCGAAGCGCGTAAAGACATGCAGGATATGTTTGAAGCGCCGGTTCACCTCGAGCTGTGGGTGAAAGTGAAGTCCGGCTGGGCTGATGACGAACGCGCGCTGCGCAGTCTCGGTTACGGCGACGATCTCTAAGTTTGGATACTCTATGGCTTTCGAGGTGCAGGACAAAACACAAAGTGTTTTGAACAGCGCTTGCGCTGGCTGCGAAGGAGCGAGGCCAGAGGCTGAGTCACGCGGCAAGACCGCGAGTCCCCGGAAGCTTACTTCAGTAAGTGACTGGGGTGAGTGGGCGCAGCCAACGCACCTGCGGCTTGAAAGACGACGAGTATGATGGAAGGCTGGCAACGCGCTTTCGTACTGCATAGCCGTCCCTGGAGCGAAACCAGCCTGATGCTGGACGTCTTCACGGAAGAGTCCGGCCGCGTGCGCCTTGTGGCTAAAGGCGCACGTTCCAAACGTTCGAACCTCAAAGGCGCGCTTCAGCCTTTTACTCCCTTACTGCTTCGCTTTGGCGGGCGCGGCGAAGTCAAAACGCTGCGCAGCGCGGAAGCCGTCTCGCTGGCGCTCCCTCTCAGCGGTATCACGCTCTACAGCGGCCTTTACGTCAACGAACTTCTCTCTCGCGTGCTTGAGCATGAAACGCGCTTTTCCGAACTCTTCTTCGATTATTTGCACTGTATCCAGTCTCTGGCTGGCGCAAGCGGCTCGCCGGAACCGGCGCTACGGCGTTTTGAACTGGCGCTGCTGGGGCATCTGGGATATGGCGTGGATTTCCTGCACTGCGCCGGCAGCGGAGAAGCGGTTGACGACGCAATGACCTATCGCTACCGTGAAGAAAAAGGCTTTATCGCCAGCGTGGTTATTGATAACAACACCTTTACCGGGCACCATCTTAAGGCGCTGGCGAGCCGTGAATTTCCGGACAGCGATGCGCTGCGCGCGGCAAAGCGTTTCACCCGTATCGCCCTGAAGCCCTATCTGGGCGGGAAGCCGCTAAAAAGTCGCGAGCTTTTTCGTCAGTTTTTGCCCGCGCGGGCAGCGCGAGCCGATAAAACAAATAACGATTAACGAGGATTGTCATGGCTGAATTACTGTTGGGGGTCAATATTGACCACATTGCGACATTACGCAACGCTCGCGGTACCGCTTATCCGGATCCGGTACAGGCGGCCTTTATCGCCGAGCAGGCCGGCGCTGACGGTATTACCGTCCATCTGCGCGAAGATCGTCGCCATATTACCGATCGCGATGTCCGTATTTTGCGCCAGACGCTGGATACCCGCATGAACCTTGAGATGGCGGTGACGGAAGAGATGCTGAAGATTGCCTGTGAGACTCAGCCCCATTTTTGCTGCCTGGTACCGGAAAAACGTCAGGAAGTGACCACCGAAGGTGGACTGGACGTGGCGGGCCAGATCGACAAAATGCGCGACGCCTGTAAACGCCTTGCCGATGCCGGTATCCTGGTTTCGCTGTTTATTGACGCGGACAACGCGCAAATTAAGGCGGCAGCGGACGTTGGCGCGCCTTATATCGAAATTCACACCGGATGCTACGCTGATGCGCAAACCGACGCTGAGCAGGCAAAAGAGCTGGAGCGTATTGCCAAAGCGGCGACCTATGCCGCCAGCCTGGGGCTGAAGGTTAATGCCGGTCACGGTTTGACCTACCATAACGTGAAGGCCATTGCCGCGCTGCCGGAAATGCACGAGCTGAACATCGGCCACGCGATTATTGGCCGTGCGGTGATGAGCGGCCTGAAAGAGGCGGTGGCGGAAATGAAGCGCTTGATGCAGGAAGCGCGCGCCTGATGGCCATTCTCGGACTGGGTACTGATATTGTAGAAATTGCCCGTATTGAAGCGGTAATTGCCCGCAGCGGCGATCGTCTGGCGCGTCGCGTCCTGAGCGATAGCGAGTGGGCGATATGGGAACAGCATCAGCAGCCGGTCCGTTTTCTGGCCAAGCGTTTTGCCGTTAAAGAAGCGGCGGCCAAGGCGCTTGGTACCGGCATCCGCAATGGGCTGGCGTTTAATCAGTTTGAGGTTTACAACGACGAGCTGGGTAAGCCAAAGCTGCGATTGTGGGGCGAAGCGAAGAGTCTGGCCGAGCGCATGGGCGTAAGCAGCATTCACGTGACGCTGGCCGACGAGCGTCACTATGCCTGCGCCACGGTGATTATCGAAAGCTAGAGTGTTACAGGCCGGAGAGGTCGGTTAACGCCGCCATCCGGCAATATCACAGTTTGTCCGCGTGGTGCAGCAGGACAAACTTATCCCACAGCTGCTCTTCATTTTCGTTATGGGCCGGATCTTTCAGAATGGTATTTGGGATCGGGCACACCTTCTGGCAGGTCGGCGTATCATAGTGGCCAACGCATTCGGTGCAGCGATCGCTGTTAATTTCATAAATGCTATCACCCATGGATATCGCCTCATTCGGGCACTCCGGCTCGCACATATCGCAGTTGATGCATTTTTTGGTGATTAACAGCGCCATCAGGAAATTCTCAGAAACAACACAAACAGGGCGGGCATTATACGCCCATTTTTCGCCCGGGCCAGCTCTTTTCAACCGCGGTGCGACCATCCGCAGCGGAGAAATTTTGCCCGGCCTGAGCCAATAAGAGAGTGTGTGCTTTTGACAGCGGGCAGGGCACTCGGGGTTACACCAGCTTTTTCACCAGCGCTTCGCTATGGCGAATCCGCTCCGGAGCGTGCTCAAGATCCTGCTGCACCAGCCCCATAAACAGAAGATCGGTCAACATCATTTGCGCGCTGGTGGAGGAGATCGCGGCGCTACGCGTGGCCTGCTCTTCCGCAATGGTGTACAGGCACAGCGTCGCCTGCTGCTGAAGCGCGTTGGGGTTAAAGCCGGTGATCGCCAGGATCTGGCTTCCTACCCGCAGCGCTTCACCGGCCGCCATATTGATCTCGCGTCGTTCACCGGAATAGGAGATGGCCAGCAGCAGATCGTCCGGAGACATCGCCTGTACCGTCGCCAGCAGGGCGTGCATATCCTGTTCTGATACCGCGTTAATACCGATTTTCATCAGCTTCCAGCTAAAGTTTCTCGCCACCAGGCCCGACGCGCCGATGCCGGTAATGATGACCCGACGGGCGTGGCGCAACAGCGTGACGGCTTCCAGCAGCTTCTCTTCGGTGTTGACGTCCAGCGAGGCGTGCATGGCCGCGACGTTATCCTTAATCAGCTTTTCGCCAACCAGGCGCAGGGGATCGTCGCCGCGAATCTGGTTATGCACCGGTACGGATTGCGGAGTCGGCGCGCTTGCCAGGGCTTCGCTCAACGCCAGCTTTAACGCCGGGAAGCCTTTGAACCCCATCTTCTGCGCAAATTTCACTACGCTTGACTGGCTGACGCCGGCTTCGCCCGCCAGCTGCTGCGAGCTGAGGTGGCGGGTTTGATCCGGTTGAGCCAGAATGAAATCGGCCAGTTTTTTATCGCTTGCGGCCAACGTCGGATAGCGCTGGCGAATACGGGTCAAACAGTTCATAGCGGCTCCGGAGGACAGCTTCACCCTCGGCTGAAAGAATTTTGTATTCGATTATAAGAGGATTATCGCGAATTAAAAATTCTGTGCCTAAGATTTCTCGGCAAAGACGTTTTCTTAATACGGATTCAACAGCAGCGTATGTTTTCGCTGTTGGCGACGTAAGGCTGTTAAGCTATTGGTTATCATGCGATCGTTCAGGGGAGTGGGTTTTGAATAGCAGCACGCGGAGAGTGGTTTTCTTTGATCTGGATGGAACCTTGCATCAGCAGGATATGTTCGGCAGCTTTTTGCGCTATGCCCTGCGCCATCAGCCGCTGAACGCGCTGCTGCTGCTTCCTTTATTGCCGGTTATCGCGGCCGGACTGATGTTATACGGTCGCGCCGCGCGCTGGCCGATGAGCCTGCTGCTCTGGGCATCAACCTTCGGACGCAGCGAGCAGCAGCTTAAACGCCTGGAGGCCAATTTTGTTCGCTGGTTTCGCCAGCACGTCACGGCATTCCCGGTTGTTCAGGCGCGGCTTAAACATTATCTGACCAGCACGGACGCTGACGTCTGGCTGATCACCGGTTCGCCGCAGTCGCTGGTTGAACAGGTCTATTTTGATACCGCCTGGCTGCCGCGGGTGAATCTGATCGCCAGCCGAATGGAGCGACGCTACGGCGGCTGGGGGTTAACCCTGCGCTGTCTCGGTAATGAAAAAGTGACGCAGCTGGAACAAAAGATCGGCGCACCGCTGCGCTTGTATAGCGGCTACAGCGACAGCGAGCAGGACAACCCGCTGCTCTCTTTTTGCCAGCACCGCTGGCGGGTGACGCCGCAGGGCGATCTTCAGCAGTTAGAATAGTGTGTAATACATAGCGCCCATGTATAATGCGCCCCGCTTTTCTGCAGGAGTGCCCGCTTTGTCTGACCATGAATTAAATGATGAATACTGGATGCGTCACGCCCTGACGCTGGCCAAACGCGCCTGGGAAGAGGGCGAGGTGCCGGTCGGCGCCGTGCTGGTGCATAATCATCAGGTCATCGGCGAGGGCTGGAACCGGCCCATCGGCCGCCACGATCCCACCGCGCACGCCGAGATTATGGCGCTGCGTCAGGGCGGGCTGGTGTTGCAAAACTATCGCCTGATTGACGCAACGCTGTACGTTACTCTCGAGCCCTGCGTGATGTGCGCCGGCGCAATGGTGCATAGCCGTATTTCCCGGCTGGTGTTTGGCGCCAGGGATGCGAAAACCGGCGCCGCCGGGTCGCTGATTGATGTGCTGCATCATCCGGGCATGAACCATCGGGTAGAAATAGCGGAAGGTGTTATGGCGGAGGCCTGTTCCGGCATGCTGAGCGATTTCTTCCGCTGGCGGCGGGAAGAGAAAAAAGCGCTAAAGCGAGCTGGCCAACAGGCGCAAGATTAATGCCCCATTCCGGGGATTTTTAATTTTGCGTTATCGACCAGCGTTTCGGCGCGAAAGTTAAAAAAGGACCTGGTGTACTGCTCTTCTTTATCCAGCTCATCCGGCATGACCGCCGGATAGTGTTCACCTAAGGCCGCCATCTGCGCGTCTTTTTTCTCTTTTTCAGAGAGATAGCCCACGAGGCTGATATGATATTTGCGGATATTTTCGACGTAGGCGTAGGCTTCGTGCCCGCGTGCAAATCCGTACTTCAGTCGGCTGTAGTAGTTTTTCTGGCTTAGCAGCGGCAGACGCTGCTTCACATCCGCCCAGCTATTCGGGTTGCCTTTCTGCTTTTTGGTCAGCGCCATCGCGTCAAGCATGTGCGCGTAGCCCATATTATAAGCCGCCAGCGCAAACCAGATGCGCTCGTCCTGTGGGACCGACTCCGGCACTTTATTCATCATGTCCTGTAAATAACGCATGCCGCCGTCGAGGCTTTGCTCGGCGTCGGTACGATCGGTCAGGCCCAGGCTTTGCGCCGTATTGCGGGTCAGCATCATTATCCCGCGAACGCCCGTCGGAGAGGTGGCCTGCGGATCCCAGTGCGATTCCTGCCATGAGATAGCCGCCAGCAGCCGCCAGTCTATCTGTCGGGCGTATTTTTCAAACATCGGCTGCAGGTCAGGGAGGACGCTCTCCACGGCGCGCAGGAAGGTGCGGGTGTCAACGTAGTCAAAATCGTTGCCGTGGCCGAGGTATTTCTCCTCCAGCCTCGCCAGGGTGCCATCTTCGTTAATGTTATTGAAGAAATCGAGCATTGCCGCCGGCAGGGAATTATCCTCACCTTTTTCGCTAAACCAGGTGACCGGCTGTTCGTCGCTGATATCGAGGGCGACGGCCAGCTCCGGGTGGACGCGCTGGAACAGACTGACGGCGACCGAATCAGCGACGGTATAGTCGAGTTTGCCATCGATAACCGCCTGCATCAGCGCCGTCGTGCCGCGCTTATCGTCCACGTGCCACTCAAGGTCGGGATATTTTTGCTTTTTCAATGCCTGGAGATCGTTAATCGCCACGTGTCCGGGAGCGATGGCCAGCTGCGCGGCGGTGATGTTTGCCAGGGTGCGCGGACGCAGGTTGCCTTTGCGATACACCAGCTGTTGCGAAACGGAATAGTAGGTCGGCCCGACCTGATAGTTTTTCACCCGCTCGGAGTTGTAGACCAGCCCGGCTGCCAGCATGTCGGCTTTGCCTTCATCGAGGTCGTCGAATAGCTGGCTGATATTCTGCCTGACGGTGACTTTGAGCTCGACGCCGAGGTAGTCGGCAAACTGCTGCGCCAGCTCATAATCAAAACCATAGGTCTTGTCATTGATGGTCGCGAAGGTCATCGGCGAATTAATGGTGCTGATTCGCAGTTCTCCGCGCGCCATGATCCCCGCCACGCGGTTTTCTGGTTTTCCCATCCACGGGAGAGACGGCCACAGGGCAGCCGCCAGCAGGAGGGTCACAATGCCGATGAGCAGATAATTAATCTTTAATTTTTTCAGATAGTTAATCTTCTGCAGCTTCGCGTTCCTCAGCAGATTATGACCAGAAAAAGTAAAAGGTTGTCCTGGAATGAGCGGCATTTTGCTTAAGAATGCGCCAGTTGGCAACTTATTCGCGAGATGAGTCACATTAATTGATAAACCCCGGCAATCATTTTATTTCTACGCAAACGGTTTCGTCTGGGCGCAGGATTCACTATAATGGCGCCCGTTTCCCCCTGGCTCACCATGAAAGCTTCGAAGACGAGAGACTTATGATGGAAATTTTGCGTGGTTCACCTGCACTGTCGGCATTCCGTATCAATAAACTGCTGGCACGTTTCCAGGCGGCCAACCTTCCGGTCAGCACCCTTTATGCCGAGTACGTTCATTTTGCCGACCTCAGCGCCCCGCTCAGCGGCGACGATCGCGAGAGCCTGGCAAGATTGCTCAAGTATGGCCCGAACTTAAGCAGCCATACCCCGACCGGCAAGCTACTGCTCGTTACCCCCCGTCCCGGCACCATCTCTCCCTGGTCTTCTAAAGCTACCGACATCGCCCATAACTGCGGCCTGTCACAGGTTTTGCGCCTGGAGCGCGGCGTGGCGTATTACGTCGAAGCGAGCAGCCTGAATGACGAACAGTGGTCGCAGGTGGCGGCCGAACTGCATGACCGCATGATGGAAAGCGTCTTTGGCGCGCTGGAAGAGGGTGAAAAACTCTTCGCCCACCATCAGCCAACCCCGGTCACCAGCGTTGATCTGCTGGGCCTGGGCCGTCAGGCGCTGATTGACGCCAACCTCCGTCTGGGGCTGGCGCTGGCGGATGATGAAATCGACTATCTGCAGGATGCTTTCCAGAAGCTGGGGCGCAACCCGAACGATATCGAACTCTATATGTTCGCGCAGGCTAACTCCGAGCACTGCCGACACAAGATTTTTAACGCCGACTGGGTCATTGATGGCGAAAAGCAGCCGAAGTCGCTGTTTAAAATGATCAAAAACACCTTCGAGAAAACCCCGGACTACGTGCTGTCTGCTTATAAAGACAACGCCGCGGTAATGGAAGGTTCAGCCGTGGGGCGCTACTTCGCCGACCACGAAACCGGCCGCTACGACTTCCACCAGGAAGACGCGCATATTCTGATGAAGGTCGAAACCCATAACCACCCGACGGCGATCTCTCCGTGGCCGGGCGCGGCGACCGGTTCCGGCGGCGAAATTCGCGATGAAGGCGCCACCGGGCGCGGCGCGAAGCCGAAAGCGGGTCTGGTGGGCTTCTCGGTTTCCAACCTGCGTATTCCGGGGTTTGAGCAGCCGTGGGAAGAGGATTTCGGTAAGCCGGAGCGTATCGTCACCGCGCTGGATATCATGACCGAAGGCCCGCTGGGCGGCGCGGCGTTTAACAACGAATTTGGTCGTCCGGCGCTCAACGGTTACTTCCGTACCTATGAAGAGAAAGTGAGCAGCCACAACGGTGAAGAGCTGCGCGGCTATCACAAGCCCATTATGCTGGCGGGCGGTATCGGCAACATTCGCGGCGAACACGTGCAGAAGGGCGAGATCGTCGTCGGCGCGAAGCTGATTGTTCTCGGCGGTCCGGCGATGAACATCGGTCTTGGCGGCGGCGCGGCCTCTTCAATGGCTTCCGGCCAGTCCGATGCCGATCTCGATTTCGCCTCCGTACAGCGCGACAACCCGGAAATGGAACGTCGTTGCCAGGAAGTTATAGACCGCTGCTGGCAGCTGGGCGACGCTAACCCGATTCTGTTTATCCACGACGTCGGCGCCGGCGGTCTGTCGAACGCGATGCCTGAACTGGTCAGCGACGGCGGACGCGGCGGTAAATTCCAGCTGCGCGATATCCTCAGCGATGAGCCGGGCATGAGCCCGCTGGAGATCTGGTGTAACGAATCGCAGGAACGTTATGTGCTGGCGGTCGCGCCGGAGCAGCTGCCGCTGTTTGATGAGCTGTGCCGCCGCGAACGCGCGCCGTATGCGGTGATTGGCGAAGCGACCGAAGCGCTGCATCTGAGCCTCGACGATACTCACTTTGACGATCGCCCGATCGACCTGCCGCTTGACGTGCTGCTGGGCAAAACGCCGAAAATGACCCGCGACGTGCAGACGCTCAAAGCCCAGGGCCAGAGTCTGGAACGCCAGGGAATCACTATTGCCGACGCGGTGAATCGCGTGCTGCACCTGCCGACCGTGGCGGAGAAAACCTTCCTCGTCACCATCGGCGACCGTACCGTCACCGGTATGGTGGCGCGCGATCAGATGGTGGGTCCGTGGCAGATCCCGGTGGCTAACTGCGCGGTGACCACCGCCAGTCTCGACAGCTACTATGGCGAAGCCATGTCTATTGGCGAGCGCGCGCCGGTGGCGCTGCTGGACTTTGCCGCTTCCGCCCGTCTGGCGGTCGGCGAGGCGCTGACCAACATCGCGGCGACGCAGATTGGCGCGCTCAATCGCGTGAAGCTGTCGGCAAACTGGATGGCCGCAGCCGGTCACCCGGGCGAAGACGCCGGTTTATATGAAGCGGTAAAAGCGGTTGGCGAAGAGCTCTGTCCGGCCCTGGGACTGACCATTCCGGTGGGTAAAGACTCCATGTCGATGAAAACCCGCTGGCAGGAAGGCGCTGAACAGCGCGAGATGACTTCTCCGCTGTCGCTGGTGATTTCCGCCTTTGCCCGCGTGGAAGACGTACGCCGTACCGTCACCCCACAGCTCGTGACCGAAGACAACGCCCTGCTGCTGATTGATTTAGGCAAGGGGAACAATGCGCTGGGCGCGACCGCGCTGGCGCAGGTTTATCGTCAGCTTGGCGATGTGACCGCCGACGTGCGCGATGTCGCGCAGCTGAAAGGCTTCTGGGACGCAATGCAGGCGCTGGTGGCCGAAGGTAAGCTGCTGGCGTGGCACGATCGGTCTGACGGTGGCCTGCTGGTCACGCTGGCCGAGATGGCCTTTACCGGCCACTGCGGCGTCAAGGTTGATATCGCCGCGCTCGGCGAGGATCGTCTGGCCGCGCTGTTTAACGAGGAGCTTGGCGGGGTGATTCAGGTTCGTGCCGCCGACCGCCAGGCGGTGGAAGCGCTGCTGGCCGCTCATGGTCTGGCGGATTGCGTTCACTATCTTGGCCAGGCCACGACGGGCGATCGCTTTATCATCGAGGCCGACGGTCACCCGGTATTCAGCGAAAGCCGCACAACGCTGCGCATGTGGTGGGCAGAAACCACCTGGCAAATGCAGCGTCTGCGCGATAACCCGGAGTGCGCCGACCAGGAGCACGAGGCGAAAGCCAACGATGCCGATCCGGGCCTTAACGTGAAGCTCTCCTTCGATATCAATGAGGATATCGCTGCGCCTTATATTGCCACCGGCGCGCGTCCGAAGGTTGCGGTGCTGCGCGAGCAGGGCGTGAACTCCCATGTAGAAATGGCCGCGGCGTTCCATCGCGCGGGCTTTGATGCCATCGATGTGCACATGAGCGACCTGCTGGCGGGGCGTACCGGTCTTGCTGACTTCCAGGCGCTGGTGGCCTGCGGCGGCTTCTCCTACGGTGACGTTTTAGGCGCGGGTGAGGGCTGGGCGAAATCGATCCTGTTCAATGAGCGGGTTCGCGACGAATTTGCCACCTTCTTCCATCGTCCGCAAACCCTGGCGCTGGGCGTATGCAACGGCTGCCAGATGATGTCTAACCTGCGCGAGCTGATCCCGGGCAGCGAGCTGTGGCCGCGCTTTGTGCGTAACCAGTCGGACCGCTTTGAAGCGCGCTTCAGCCTGGTTGAAGTGACCCAGAGCCCGTCGCTGCTGCTGCAGGGGATGGTGGGGTCAATGATGCCGATTGCCGTATCTCACGGTGAAGGACAGGTGGAAGTCCGCGATGGCGCGCATCTGGCGCAGCTGGAAAGCAAAGGCCTGGTGGCGCTGCGCTTCGTCGACAACGTCGGCAAGGTGACGGAAAACTATCCGGCTAACCCGAACGGTTCGCCGAACGGTATCACCGCGGTGACCAGCGAAAGCGGGCGCGCGACCATCATGATGCCGCACCCGGAACGCGTGTTCCGCACCGTGTCGAACTCCTGGCATCCGGAAAACTGGGGCGAAGACAGCCCGTGGATGCGTATTTTCCGCAACGCGCGTAAACAGCTGGGCTAAAACCGCTCACAAATCGCATTAAGCCTCCTGCCCGCGCAGGGGGCTTTTTTATTGGTGAGGCGTATCGACAGCAGGTGTCGGGGATCGCCGACAAACGCGCTATAGCGGTGTCGTCAAAAGGTGACACTTAACATATTGATTTATAATAGCATTGCTAAACCATTCATCCGGTGTTGCTAATCAGCGACACTTTGCGCATAAACCGACCATCATCATTCATGTCCATGAATAGTAAAAAGGTATTATATTTCATTGTGTTAATAAAATGTTTTGAGATGTGGCATAGTTCGTGCATAATTATAACCAGTGGCTCATTCACCTTCTTATGTCAGCCCCTTCGGGACGCGCTACATAAACTTCGAATGACGCACAAACAGGTGCCTGCCGTCCAACTCCTGATAACAGCTCTGCTTTATCAGTCATCGGGCGAAACGTCGAGTAAGGCACCGCCTCATTTCTTAATAAAGCCAGGCTCCTGTAGCCTGGCTTTATTATTTCCGGCGTAGATGTTTATTGCGTCCTCGGTTAGCATCGTCATGAGCTAATGATTGAGACCCTATCCGTGAAGCGACTCTCCCTTTTCCCCCGTTCGCTGCGCCAGCTGGTCACGCTATCCTTCGTGCTGATCCTGCTGCCGCTGCTGGTGCTGGCATGGCAGGCGTGGCAAAGCCTCAACGCGCTGAGCGCGCAGGCGGCGCATATCAACCGTACTACCCTTATCGACGCCCGCCGCAGCGAAGCGATGATTAACGCATCGCTGGAGATGGAACGTAGCTACCGTCAGTACTGCGTGCTGGACGATCCGACGCTGGCGCGGGTCTACCAGAATCAGCGCCAACGCTACAGCGAAATGCTTGATGCTCACGCGGGCGTCCTGCCCGATGAGAAAATCTGGCAGGCGCTGCGTCAGGATCTCGACGATCTGGCCGAGCTACAGTGTAAAAATAGCGGTCCGGCGGCGAAGTCAGCCGCCAGCCTGGAAGCGTTTGCCTCGGCCAATAGCGACATGGTGCAGGCAACCCGAACGGTGGTCTATTCGCGCGGGCAGCAGCTGCAGCAGGAAATCGCCGAGCGCGGGCAGTTCTTCGGCTGGCAGGCGCTGGTGCTGTTCCTGCTCAGCCTGGCGCTGGTGCTGCTGTTCACCCGCATGATTATCGGCCCGGTGAAGGGCATTGAGAGAATGATCAACCGACTGGGGGAGGGGAAGTCGCTGGACGACGCCGCGCTGTTTACCGGTCCGCGCGAGCTGCGCTCCGTCGGTAAACGCATTATCTGGCTGAGCGAACGCCTTGCCTGGCTGGAATCCCAGCGTCATCAGTTCCTGCGCCATCTTTCCCATGAGCTGAAAACGCCGCTGGCCAGCATGCGCGAAGGGACGGAGCTGCTTGCCGACCGGGTGGCCGGGCCGCTGACGCCCGAGCAACAGGAGATCGTTGAAATTCTCGATAACAGCAGCCGCAACCTGCAAAAGCTGATCGAGCAGCTGCTGGATTACAACCGTAAACAGGCCGATGGCCCGATTGCGCGCGAGACGGTAAACCTGGCCGAGCTGGTGGAAAATGTGGTTTCTGCCCATAGCCTGCCGGCAAGAGCTAAAATGATGCATACCGAACTGTTGCTCAGCGAGCGTTTATGCGAAGCGGAGCCCGCTCTGCTGGTGAGCGTCCTGGATAATCTCTACTCCAATGCGGTGCACTATGGTGCTGAATCCGGTAACATTCGCATTCATAGCTATCGGCACGGCGAGCAGGTGCGCATTGACGTCATTAACGACGGCGAGCCGATCCCGCTCGCAGAGAGAAACATGATTTTTGAGCCTTTTTATCAGGGAAGCCACCAGCGTAAAGGGGCGGTAAAAGGCAGCGGTCTGGGGCTGAGCATTGCCCGCGACTGCGTACGGCAAATGCAGGGCGAGCTGAGCCTGGTTGATGATAAATCAGGGCTAATCTGTTTTCGTATCACGCTCCCCGTCGCCGAGTCTGGACAAAATAACGTATAACTATCGGGTGAATATGTCCCACTTCTTCGCACTTGTCCGTCCCCTCAGGGGATGGCTGCTGTCAGGCATGTCCTGCCTGGCGCTGGCGGGATGTTCCGCCTCTACATCACCACACGCCGCGGATGGCAAAACGCTCTCCGCGCTGCCGCAGCATCAGGTCGCCGATTTTCTTTCGGTGGAGTGCGCCGACATCTGGAGCCTGCAAAGCGAGGCCAGTGATAAAAACCCGCTTTACTGGCTGCGGGGAATTGACTGCGCGGACCGCCTTGCTCCGGTACAGGCGCGGGCTGAAGCCCGGCAGCACGATGCCAACAGCTGGCAGGATGCCTTTAAACGCGGCATTTTACTGGCCGATGCCAAAATTACGCCCAACGAACGTCGCGATCTGGTGGCCAGTCTGGATGCCTTCAGCCCGCAAATCGCCGCCCAGGTTCGCCCGCTTTATCAGCTCTGGCGCGATGCCCAGGGCCGGCAGCTTCAGCTGATTGAGGAACGCTCCCGCTACGCCAAATTGCAGCAGTCAAGCGATGCGGAGCTGGAGACGCTGCGTCAGCAGGAAATTGAACTTCGCAGTCAGCTCGAACTGACGACCCGCAAGCTGGAGAATCTCACTGACATCGAGCGCCAGCTCTCCAGCCGTAAACCCGGCGGGAACTTCAGCCCGGACGCCGGGCACGGCGGCGAGAAGGTCCCGGAGGTGATTCATGACGATCCGTAAACCCGCCCGCCTGCTGCTGGTGGACGACGATCCGGGGCTGCTGAAGCTGCTGGGCATGCGTCTTGTCAGCGAAGGATACAGCGTACTGACCGCCGAGAGCGGGCCAGAGGCCCTGCGCACCCTGAGCCGTGACAAAGTCGACCTGGTAGTCAGCGACCTGCGGATGGACGAGATGGACGGCCTCCAGCTGTTCAGCGAAATCCAGAAGGTTCAGCCGGGAATGCCGGTGATCATTCTCACCGCGCACGGTTCCATTCCGGACGCCGTTGCCGCGACCCAGCAGGGCGTATTTAGCTTTCTCACCAAGCCGGTGGATAAAGACGCTCTGTATAAAGCGATTGATGACGCGCTGGAGCAGAGCGCGCCCACCACCGATGAGCGCTGGCGCCAGGCGATTGTGACCCGCAGCCCGCTGATGGAGCGTCTGCTGGAGCAGGCAGGGATGGTGGCGCAGTCGGACGTCAGCGTACTGATTAACGGCCAGAGCGGTACCGGCAAGGAGATTGTCGCCCAGGCAATTCATAACGCCAGCCCGCGCCGCGATAAACCTTTTGTCGCCATTAACTGCGGCGCGCTTCCCGAGCAGCTGCTGGAGTCAGAGCTGTTTGGCCACGCCCGCGGCGCTTTTACCGGCGCGGTCAGCAATCGCGAGGGGCTATTCCAGGCCGCAGAAGGCGGGACCCTGTTTCTTGATGAAATCGGCGATATGCCGGTGGCGCTGCAGGTTAAACTGCTGCGCGTCCTGCAGGAGCGTAAAGTGCGCCCGCTGGGCAGCAACCGCGATATCGACATTGATGTGCGGATTATTTCTGCGACCCATCGCGACCTGCCGAAGGCCATGGCGCGCGGCGAGTTTCGCGAAGATCTGTTTTATCGTCTCAACGTGGTGAATCTGAAAATCCCGCCGCTGGCCGAGCGTACGGAAGATATTCCGCTGCTGGCGAACCATCTGCTGCGCCAGTCCGCCGATCGCCACAAACCCTTTGTTCGCGCGTTCTCCACCGATGCGATGAAGCGGCTGATGGCCGCAAAATGGCCGGGCAACGTGCGCCAGCTGGTGAACGTGATTGAGCAGTGCGTGGCGCTAACCTCTTCGCCGGTCATTAGCGACGCCCTGGTGGAGCAGGCGCTGGAAGGGGAAAACACCGCGCTGCCGACCTTTGTTGAGGCGCGGAATCAGTTTGAGCTCAATTACCTGCGCAAGCTGCTGCAAATCACTAAAGGCAACGTCACGCATGCGGCGCGGATGGCGGGGCGCAACCGCACCGAATTTTATAAGCTGCTGTCGCGCCACGAGCTCGACGCTAACGACTTTAAAGAGTAGCTCCGCGTGATGACGCAAGTTATGATACGGTTAGCAACCGGTTACGCGACTAAAACAGGAACACCATGAAAAAGATTGATGCGATTATTAAACCCTTCAAACTGGATGACGTGCGTGAAGCGCTGGCCGAAGTCGGCATCACCGGGATGACGGTAACGGAAGTGAAAGGTTTTGGCCGCCAGAAGGGGCATACCGAGCTGTATCGCGGCGCGGAGTATATGGTCGATTTTCTGCCGAAAGTGAAAATCGAAATCGTTGTCACCGATGATATCGTCGATACCTGCGTGGATACCATTATCCGTACGGCGCAGACCGGCAAAATCGGCGACGGTAAGATCTTTGTTTTCGATGTCGCGCGCGTGATTCGTATCCGCACCGGCGAAGAAGACGACGCGGCGATTTAAGCTGACAAACCGAATGGCGGCCCGATAATTTCCGGGCCGCCTGCATCCATCGCTCTGTTTACAGCACCTTGTGCGGGCCGAAGCACTCGTAATGAATGTTGCCGCTGCTCACGCCCAGATCTACCAGCTGCTTCGCGGCAAACTGCATAAACGCCACCGGGCCGCAGAGATAGAACTGCATCTGCGGGTCGCCGATCTTGTCGGCCAGGGCCGCTAAATCCATCAAACCTTCGCTGTCAAACGCGCCGGCGTCACGGTCCGTTTCGCTCGGGCTGCGGTACCAGACGTGAGAAGTAAACTTCGGCAGGGTTTCACCCAGCGCTTTCACTTCCTCCGCGAAGGCGTGCACGTCGCCATTCTCTGCCGCGTGGAACCAGTTCACCTGCGCCGGATGCTGTGCTTTTGCCAGCGTGTCCAGCATCGCCAGCATCGGCGTCTGACCGACGCCGCCGGAGAGCAGCGTGACCGGCGTTTCCGGCGCCACGTTGAGGAAAAAATCGCCGGCCGGCGCGGCCAGGTAAATCACGTCGCCTTCTTTCGCAGAATCATGCAGCCAGTTTGAAACCTGGCCGCCGTTTTCACGCTTAACCGCAATGCGATAGCCTTTGCCGTCGGGTTTGCGGGTCAAAGAGTACTGACGAATTTCCTGATGCGGAAAGCCTTCCGGCTTCAGCCAGACCGCCAGGTACTGGCCCGGATGGTATTCAGCGACCGCGCCGCCGTCGACCGGCTCAAACTCAAAGCTGGTAATCAGCGCGCTGCGCGGCGTTTTTCTGACGATGCGGAACGCGCGTGTGCCTTCCCAGCCGCCGGTTTTACTGGCGCTTTCGCTGTAGATTTGCGCTTCACGATTAATAAAGACGTTGGCCAGCACGCCGTAGGCCTTGCCCCAGGCATCCAGCACTTCCTGACCCGGGCTGAACATCTCGTCAAGGGTGGCCAGCAGGTGGGTGCCGACAATATTGTACTGCTCGGGCTGGATCTGGAAGCTGGTGTGCTTCTGGGCGATTTTTTCCACCGCCGGCAGCAGGGCGGGCAGGTTCTCAAGATTGCTGGCATAGGCGGCAATGGCGTTGAACAGCGCCTCGCGCTGGTCGCCGTTGCGCTGATTACTCATATTAAAGATTTCTTTGAGTTCGGGATTATGAGCAAACATGCGGTCGTAAAAATGGGCGGTCAGTTTCGGACCGGTTTCAACCAGCAGAGGGATGGTGGCTTTCACCGTAGCGATGGTTTGCGCGTCGAGCATAGCAGCTTCCTTTATAGGTTATCTTAATGATGCATTTAAAATACATCTTATAAAAATAACCCTGCTTTGTAAATGGTTCTTTAACACTTTGCCGTAAGGCAGTTACAACATGAATTATTTGCATCACAAACCTGAAAAGAAATCCGTTGATAATCGAAGGTGCTTTATTGCTCAAAGCCTTGTGTAACGCGGAGCCAATCGTTTGCGTAAAATCCTTTGTCAAGACCTGTTATCGCAGAATGATTCAGTTATACTGTGGGCCGTTGTCCAGGTGGACCGCCTTTTTAGGCCGAAATTTTATTGTTAGCTGAGTCAGGAGATGCGGATGTTAAAGCGTGAAATGAACATTGCCGATTATGATGCCGAACTGTGGCAGGCTATGGAGCAAGAAAAAGTACGTCAGGAAGAGCACATCGAACTGATCGCCTCCGAAAACTACACCAGCCCGCGCGTTATGCAGGCGCAGGGCTCTCAGCTGACCAACAAATACGCTGAAGGATATCCGGGCAAGCGCTACTACGGCGGCTGTGAATACGTCGATATCGTAGAGCAGCTGGCTATCGATCGCGCCAAAGAGCTGTTCGGCGCTGACTACGCTAACGTGCAGCCGCACTCCGGCTCCCAGGCGAACTTCGCGGTCTATACCGCTCTGCTGCAGCCGGGCGATACCGTTCTGGGTATGAACCTGGCACAGGGTGGTCACCTGACTCACGGCTCCCCGGTCAACTTCTCCGGCAAACTGTACAACATCATTCCTTACGGCATCGATGAGTCCGGTAAAATTGACTATGAAGACATGGCTAAGCAGGCTCAGGAACATAAACCGAAGATGATTATCGGTGGTTTCTCCGCTTATTCCGGCGTGGTTGACTGGGCAAAAATGCGCGAAATCGCTGACAGCATCGGCGCATACCTGTTCGTCGACATGGCCCACGTTGCCGGTCTGATCGCCGCTGGCGTTTACCCGAACCCGGTTCCGCATGCTCACGTCGTGACCACCACTACCCACAAAACCCTGGCCGGTCCGCGCGGCGGCCTGATCCTGGCGAAAGGCGGCAGCGAAGAGCTGTACAAAAAACTGAACTCTGCCGTATTCCCGAGCGCCCAGGGCGGCCCGCTGATGCACGTTATCGCGGCGAAAGCCGTTGCGCTGAAAGAAGCGATGGAGCCGGAGTTCAAAGTTTACCAGCAGCAGGTAGCGAAAAACGCGAAGGCAATGGTAGAAGTGTTCCTGAACCGCGGCTACAAAGTGGTTTCCGGCGGCACTGAAAACCACCTGTTCCTGCTGGATCTGGTCGATAAAAACCTGACCGGTAAAGAAGCGGACGCTGCGCTGGGCCGTGCCAACATCACCGTCAACAAAAACAGCGTGCCGAACGATCCGAAGAGCCCGTTTGTGACCTCCGGCATCCGTATCGGTTCTCCGGCGGTCACCCGTCGCGGCTTTAAAGAAGCGGAAGTGAAAGAGCTGGCCGGCTGGATGTGCGACGTGCTGGACAACATCAATGACGAAGCGGTCATTGAGCGCGTGAAGGGTAAAGTGCTGGATATCTGCGCACGCTTCCCGGTTTATGCGTAAGCGTTAGCGTTGACATCAAAAAGGCCGCTGATGCGGCCTTTTTTGCGTCTGTTGATTAGCGGCGGTCGAGCGAAATCGCCCCGGGACCGGTTATCGCCAGCAGCAGGAAGGCACCGGCAATACTGATGTTTTTCCAGAAGTTAATCATGTTCGGCAGAACCGCATCGCCGGTCATATCCCAGTAGTGATGGCCAATCACCGCTGTACCGAGGGTATAAAAAATAAAGATCACCGCCAGCGGGCGGGTGAAAAAGCCCAGCACAATTAAAATGGCCGCCGGCACTTCCATAATAATGGCAATGATGGCCGCAAGCGTTGGCATCGGCGCGCCGGAGGAGGCCATGTACTGCACCGTGCCGCTAAAGCCGAGCAGCTTGGGATAGCCGAAAAGGATAAACAGCACCACCACCGCGATACGCGCAATCAGCAGCAGCAGAGAGCGGGAGGAGCCAAAGTCAAAGTAGCGTAGAGTGTTCATAATCAGCTCGTTATGAGAGACGTGTGATTTAAACGTAATACACAAATTTGCGCTCCGCCACGTCCGCTGACGATTAACGCAGCGTTTGCAGCTGTTCCTCCACGTACAGATAACCGATCCCCATCAGCTGCTGGGCGCGGGTCAGTTTGCCAAAGCCGATTTGAGTGGCGTGCGCTCGCGGCGTATCGCCGTGGTCAAAGGGATTAAAGCCGGTTTGTTTAACGATACTTTCCAGCCATTGTTCGCCAAAGGCGCAGCTGCGTCCGTATAGCCAGATTTGATTAATATTCAAAATATTTAAGAAATTATAAAGGCTTAAGCCAATGGCGTTGGCCGCGCTATCAACCCATGCGCGAATATGCACGTCTCCCTGTTCCCAGGCTTCAATGAGCGATGCCGTGGTTAATTGCTCGGGAGAGCGCTGCGCTTCCGGCTGCGTTTTGAGCCACATCCGCGCCTGCTTTTTCAACGCGCTGAGGGACGCTACGGTTTCGAGGCAACCGTATCTCCCGCAGTCGCAGGCCTTGCCGTCAGGATTCACAATCGTGTGTCCTATCTGCCCGCTGCCGTAGAGGCTTCCTCGATAAATCTGATCGTTAATCACAAATGACGAGCCGATACCGTAATCGACGTTAATCACGCAAAAATCCGGCTGTATACCCTGATGCTGCCACTTCTCCGCCAGCGCCAGCATCACGCAGTCATTATCCACCCGCACCTGCACGCCGAGCTGTTCCTCCAGCAGATACTTTATTTCAATCGGCGTTTTCCAGCGCGCCTGGGGCATGGTTTGTGACACCCCTGTTACCGGATCAACCTGCCCATGAACGCCAAGCGCGAGATTGATGCTGTGCTGCGGGTAGCGGCGGTGTATACGTCGCCAGCATTCCACGATGGCCTCCAGAAGGGCCTGCGGCGTGGGGGCATCGATGGGCAAATGCTGGTGGCCGTCAACCGCCAGCAGTCGGGCATCGGCAAGCTGATACTCAATGCTGGTCGGCGTGATGTTCATGCATAGCGTCCAGGCACCGTGTTCGGGGATCTGGTAGCTTCCGCTGTTCACGCCGCGCTTGCTCATTTTTTCCGTGGAATGGCCGATCAATCCCTCGCTAAGCAGTTCGGCAAGAATGTTGCTCACAGCCGGAATAGAGAGCCCGGTGAGCTGGGAAAGCTGGGATTTACTGAGCTGTTTCTCCCGCCAGAGATGGGAGAGAAAAATTGATTTGTTGGCCTGCCTGACCCGGGCGTTATTCAAACCGGTGCGCTGCATACACTTAACCCCCTTAACTATATTGCGTGAGTGTTGCGCATTTTAGCAGCTAAATGGCGATATAAACTCCTCTCATAGCAAGTTTTACTTTATTTCGTTTAGTGGAGGCGTCATGTACGGTTCGGTTAAGGTATGGCAGGAAACAATTACATTACCTACGTGGACGACGGGTGCGGAGGATCCGAACCCCATGTTTCTGGAAAAGCGCGTTTATCAGGGTTCCTCCGGCAACGTCTATCCCTATGGCGTGATAGATACCCTGACCGGCGAGCGTGAAATGCGCGATTATCAGGCAGTATGGATGGAGAATGATTTCATTCGTATCATGCTGCTGCCTGAGCTTGGCGGACGTATTCACCGGGCGTATGACAAAGTCAAACAGCGTGATTTCGTCTATTACAATGAAGTCGTTAAGCCCGCCCTGGTAGGGCTACTGGGGCCCTGGATCTCCGGCGGTATCGAGTTCAATTGGCCGCAGCATCACCGCCCGACGACCTTTATGCCGGTCGATTTTTCGATCCAGCGCGGGGAAAACGGCGTGCAGACCGTATGGATGGGGGAAGCGGAACCCATGCGCGGTTTACAGGTCATGACCGGGTTTACTCTCTATCCTGACCGCGCGCTGATTGAAATCACCGGTAAGGTTTTTAATGGTAACGCAACGCCGCGTCATTTCCTGTGGTGGGCCAACCCGGCGGTCAAAGGCGGCGATGCTCACCAGAGCGTGTTTCCACCCGACGTCACCGCCGTATTCGATCACGGCAAGCGCGATGTTTCCGCTTTTCCCATCGCCACCGGCACCTACTACAAAGTGGACTATTCTGCGGGCGTCGATATCTCCCGGTATAAAAACGTTCCGGTACCCACCTCGTATATGGCGGAGAAATCGGACTACGACTTTGTCGGCGCTTATCACCACGACGAGCGGGGTGGGCTGCTGCATGTTGCCGACCATCACGTCTCGCCGGGCAAAAAACAGTGGAGCTGGGGCTATGGCGACTTTGGCCAGGCGTGGGACCGCAATCTGACCGACGAAAATGGCCCCTATATCGAGCTGATGACCGGCGTCTACACCGATAACCAGCCTGACTTTACCTGGCTTGCGCCTTATGAAGAGAAGGTGTTTGTGCAAAACTTCCTTCCCTATAGCGAGCTGGGGATGGTGCAAAATGCCAATACGCAGCTGGCGCTGAAGCTGGTTCGTGAGACGGAGCAGCTGCAGCTCGGCGTTTACGCCATTGCGCCGCTGGAAAATATTGTTGTTGAACTCAGCGCGGAAAAGCAGCCGCTGTATGAAACTCAGCTTACGCTGAAGCCCGGCGAGAGCTGGCAGCATACGCTGCCGGAAAATGACGCCCGGCGCTTAACCCTTAAGGTGAAAACCGCGGACAACCAGCCGCTGCTGGATTATCAGGAACATATTACTCAGCAGACGCCCCTGCCCGAACCTGCCTGCGCGCCGGCGATGCCGGAAGAGATTCACAACGGCGATGAGCTCTATTTTATCGGCCAGCATCTTGAACAATACAATCATGCAAGCCGCTATGCCGCGGATTACTATCGCCGGGCGATAGCCCTCGATCCGCAGGATTACCGCAATAATGTTGCCCTCGGGACGCTGGCGTTTAATTGCGCCGACTGGGGGCTGGCGGAGCAATGTGCCCGGGCCGCGCTACTTCGCGCCCATCGTCTGAATAAAAATCCGCGCGATGGCGAAGCCAGCATGCTGCTTGGCAGCGCGCTGGAAAGGCAGGGCGATGAAGCTGGAGCATGGGATTGCTATTACAAAGCGTCCTGGAGCGGTAACTGCCGCGATGCCGCCTGGTGGGCGCTGGCAAGGCTGGCGATGAAGCGTGGCGATACCGCCGACGCGCTGGAAAAGGTCAACACCAGCCTGCAGTTTAACGCCAGCAACCATCTGGCTATGGGGCTGAAAGCGCTGGCGTTAGCGAACAGCGGGCGGACGAAAGAGGCACAGGCGTATATTGTCGTCTGCCTCGAACAATACCCGTTGAGCTATCCGCTGCACTGCGCGCGCTGGATGATTGCGCCGGGCGATGAGTCGCGCGCGAGCCTGCTGCGCGTAACGGGGCGCAGAGGGATCAACGGCAGCCTGCTGGCGGGCTGGCTGCTCTCCATCGGTCAGAAGCAGGCGGCGAAGGAGGTGCTTGAGGTTCTGGATTGCCAGGAGGCGCTGCCGATGCTGTGGCGCGCCTCGTTAAGCGATGATGCGAATAAACGGCAACGGTTAATTGCCGAAGCCGAGCGCTGCCATGCGCGAAAAGTGCGTTTCCCCAATACGCTCGATGAAGTCCAGATGCTGCAAACCCTGAGCGATAGCGCTTTTGCCCGCTATCTGCTCGGTTGCTTCTGGTACAGCAAACGTCGCTATGAAGAGGCGGTAAGCTGCTGGCGCGAGACGCTGGAAAAATCTCCCGACTATGCGCCCGCGCATCGTCTGCTGGGGGTCTACGCCTGGAACAAACAACAGGATGCCGCGCAGGCGCTGGCTTATCTGCAGCGGGCCGTAGAGCTTGAACCCGAAAACGCGCGCTTCCTCTTTGAGCTTGATTTCCTGAAAAAATCACTGGGTACGCCGGTAAACGAACGACTGGAAACGCTGGCGGTGCGCAAAGCGGTGGTGCTGAAACGGGATGACCTGACCGCTGAGCTGTTAAGCCTGTGGAACGCAGCCGGCCATTACGCCGATGCCGCCACTATTCTCGGTACGCGCGTATTTCATCCCTGGGAAGGCGGGGAGGGGAAAGTTACCGGCCAGTATTTGCTCAATCAGCTCCATCGCGCTTTACAGTTGATCGAACGTAAGGCGTTCACGCAGGCCGCTCGCTGCCTGAATGAAGCGTTACGCTATCCCGATAATCTGGGAGAGGGGCGGCTGCCCGGGCAGACGGACAACGATATCTGGTATTTGCTGGGCTATTGCGCGGAACAGACTGGGGATGCGCACCGGGCAGCGGAATATTACCAGCTTGCCCTGCAAGGGGGCTCAACGCTGGACGCCGGGCGTTACTACAACGATCAGCCCGCCGATTACCTTTTCTGGCAGGGCATCGCGCTGCGTAAGAGCGGTAATCCGGCGCAGGCCGAGCAGCACTTCCAGAATTTTATCGCCTGGGCCAGGCAGCATCGGGATGACGTTCCGCAAGCCGACTTTTTTGCCGTCTCTCTCCCGGATCTGGTGGTGCTCGATGTTTCAGCGCAGCAGCAGCATCAGCAGCACTGTTTGTTTATTGAAGCGCTGGGCCATCTGGGGCTGGGCAACTTATCCGCCAGCCAGCAGGCGATGCAGCGGCTGCTGCAGCTGAACCCGGCTCATGATAAGGCGCATCTGATTCGTCATGCCCTGCAAAGCGGCATGTTTTCCTGAACCTGAAACGGGCGGGCCTGGCCCGCCTGAACCCTACTGTTCCCTGCGTTTCCCTTATAGAGGAATCATTATGAATAACGCGCAGACACATCTGAAAATGGGCTACGTCTGGACTATCTGTCTGGTCGCCGCCTGCGGTGGTTTACTCTTTGGCTATGACTGGGTGGTGATTGGCGGCGCAAAGCCGTTTTATGAAGCCTGGTTTTCCATTACCGACCCGGCGCAGTCCGGCTGGGCAATGAGCTCAGCGCTGGTGGGCTGCGTTTTCGGCGCATTAATCTCGGGATGGTGCGCCGATAAACTGGGGCGCAAGCTGCCCTTAATACTGTCCGCCGTGCTGTTCAGCGCCTCGGCGTGGGGGACGGCGGTTGCCAGCAGTTTCGACATGTTTGTGGTTTACCGCATTGTGGGCGGCGTGGGCATTGGTCTGGCATCCGCGCTCAGCCCGCTTTACATCGCGGAAGTCAGCCCGGCAGAAAAAAGAGGGCGCTTTGTTGCGATAAACCAGCTCACTATCGTGATTGGCGTGCTGGCCGCTCAGCTTATCAACCTGATGATTGCGGAACCCGTAGCGACGGGGGCGACGCAGCAGATGATTGTGGAGACCTGGAACGGGCAGATGGGCTGGCGCTGGATGTTCGGCGCGGAACTGGTGCCTGCGCTGGCGTTTTTGGTGCTGATGTTTTTTGTTCCTGAGTCGCCGCGCTGGCTCATGAAGGCCGGTAAGCCGGATCGCGCCCGGGCCGCGCTGGAGCGCATTGGCTCCGCCGACTATGCCGACAGGATATTACGCGACATCGCGCACACGCTGGAAAAAGATAACCATAAAATATCCTACGGCGCGCTGCTGGCTCCGCAGGTTAAACCGATCGTTATCATTGGTATGGTCCTCGCCGTCTTCCAGCAGTGGTGCGGAATTAACGTCATCTTTAACTACGCGCAGGAGATTTTTGCCTCGGCGGGATTCGATATTAACAGCACGCTGAAATCGATCGTCGCAACGGGAATCGTCAACCTGGTGTTTACCCTCGCCGCGCTGCCGCTGGTGGATAAAATCGGCCGCCGTAAATTAATGCTGCTCGGTGCCTCAGGGTTGACGCTGATCTATGTTCTGATTGCCGCCGCCTATGGCATGGGCATCATGGGCTGGCCCGTTCTGCTGCTGGTGCTGGCGGCGATTGCTATTTACGCCTTGACCCTGGCGCCGGTTACCTGGGTACTGCTGGCGGAAATCTTCCCTAACCGCGTTCGCGGACTCGCGATGTCCTTAGGCACCCTGGCGCTGTGGATTGCCTGTTTCTTGTTAACCTACACTTTCCCGCTGCTTAATGCCGGACTGGGCGCGGCGGGCAGTTTCCTGCTGTATGGCGTCATTTGCGCTGCCGGCTACCTCTATATTCTGCGCAACGTGCCGGAAACGAAGGGGGTCACTCTCGAAGCCCTGGAAGAGCAGCTGGCGCAACGTCATGCGGGCGCTCAGGCGATGAAGCAGGAGCAGACGCGCTAATGGCGGAAGAGTGGATTCTGGAAAACGCGCATCTGCGGATGCGCGTCGCTTCTCTGGGCGGCAAAGTGCAAAGTTTATACTCGCGGCATTATCAGGCGCCGGTGCTGTATGAAAACCCCGCCGGCGGCATGTTTCCGATGCTGCCGCTGGCCAATCGCGTCGCCGGGAACCGCTTTATTTTTCAGGGACGTGAGATAGTTCTGCCTCGCCACCACGCCGACGCGCATTTTTTTCTCCACGGCGACGGTTGGCTGCAGCGCTGGGATATGATTGCGCGCGGCGGCGACTATTGCGTGTTACAGCTGCATCGGCAGCATGCCTGCGGTTTCGATTACCTGGCGCAGATCCGCTACCAGCTGCTGCGTAACCAGCTGGTGGCTGCGCTGACGCTTACCCACTGCGATAGCACGCCCATCCCCTATGGCTGCGGTTTTCATCCGTTTTTTCCTTTTGATAAGCGCAGTACGGTGCAGTTTGCAGCCGCCGGCTACTGGCCGGAAGGGGAGCAGCATCTTCCTCTCGGCTGGCAAGGCCAGTTGCCCGGCGACGCCGATTTCAGCCACGCGCAGTACGGTGAGGATCGCTGGCTGAACGTGGGCTATTCCGGCTGGAGCGGGCGGGCGAGGGTGAGTAGTGATGTGATGGATATCACAATTCTTTCGCAAACTCCGTGGTTGATGCTTTTCAGAATGCAGGGCGAGCCGTTCCTTTGCCTCGAGCCGCAAAGTCATCCGGTAAACGCCCATAACATGGACGGACAGCCGGGGCTGCGGGTTTTAGGCGCCGGAGATACGCTGAGTTTTTCGCTGAAAATAGACGTACAGGGGCGCGAATAGCGCCATATCTGGGGCGAGGGTATCTTGCGCCCGCCCCGCTTTATCGCCAGACTGTCGCCTCCATTCGGGAGGGAATCATGGTCTTACACTCCACGCGCTGGCTGGCGCTAAGTTACTTCACCTATTTTTTTAGCTACGGCATCTTCCTGCCTTTCTGGAGCGTCTGGCTTTCCGGACTTGGCCTGACGCCGGAAACCATCGGCATGCTGCTCGGCGCCGGGCTGGTGTCGCGCTTTCTTGGCAGCCTGCTGATTGCGCCGCGGGTCAGCGACCCGTCCCGTCTTATCTCTTCTCTGCGCATTCTGGCGCTGCTGACGCTGCTCTTTGCGCTCGCATTTTGGATCGGCCACCAGGTTGCCTGGCTGATGGTGATTATCGTCGGCTTTAACCTCTTTTTCTCGCCGCTGGTGCCGCTGACCGACGCGCTGGCGAATACCTGGCAAAAGCAGATCACCATGGACTACGGGCGCGTGCGCCTGTGGGGGTCGATAGCTTTCGTCATTGGCTCGGCGCTGACCGGGAAGCTGGTCAGCCTGTATGACTACCGGATGATACTGGTGATGCTCAGCGTCGGTATTGCCTCCATGCTGCTCGGCATGCTGCTGAAGCCGTCGGTGCAGCCGCAAGGCGAATCCCGCCAGCAGGAAGCGGCCGGCCTGGCGGCCTGGCTTACGCTGGTGCGGCAAAGCTGGCGCTTCCTCGCCTGCGTCTGTTTGCTGCAGGGCGCGCACGCCGCCTACTACGGATTTAGCGCTATCTACTGGCAGGAAGCGGGGTATTCCGCCTCCGCCGTGGGCTACCTGTGGTCGCTTGGCGTCGTGGCGGAAGTGGTGATTTTCGCGCTGAGCAAAAAAGTCTTCCGCCGCTTTAGCGCCCGCGATCTGCTGCTGCTGTCCGCGGTGTGCGGGCTAATTCGCTGGACGTTGATGGGCTGGACGACGGCGCTACCCTGGCTTATCGTCGCGCAGATCCTCCACTGCGGCACCTTTACGGTGTGCCATCTGGCGGCGATGCGCTACATTGCAGCGCGTCAGGGCAGCGAAGTGATCCGCCTGCAGGCGGTCTACTCCGCCGTCGCGATGGGCGGCAGCATTGCGGTGATGACGGTCTTTGCCGGTTTCCTCTACCAGCATCTGCACCAGGGCGTTTTCTGGGTGATGGCGCTGGTGGCCTTACCGGCGCTGGTGGTGCGGCCAAAAGCGGTGGCTTAGGCCTCCAGCATTTTGCAAATCTGCTGCTGCTGATGATCGCTGAACGTCTCTTCGGCGTGAAACAGCGGCGGCGAAAACAGCGGCAGCGCCGTGGCATAGGGAGTGACGATCAGCGTCACTTCCTTCGGCGCGCCCTCTTTCTGAAAGGTGCTCACGCTCAAATACTTTATATTGAGCGGCAGCAGGGTTAACTCGCGCAGCTGCTGCTCCAGCGACTGCTCAAGGTCCGGGTTATCATCGGTCAGCAGAACCACCTGTTTCTCCTGCAGATCGCTTTTTTGCATCAGCCAGGCGCCGAAGATCACCGCGATTAAACTGACTTCCTCCTGGCTAAAGCGTACCTGCCAGCTGGCTTCAAACTCCGCCAGCGCAGCCTGCGTTGTGCGCATCAAGCGAGGATAAAGACGGCCAATCTCCTCCGGCAGCGCGTTATCGATACCGATAGCGAAAACGCTGCGGTGTAGCGCCTGCGAAAGGTGAATATAGAGCTGATCGCTCAGCCCCTGTTCATCGCTAAACGGACGGCCCGCCAGGTTCTGAAAGCGGTGAATCAGCCCGGAAATGGCCAGATGCAGACGGCGATCGTGCTGATGACCATCGCGGATAGGATCGGGGGTTTTCAACAGCATAAACAGCAGGGCCAGAAACAGCTGTTCTCCGGCATGGGGCGTTGCCGCAACCCGCCGCTGCCAGTGGCGGACAATCTCCTCGGCGAGGGAAAACTCGGCGGCGGCTTGCGCCCAGCGCTGCTGCTCGTGGGTGAAAGTGGGGCTCTGTCCAAGGTGGTGCTGCAGCAAACAATACTGTAAATAAAGACGCAGAAAATGCACGTCGCGGCAGTCAAACTGCCGGTTCAGGGCGCGCGAGCAGCGGTTGACCAATGCCTGAAGATTGGTGTCGTCATACAGCGTGCGTGCGATACCCTGCTGTTTAAGCTGCGTTTTCAACGCCGGGGTAAAATGGTGGCTGACAAAATGCGGGCACAGGCGCAGCCCGCGGCGCAGGCCGTGCAGCAGGCATAAGCGTTGATCGAGCGCGGCGCCTTCCATCCGATAGCTGCCGTCCGCTTGTGAAGCAAGGGTCAAGCGGTGATAACGCTGAATCTCGCGTCCCGTCTCCGCAATGTCCTGCCGGGCGGTATCCTCATCAACCTGGGTGAGGTTACCCAGCCATTCGGGCGTCACGGACTGCCCGGGCAGATAAAACATCAGGAGCACCTGGCTACGGCGCTGTGGACTGGAAAGCACAGATGGTGGTTCAATCACTGTCATCATCCGGTTAGTTCCAGTTAGGGTTTTCGTTAAGAGTAGTTAATGTATTGAGGGTGAACAGGGCATTTCCGGGTCTTTACATCAGGATTGCTGGCGGGGTTCACAGAATTTTTCACGCGAGGAACAGATGAAGAGAGTGAAACAATGCGTTAGCGTAGCGTTTTTCATGTTTTTATCGCTATCTGCGGCGGCGCATCCGCACAGTTTCATCAGTTTGCAAACGGAGGCCGTGGCGGAAAATGGGCTGCTCACCGGCTTTAAAATGCGCTGGACGATGGATGAAATCACCTCCGCCGATCTGCTCTATGATGCGGGCAACGCTAAACCCGGTAGCGAAATCTGGAAAAAGCTGGCGGCGGAAGTGATGGCGAACGTGCTGGGCCAGCACTATTTCAGCGAGCTATGGCACAACGGCCAGCGGGTGAAGTTTGATAATCGGCCCGCTGGTTATGGCCTTGAACGCAGCGGTCATCAGGCGGTGCTCACCTTTACCCTGCCGCTGGCGAAGCCGCAGCCTCTGGCCGGGCAAACCTTCACCTTTTCCACCTACGACCCGACCTATTATGTTGATATGTATTACGACAAAGACGCAGACTTCACACTACCGACGGCGATGAAGACAAGCTGCACGGCAAAAGTGATGACGCCGAAGCCTAACGAAAAAATGTTGTCCTACGCGCAGTCGCTGGATAAGGCGGATGCGCCGCCGGAGGATATGGAACTGGGGAATTACTTCGCGCAAAAGGTGACGCTGCAATGTCAGTGATTTTTGCTCAAACCGGCCGTTCGCCGCGCTGGCGTCAGCTGTGGCCGCTGGCGCTGTTTCTGCTGCTGGCAGCCGGAGCTGGCTTCTGGCTATGGCGGGCCTGGCCGCAGGTGCTGCTGCAAAGCGCGGTCTGGCAGCGCGCGCTGAATGTCGAACTGAGTCGGCTTCTGCAGGCGGTTGCGGAGAATCCTGCCGCCGCCGGGCTGTCGCTGCTGGGGTTTAGCTTCGTCTACGGCGTTCTGCATGCGCTGGGGCCGGGGCACGGCAAGGTGGTCATAACCACCTGGCTGGCAACCCATCCGTCGAAGCTGAAATCGAGCATCGGCCTGACGCTGGCCGCTTCGTTGCTGCAGGGACTGGTGGCTATCGTCTTAGTGGTGGTGGTACTGACGCTGCTGCGGCTGCCGGCAAGACAGCTGCATCTGAGCAGCTTCTGGCTGGAAAAGGGAAGCTATCTGCTGGTCGGCGCGCTGGGCCTTTTGCTGTGCTGGCGGGCGCTGAAAAAGCTGCGGATGCTGCTGCGCCGGCCGACATTCACCGCCTTCACCGCGCATCACGTTCATCACGCCAGCTGCGGCTGCGGCTGCGGACACCAGCATCTGCCGGCGCCGGAACAGCTGCAAAGCGGCGATGACTGGCGGGCGCGGCTGGCTATCGTGCTGTCAATGGGGATGCGGCCCTGCTCCGGAGCCATTATGGTGCTGTTATTCAGCAAGGTTATCGGCGTATTTGGCTGGGGCATGGCGGCCGCGATGGCGATGGCGGCGGGAACCTCGCTGACGATTAGCGCGCTGGCGCTGCTGGTTCATGGTTTCCGCCAGCTGGCGGTCAGGCTGAGCGCGAATCGGGCGCCGGCGCTGTGGAAGCAGATCGGTTGGGCAACGCTGGCGCTGGCCGGCGGCGTGATTTTACTGGCGGCGGCCATCGTGATGTGGAGTAGCGCGATGCCATCGGGCGGCGGCCTGCGGCCGTTTTAATGCGATAAAAAAAGGAAGCCGCGGCTTCCTTTTTGCTTTTCATTCAGTGAGATATTAACGCTTCAGCGCTTCACTGAGATGCTCGCGCATATTGGCCAGCATCGCTTTAACGACGCGCGGGTTACCTGCAACGATGTTGCCGGTCAGCAGGTAGTTATGGCCGCCGGTAAAGTCGCAGACGATAGCGCCTGCTTCACGGGCGATCAGCTCGCCTGCCGCGAAATCCCACGGTTTCAGCGCGATTTCAAAGTAGCCGTCAACCCGGCCAGCGGCAACGTAGGCCAGATCCAGGGCAGCGGAACCGGTGCGGCGGAAATCCGCGCATTCGGTGAACATGTTGCCGAGGATGTTCATGTAAGAGGTCGCGTGCTGTTTTGCTTTGAACGGGAAGCCGGTGGCGATGATCGTGCCATCCAGGTCGCGAGCGCTGCTGCCGCGCAGGCGGTAGCCGTTCAGCTGCGCGCCCTGACCGCGGGTCGCGGTGAACAGTTCGTTACGCATCGGATCGTAAACCACGGCCACTTCAGTACGGCCTTTAATGCGTACGGCGATGGAGACGGAGAAGTGCGGCAGACGTTTGACGAAGTTGGTGGTGCCATCCAGTGGATCGATAACCCATTGAACATCCTGATCTTCACCAGCGTGCTCACCGCTTTCTTCGGTGATGATGGTGTGCTGCGGGTAAGATTTGCGAATGGTTTCGATAATCATCGCCTCGGCGGCTTTATCGACGTTGGTCACAAAATCATTGCTGCCTTTCTGGCTGGTTTCTACGGAGTCAGGGGTTTCGTAGTGCTTGGCAATTAAATTACCCGCCTTGCGCGCTGCGCGCACGGCGATGTTCAGCATCGGATGCATCGGTATCTCTCACTGGATGTTAAAGAACGGGAAAAAACGGCGCATATAGTAACAGTGAAATCTCCTTATGTCTTCGTTTTATGATAGCATGCACGAATAATCTTTAGCCGAAGAACCATAATGCTGCAAAATATTCGAATCGTACTGGTAGAAACCTCACACACCGGCAATATGGGCTCCGTCGCCCGCGCAATGAAAACCATGGGGTTAACCAACCTGTGGCTGGTCAATCCTCTGGTCAAACCCGATTCTCAGGCCATCGCTCTGGCGGCGGGGGCCAGCGACGTCATTGGCAATGCACACATCGTTGATACCCTTGATGAAGCGCTGGCGGGCTGTAGCCTCGTCGTGGGGACCAGCGCGCGCTCCCGTACGCTGCCGTGGCCGATGCTCGACCCGCGTGAATGCGGCCTGAAAAGCGTTGCTGAAGCGCAGCATGCGCCGATCGCGCTGGTCTTTGGCCGCGAACGCGTCGGCCTGACTAACGAAGAGCTGCAGAAGTGTCACTACCATGTGGCAATCGCTGCCAACCCGGAATACAGCTCGCTGAACCTGGCGATGGCGGTGCAGGTTATCTCCTATGAAGTGCGTATGGCCTGGCTGGCGGCGCAGGAGCAAAATGAACCTGTCGTCGAGCATGAAGAAACCCCGTATCCGCTGGTGGATGATTTAGAGCGTTTCTACGATCATCTGGAACAGACGCTGCTGGCAACCGGGTTTATCCGCGCCAGCCACCCGGGCCAGGTGATGAACAAGCTGCGCCGTTTGTTTACCCGCGCCCGCCCGGAAAGCCAGGAGCTGAACATCCTGCGCGGCATGCTGGCGTCAATTGAGCAGCAGCAGAAAAATAAAGAGTCATAGTGCACGCCGTTGCCCGGCGGCGCGGTACTGCGGGTTCCCTCTCTCCTTGTGGGAGAGGGCCGGGGCGAGGGCACCAGGCCGCGCTGAAGTGAAACGGCACGGAAAGCCAAATACCTGACTAAAACAGTCAAGTAAATAGTTGACCAATTTACTCGGGAATGTCAGACTTGCCCTTGCTATGCAATACCCATATTAATAAAAAGCCCGGGCAGGGGCGAGTTTGAGGTTAAGTAAGACATGAGACTGACATCTAAAGGGCGTTATGCCGTGACCGCGATGCTTGACGTTGCGCTCAACTCTGAATCGGGTCCGGTTCCGTTGGCTGATATTTCAGAGCGTCAGGGAATTTCGCTTTCCTATCTGGAACAGCTGTTCTCTCGCCTGCGCAAAAATGGCCTGGTTTCCAGCGTACGTGGTCCAGGCGGCGGTTATCTGTTAGGTAAAGAAGCGGGTAGCATCGCGGTTGGCGAAGTTATCAGCGCAGTGGACGAATCCGTTGACGCCACCCGTTGTCAGGGTAAAGGCGGCTGCCAGGGCGGCGATAAGTGTCTGACTCACGCGCTGTGGCGCGATCTGAGCGAGCGACTGACCGGTTTTCTGAATAACATCACGCTGGGCGAACTGGTGAATAACCAGGAAATCCTTGATGTCTCCGGCCGTCAGCACAACCATGAATCCCAGCGTAGCACCCGCGCTCAGGACGCCATCGACGTCAAACTGCGCGCGTAGTTCTCGTTCAGTTTCATCTTGCAGCTATCGGCTGCAAGATGAAACGAGCTGAGTAAAAAAGATAAAAAAGATTTTCGAATCAGGCCAGGATGTTCCGACATCCTGTGTACTCGGTCGTACATCCAGCCGGTTGCCTGATTCCTTGCATTGAAGCGATGTACGGAGTTTATAGAGCAATGAAATTACCGATCTATCTCGATTACTCCGCAACCACGCCGGTGGACCCGCGTGTTGCCGAGAAAATGATGCAGTTCCTGACCCTGGACGGGACCTTTGGTAACCCGGCCTCGCGTTCACACCGTTTTGGCTGGCAGGCTGAAGAGGCGGTAGATATCGCCCGTAATCAGATTGCCGAGCTGGTCGGCGCTGACCCGCGCGAAATCGTTTTTACTTCCGGCGCGACGGAATCCGACAACCTGGCGATTAAAGGTGCAGCCAACTTTTATCAGAAAAAAGGCAAGCACATCATCACCAGCAAAACCGAACATAAAGCCGTGCTGGACACCTGCCGTCAGCTGGAGCGCGAAGGGTTTGAAGTGACCTACCTCGCCCCGCAGCGTAACGGCATTATCGATTTAAAAGAGCTGGAAGCCGCGATGCGTGATGACACCATCCTTGTTTCCATTATGCACGTGAATAACGAAATCGGCGTGGTGCAGGATATCGCTACCATCGGCGAGATGTGCCGCGCCCGCGGTATCATTTACCACGTTGACGCGACCCAGAGCGTGGGCAAACTGCCTATCGACCTGAGCCAGCTGAAAGTTGATCTGATGTCCTTCTCCGGCCACAAAATCTATGGCCCGAAAGGCATCGGCGCGCTGTACGTGCGTCGTAAACCGCGTATTCGTATCGAAGCGCAGATGCACGGCGGCGGTCACGAGCGCGGCATGCGCTCCGGGACGCTGCCTGTCCACCAGATCGTCGGTATGGGTGAAGCTTACCGTATCGCGAAAGAAGAGATGGAAAGCGAAATGGCCCGCCTGCGCGGCCTGCGTAACCGTCTGTGGGACGGCGTAAAAGATATGGAAGAGGTCTACCTGAACGGCGATCTCGAGCAGGGCGCGCCGAACATTCTCAACGTCAGCTTTAACTATGTTGAAGGCGAGTCGCTGATTATGGCGCTGAAAGACCTGGCGGTCTCTTCTGGTTCCGCCTGTACTTCCGCAAGCCTCGAGCCGTCCTACGTGCTGCGCGCGCTGGGGATGACCGACGAGCTGGCGCATAGCTCTATTCGTTTCTCTTTAGGTCGTTTTACTACCGAAGAAGAGATTGACTACACCATCAATCTGGTTCGCAACTCCATTGGTCGTCTGCGCGAACTTTCTCCGCTGTGGGAAATGTTCAAGCAGGGCGTGGATCTGAACAGCATTGAATGGTCACATCACTAATTCGGCACCAATAAGGAGAATTCATCATGGCTTACAGCGAAAAAGTTATCGATCATTACGAGAATCCGCGCAACGTCGGCTCCTTCGACAATAGCGACGAAAACGTCGGCAGCGGCATGGTTGGCGCACCGGCGTGCGGCGACGTGATGAAGTTGCAGATTAAAGTCAACAATGAAGGTATCATTGAAGACGCGCGTTTCAAGACCTACGGCTGCGGTTCCGCTATTGCTTCCAGCTCCCTGGTGACCGAGTGGGTGAAAGGGAAATCGCTGGACGAAGCTCAGGCGATCAAAAACACCGATATCGCAGACGAGCTTGAGCTGCCGCCGGTGAAAATTCACTGCTCTATTCTGGCGGAAGACGCGATTAAAGCCGCGATTGCGGATTACAAAAGCAAACGTGAAGCAAAATAATTAAGAGTTGAGGTTTGTTATGTCGATTACTTTAAGCGACAGTGCAGCAGCGCGAGTCAACACCTTTCTGGCCAACCGCGGTAAAGGGTTTGGTCTGCGCCTGGGAGTCAGAACTTCCGGCTGCTCGGGTATGGCTTATGTACTGGAGTTTGTTGACGAGCCGGCGGCAGAAGACACCGTGTTTGAAGACAAAGGCGTGAAGGTCGTGATCGACGGCAAAAGTTTGCAGTTCCTCGACGGTACGCAGCTGGACTTCGTCAAAGAAGGTCTTAACGAAGGGTTTAAGTTCACCAACCCGAACGTGAAAGACGAGTGCGGCTGCGGCGAAAGCTTTAACGTATAATCGCAATGTAATCTAAACCCCACTGCGGACGTCCGTAAGTGGGGTTTGCTTTATCTCGTTAACCCTGAGGTTGCTATGGACTATTTTACCCTCTTCGGGTTACCGGCCAGCTATACCCTTTCGTTAGAACCCCTGGCTGCCCGGTACCAGGAGCTACAGCGCCAGTATCATCCCGATAAGTTCGCCAGCGGCAGCGCGGCCGAACAGCTCGCCGCGGTGCAGCAGTCCGCCACCATTAATCAGGCGTGGCAAACCCTTCGTCATCCGCTGACCCGCGCCGAATATCTCCTTTCACTTCACGGTTTCGATCTCGCCAGCGAGCAGCATACCGTGCGCGATACCGCGTTCCTGATGGAACAGCTGGAACTGCGCGAAGAGCTCGATGAGATAGGCAAGGCGAAAGATGAAGCGCGGCTGGAAAGCTTTATCAAGCGGGTCAAAGCGCAATTTGATACCCGGCATCAGCTGATGGTTGAACAACTGAATAACGAGACGTGGGAGGCGGCGGCGGATACCGTGCGCAAGCTGCGTTTTCTCGATAAACTGCGAAGCAGTGCGGAACAACTCGAAGAAAAACTGCTCGATTTTTAATTTTCGGAAGCAATTATGGCCTTATTACAAATTAGTGAGCCCGGACTGAGCGCCGCGCCGCACCAGCGACGTCTGGCGGCGGGTATCGACCTGGGCACCACCAATTCACTGGTGGCTACCGTGCGTAGCGGCCAGGCCGAAACTCTGCCCGACCATCAGGGGCGCTATTTGCTGCCGTCGGTGGTGAACTATCAGGCTTCGGGTTTGACGGTGGGCTATGACGCGCGACAAAACGCCGCTCTGGATCCGGTCAACACCATCAGCTCCGTCAAACGCATGATGGGCCGCTCTCTGGCCGATATCGAGGCCCGCTACCCACATCTGCCTTATCAGCTGCAGGCCAGCGAAAACGGCCTGCCGATGATTCAGACTACGGGAGGTTTGCTCAATCCGATCCGCGTATCTGCCGACATTCTAAAAGCGCTGGCCGAACGCGCCACCGAGGCGCTGGCGGGCGAGCTCGACGGCGTGGTGATTACCGTGCCGGCCTACTTCGATGATGCTCAGCGGCAGGGAACCAAAGACGCGGCGCGTCTGGCGGGCCTGCACGTGCTGCGTCTGCTGAACGAGCCGACCGCGGCGGCGATAGCCTACGGCCTGGACTCCGGTCAGGAAGGGGTCATCGCGGTTTACGATCTCGGCGGCGGTACTTTTGATATCTCCGTGCTGCGCTTGAGCCGCGGCGTGTTTGAAGTCCTGGCCACCGGCGGCGATTCCGCGCTCGGCGGCGACGATTTCGATCATCTGCTGGCCGATTATCTGCGCGAGCAGGCTGGCCTGAACGATCGCAGCGATAACCGCCTGCAGCGCGAGCTGCTTGACGCGGCGATCGCGGCGAAAATCGCCCTCAGCGATGCCGAGACGGCGCAGGTGAACGTCGGCGGCTGGCAGGGGGAGGTGACCCGTAGCCAGTTTAATGCCCTGATCGCGCCGCTGGTCAAACGCACCTTGCTGGCCTGCCGTCGCGCGTTGAAAGACGCCGGCGTTGAGGCGCAAGAGGTGCTGGAAGTGGTGATGGTGGGCGGCTCGACCCGCGTGCCGCTGGTGCGCGAACGCGTCGGCGAATTCTTTGGCCGTACGCCGCTGACCTCTATCGACCCGGATAAAGTTGTCGCCATCGGCGCGGCGATTCAGGCGGATATCCTGGTGGGCAATAAGCCGGACAGCGAGCTGCTGCTGCTTGATGTCATTCCGCTCTCTCTGGGGCTGGAAACCATGGGTGGCCTGGTGGAAAAGGTTATCCCGCGTAACACCACCATTCCGGTGGCGCGCGCGCAGGAGTTCACTACCTTCAAAGATGGTCAGACGGCGATGTCTATCCACGTTATGCAGGGCGAGCGCGAGCTGGTGCAGGACTGCCGCTCCCTGGCGCGCTTTGCGCTGCGCGGCATTCCGGCATTACCGGCGGGCGGGGCGCATATTCGCGTGACCTTCCAGGTGGATGCCGATGGCCTGCTGAGCGTGACGGCGATGGAGAAATCGACCGGCGTTGAGGCCTCTATCCAGGTGAAACCGTCCTACGGTCTGACCGATGGCGAGATCGCCAGCATGATTAAAGATTCGATGAGCTACGCCGAACAGGATGTCCAGGCGCGTATGCTGGCCGAGCAAAAAGTTGAAGCCGCGCGCGTACTGGAAAGTCTGGTCAGCGCGCTGGCCGCCGACGCCGCGCTGTTAAGCGCCGCAGAGCGTCAGGCTATCGATGACGCCGCGGAGCAAGTGCGCGCCGCAGCGGCAGGCGATGATGCCGATGCAATCAAAGAAGCGATTAAAAATATCGACACACAAACCCAGGAATTTGCCGCACGTCGTATGGATCAATCGGTCCGTATCGCGCTGAAAGGCCAATCCGTGGACGAGGTTTAAAATGCCAAAAATTGTTTTTCTGCCCCACCAGGACCTGTGTCCGGATGGCGTAGTTGTGGAAGCTGAGACCGGTGAGACCATTCTTGATGCAGCGCTGCGTAGCGGTATTGAGATTGAACACGCCTGCGAAAAATCCTGTGCCTGCACCACCTGCCACTGCATCGTGCGTGAAGGCTTTGACTCGCTGGCGGAAAGTACCGAAGATGAAGACGACATGCTGGATAAGGCCTGGGGGCTTGAGCCCGACAGCCGTCTGAGCTGCCAGGCGCGGGTGACTGACGAAGATTTGGTCATCGAAATTCCGCGTTACACCATCAACCACGCACGCGAGCATTAATATGGGACTGAAATGGACCGATAGTCGTGAAATCGGGGAAGCGCTGTACGACGCTTTCCCGGATCTCGACCCGAAAACCGTTCGCTTCACCGATCTGCATCAGTGGATTTGCGATCTGGAAGAGTTTGATGACGATCCGAACGCATCCAATGAAAAAATTCTTGAGGCGATTCTGCTAGTCTGGTTAGACGAAGCAGAATAATTTTCGCGTCATGATTTACCCGGTGGTTTAAGCCGGATGAATCAACGAGCGAAAGAACTTTACGGGCTGCCATACGGCGGCCCGTTTGCTAAGAAGGATAATGATAATGACCGAAGCTATGAAAATTACGCTTACCGCTCAGCCAGCCGATGCGCGCTGGGGAGAAAAAGCATCTTACAGCATTAATAACGACGGCATCGCCCTGCATCTGAACGGCAAAGACGACCTCGGTTTGATTCAGCGCGCGGCGCGAAAAATTGACGGCATGGGCATCAAACATGTCGCGCTTGACGGCAAGGGCTGGGATACCGATCGCGCATGGGCGTTCTGGGCCGGTTATAAAGGCCCGAAAGGCAGCCGCAAAGTGGAGTGGCCGGCCCTCGACGATGCGCAGAAAAGCGAACTGGATAACCGCCTGACCATTATTGACTGGGTCCGCGACACCATCAACGCCCCGGCGGAAGAGCTGGGGCCGGAACAGCTGGCGCAGCGTGCGGTAGACCTGCTGTGCAGCGTGGCCTGCGATAACGTCTCTTATCGCATCACCAAGGGCGAAGATCTGCGCGAACAGAACTACCTGGGCCTCCACACCGTCGGCCGCGGCTCCGAGCGTCCGCCGGTCCTGCTGGCGCTGGACTATAACCCAACCGGCGACAAAGAAGCCCCGGTGTACGCCTGCCTGGTCGGTAAAGGCATCACCTTTGACTCCGGCGGATACAGCATCAAGCAGAGCGCGTTTATGGACTCGATGAAGTCCGATATGGGCGGCGCGGCGACGGTGGCCGGCGCGCTGGCGTTCGCCATCACGCGCGGCCTGAACAAGCGCGTGAAGCTGTATCTGTGCTGCGCCGATAACCTGATTAGCGGTAACGCCTTCAAACTGGGCGATATTATTCACTATCGCAACGGCAAAACCGTGGAAATCATGAACACCGATGCGGAAGGTCGCCTGGTGCTGGCGGACGGCCTGATCAATGCTTCGGCGCAAAAGCCGGCGCTGATCATCGATGCCGCCACGCTGACCGGCGCGGCGAAAACCGCGCTGGGCAATGATTATCACGCGCTGTTCAGCTTTGATGATGCGCTGGCGAATCGCCTGCTGGCGAGCGCGCAGGCTGAAAACGAAGCTTTCTGGCGCCTGCCGCTGGCTGAGTTCCACCGCGGCCAGCTGCCGTCCAACTTTGCTGAACTGAACAATACCGGCAGCGCGGCCTATCCGGCCGGCGCCAGCACCGCGGCGGGCTTTCTGTCCCACTTCGTGGAGAATTATCATGAAGGCTGGCTGCATATCGACTGCTCGGCGACCTACCGCAAATCTGCGGTTGAGCAGTGGTCGGCGGGCGCGACCGGCCTCGGCGTGCGCACTATTGCTAATTTGCTGACCGCGGAATAACCCTTTCCCCTGACCCTCCCCCTGATGTTTCAGGGGGAGGTCACGTTCGGCTTTCTCCCGCTTCCTTCGTGGAGAGAGCCGGGGTGAGGGGATTTTCGTTGTGGAACTACTATGTCCGAAACTAAAAATGAGCTAGAAACCCTGCTGGAGAAGGCGGCTACCGAGCCAGGCCATCGTCCGGCGTTTTTCCGTACGCTGCTGGAAGCTACCGTGTGGGTACCCGGAGCCGCCGCTCAGGGCGAGCAGGTCGTTGAAGACAGCGTGCTGGATCTGCAGCACTGGGAAAAAGATGATGGCACATCGGTCATTCCTTTTTTCACCTCGCTGGAAGCGCTGCAGCAGGCCGTTGAGGACGAACAGTCTTTTGTGGTGATGCCGGTGCGCACGCTGTTCGCCATGACCCTCGGCGAAACGCTCTATCTCAATGCCAAACTCGCCACCGGCAAAGAGTTTGCGCCGCGTGAGATTAGCCATCTGCTGGGGGAAGAGGGCAGCCCGCTCAGCACCCAGACCGTGCTTGAAGGCGGAGAGTCGCTGCTGCTGTCTGAGGTTGCCGAGCCGCCCGCGCAGATGGTGGACTCGCTGACCGCGCTGTTTAAGACCCTGAAAACGGTGAAGCGCGCGTTTTTATGCTCTATCAAAGACAGCGCCGATGCGCCAGCCAACCTGCTGATTGGCATTGAAGCGGAAGGCGATATTGAGGAGGTTATTCAGGCGACCGGCAGCGTGGCGACCGATACGCTTCCCGGCGACGAGCCGATTGATATCTGTCAGGTGGTGGAGGGGGAAAAGGGGATTAGCCACTTTATGATCGCCCACATCACGCCGTTTTATGAAAAGCGCTGGGGCAGCTTCCTGCGCGACTTTAAGCACAATCGGATTATTTAACTCAACGGGGGCTCAGGCCCCCGTTGTTCTCTTTACTGCCTACTGCGCCGGTTCAATCGGCAAATCCGTCCGCGCGCCCCATTCGCTCCATGAGCCGTCGTACAGGCTAACGCCGTTAACGCCGAGGGTGGTGAGCGCCAGCACGACGACCGCCGCCGTTACGCCGGAGCCGCAGCTGGCAATAATCGGCCGTTCAAAATCGACGCCCTGACGCGCGAAGATCTCGTTGAGTTCATCGGTGGTTTTCAGTTCGCCGTTAATCACCAGTTCCGTCCACGGTACGTTTAGCGCGCCGGGAATATGCCCGCTGCGCAGTCCCGGTCGCGGCTCTGCCACCTGGCCATTAAAGCGTCCTGCCGGGCGCGCATCGACGATCTGCGCCGATCCTTCGTGGCTGACCAGCAGCACATCCGTCAAGCGCTTGATCGCCAGCGGATCGACGCGGCCGTCAAAATCACCTTCCGGCAGTTCGGGGAGGCCCTGCTCCAGCGGTAGCCCATCGCGGCGCCAGCCCTCCAGCCCACCGGCGACAATCGACACCTTTTCAACGCCGAACGTGCGCAGCATCCACCAGGCGCGCGGCGCGGAGAAGAGATTGCCTTCATCGTATACCACCAGATGCTTATCGCTGCTGACGCCAAGTTCGCGCATGGCGACGGCAAACGCCTCCGCGCGCGGCATCATGTGCGGCAGCGGGCTGGTGTGGTCAGAGAGGGCTTCGATATCGAAAAAGACGGCGCCGGGAATATGGCCTGCCTGATACTCAGCGTTAAGATCGCGCTCTTCCTGTCCCGGGGGGGCCATCCGCGCGTCGATAATCTGGATTTCCGGGTCATCAATATGCTCTGCCAGCCAGTCGGCAGCGACAAAAAACGAGGTAGACATGAGTGCCTCCGTGTCATCAACAATAGAGTGATTGTTGTTGTTTTTTGCGATATCGACAAGGCATTTTCAAGGAGAGGCGGCGGGAATGTGATATTCCCCCGAGCGGCGTCGGGGGAGGGTTGGCTTAAAACGCGTTTTGCTGCAGGTAGCGCCAGGCGTACTGCGCGTACAGTTCAGCGCCGCTTTTCATCACCTGCTCGTCGATATTAAAGCAGCCGTGATGGTGCGCGTAGTCGCTGCCTTTCTCTTTATTGCCCGAGCCGAGCAGCGCAAAGGCGCCGGGGATATTTTGCATATAAAAACTAAAATCTTCTCCGCCGGTGGTCGGTTTTTCATTGAAAAGGACGCCATCGCCGAACGCGTCGCGGATAACCGACTGCGCCAGCAGCGCGCTGCGCTCTTCGTTGATCACCGGTAGCGTACCGTAGCAGTAGTCAACCTGAGCGGTCGCCCCATATACCGCGGCGGTATGCTCGGCATAGCGGGTAATGGCCGTTTCCAGGCGCTGGCGCGCTTCCAGGCTGAAGCAGCGCACGGTACCGTCAAGAACGGCGTTCTCGGCAATGACGTTAAAGCGCGTGCCGACATCCATTTTGCCGATGGTGACTACCGCGGACTCCAGCGGGGAGGTTTCTCGCGCCACAATAGCCTGCAGATTCATCACGAAAGCGGAAGCGACCACCGCCGCATCGACGCAGGCCTCCGGCATCGAACCGTGGCCGCCGCGGCCGCGGAAGGTCACTTTCAGCAAATCGGCTGAGGCAAAGGAGGAACCGACGTTGCAGGAGATTTTGCCGGACGGCGTGCCGGACCAGATATGCATCCCGAAAACGTTATCCACGTTATCGATAGCCCCCTGCTGAATCATCGCCTTCGCCCCCTCGGCAATCTCTTCCGCAGGCTGAAAGATCAGCCGGACGTTGCCTGCCAGCTGCTCGCGGACGTCATATAACGCACGGGCGGCGGTCAGCAGCATGGCGGTATGGGCGTCATGGCCGCAGGCGTGCATTTTCCCGGGGGGTTGTGATTTATAGTCGAGCGGATCGTTCAGCTCCACCACCGGTAACGCATCCATATCGGCGCGCAGAGCCACGGTTTTACCCGGCTGGCCGCCGGCGATGTCGGCGATGATTCCGGTAGGATGCGTCCGGCGGTAAGGGATACCGATGGCCTCCAGTCCGGCGGCGACGCGATCCGTGGTGCGCTTCTCCTCCCAGGGAAGTTCCGGATGGGCGTGCAGGTCGCGACGAAAAGCGATCATCGCCTGTTCTTCTCTGGCGATAATCGCGGTGATGTCAGGGTTAATCATCAATGGCTCCATCATTTGCTAAAAATTCAACGCGCTCAGCCGATAGCGGGGGTCAGATAGCCGACCAGAATTCCGGCTAACACCACCGACACCATGGTGACGGAGACGAATCCGCCGACCAGCATCGGGCCCAGCATATGGTGGGTCAGCATCTGGCGCTCTTTTTCATCGTGGGTGAGGGCGTTAATGGCCTCGTTGGTAATAATATAGTCGGCGGGGAAACCGTACAGCGCGGTCAATGAGATGGCGAAAGCCATTGGGCCGCTGACGCCAAGCAGTTTCCCGACCAGCCAGGAGACAACAAACATCCCGATCGCCGCCGTGGCGATTAACACCACCATCGGGAAAAGCAGGCGCAGCAGCATCTCCGGCGTGGCTTTGTTTAAGGTATCAAAGATAAATAGCATCAATGCCATAATAGCGAAGCCAAAGCCGTTCGCCTTATGCAGCATATGCTTTTCAAGAAAGCCTAACGAGGTAAACACCACGCCAAAAAACAGGCACAGCACGAAGGGGCTGATATTCACTATCGGCTTCGCGAGATCGGCGACAAGCCAGGCCAGACAGCCGACCAGCGCCAGCCGCAGGAATTTAAAGTAGTTGCTGTTGTAGCTAACGGGGATTTTACTGAACAGGCGCGGCATTTTCTCCTCGCCAACGGTGAGCATCGCGTGCTCACCGGCGATGTCATCGGGTCGGTGCTCGCCGCTGCGGTAGCGGGCAAGCAGCGTTTTACCTTCGCGCTGCAGCATGATGGCGGTGAGCGGATATCCCGCAAACCCCTGCATTACGTAAATCAAAATGGCAAAAACCGACAGGTCGACCAGTCCGGCGCTGCTCGCGCCCTGAGACATAATCAGCGATGAGACGATACCGCCGACCAGCGGAGGAATGGTGACCAGAGCGGTGTTGCGGTCGAACAGCGCCAGGCTCACCGCAAAGACCGCCGCCGCGATCCCGGCAATGCCGGCGAGGGAGATGACTACGGTCTTCCACTGCTGCGCCAGCTCTTTTAGCGACAGCAGGGTGCCCATATTGGTGATTAACAGATACATCAGCATTATGGCAACCGGCGTGCCGATTCCGGCCCGGCTGATAATATCTGCCGGGAAAAATGTCCAGTACCCGATTAAAAACAGGACCGCACAGACAAATACGGAGGGAATCCAGGCTTTTGTGCGGGTTGAAACAACGTCGCCGATATAAAGAATTAAAATAATAATCGACAGTGCGACCATCTGAGACATAAATAACTTCCATATTATTAATCTCATATATATTGATATGAGATGGGTTGATGTTGTGTTATCTGGTAAACGCTGGAACGTACAGTCAATACCATCGCCGGCGTAATAATTTATATTTTAAAGGCAATGATATCCCGAACAATAAATAGAAAGCGCACGCCTTGTCAATTTATATGGGCGGAGAGAGTGGGATTTCAGAATAAAAAGTATTGATAGCTGAGCATATTAAAAGTTGATATAAGAAAAATCGTAGCGCGGTATATCCGCTAAATTAATCCACTCCAGCTATCCGTGGTCCCTACCAATATTGCTTGCTAGCGCGCTATTGGTAATTCTGCCGTTAACGCATAATAATGTGTTCACTGAAATTATCTGGCCTGCGGGCCGAGGGGTTAGAAGGATGAAACCATTTCGTTTGGCGGCGCTATCTCTGGCGCTACTTACCGCGCTATCGTTGACCGCCTGTGACGACAGCGGCAAACCGCAGGCGGTCGCGTCGGCGCCATCCGCGGCGTCAGATAGCGCGCCCGCAAAGCCGGACAGCGCCCAGCTGGCGGCGCTGGCTGAAAAAAGCAAAGGCAAAGCGTTAACGCTGCTGGATGCTTCTGAGGTTCAGCTCGACGGCGCGGCGACGCTGGTGTTGACCTTCTCTATTCCTCTGCAGCCGGATCAGGATTTCTCCCGCAGCGTGCATCTGGTCGACAAAAAAAGCGGCAAAGTCGATGGGGCATGGGAGCTGGCGCCCAACCTTAAAGAGCTGCGTCTACGCCATCTTGAGCCAAAACGCGAGCTGATCGTTTCGCTTGACCCCACCCTGACCGCGCTGAATAAAGCGACCTTAGACAGCAGCGTTGAAAAAACCATTACCACCCGCGATATCGCCCCGAGCATCGGCTTTGCCAGCCGCGGCTCGCTGCTGCCGGGGAAAGTGGTGGCCGGACTGCCGGTGATGGCGCTGAATGTCGATAACATCGACGTCAATTTTTTCCGCATCAAACCTGAATCGCTCTCCGCCTTCGTCAGCCAATGGGAATACCGCAATTCCCTGAGCAACTGGGAGTCGGACGAGCTGCTGAAGATGGCCGATCTGGTCTACACCGGCCGTTTTGACCTTAACCCGGCGCGCAATACGCGCGAAAAACTGCTGCTGCCGCTGGCGGATATCAAGCCGTTGCAGGAGCCGGGCGTCTATATCGCGGTGATGAACCAGGCGGGCCGCTACAGCTATAGCAACGCCGCGACGCTGTTCACCCTCAGCGATATCGGCGTATCCGCGCACCGCTACCACAACCGGCTGGATGTCTTTACCCAGAGCCTGGAAAACGGCGCGGCGCAGTCCGGTATCGATGTGCAGCTGCTGAACGCCAAAGGGCAAACCCTGGCGCAGGCGAAGAGCGACGCTCAGGGGCACGTGACGCTGCAAACGGACAAAGAAGCGGCGCTGCTGCTGGCGCGTAAGGACGGGCAAACCACTCTGCTGGATCTCAAACTTCCGGCGCTGGACCTGGCTGAATTTTCCATCGCCGGCGCGCCGGGCTTCAGCAAGCAGCTATTTATGTTTGGCCCACGGGATCTCTATCGTCCGGGCGAAACGGTTATTCTCAACGCGCTACTGCGCGATAGTGACGGTAAACCGCTCCCCGAGCAGCCGGTGAAGCTGGAAGTCGTGCAGCCGGATGGCCAGGTTATTCGTTCGACGGTCAGCAAACCGGTTAACGGCCTGTATCAGTTGACTTATCCGCTCGATAGCGGCGCGGCGACCGGGATGTGGCACATTCGCGCCAGCACCGGCGACAACCAGCCGCGCGAGTGGGATTTTCACGTTGAAGATTTTATGCCTGAGCGCATGGCGCTGAATCTCACGGCGCAAAATGCCCCGGTTTCGCCGGCTGCGGATGTCAGCTTTGCCGTGAGCGGGGCGTATCTGTACGGCGCGCCGGCCAGCGGCAACTCGCTGCAGGGTAAACTGTTCCTGCGTCCGCTGCGCGATGCGGTGCCTGCGCTGCCGGGCTTCCAGTTTGGCGACATTGCCGAAGAGAACCTTTCCCGCAGCCTGGATGAAGTGCAGACCACCCTGGACGATCGCGGACATGCGGAAGTCACCGCCGCCAGCCAGTGGCAGGAGAGTCGCTCGCCGCTGCAGGTGATCCTGCAGGCCAGCCTGCTGGAGTCCGGCGGCAGACCGGTCACGCGCACCGTCAGGCAGCCGATCTGGCCGGCCGAAACGCTGCCGGGTATCCGACCGGAATTTGCCCTGAAAGAGGTTTACGACTATCGCACCGACAGCACTATCAAGCAGCCGGTGGTGGATGAAAACGGCACCGCCGCGTTTGAGATTGTGTATGCCGACGCCAAAGGTGAGAAGAAAGCGGTCTCCGGGCTGCAGGTTCGGTTGATTCGCGAACGCCGCGATTACTACTGGAACTGGTCCGAGAGCGAAGGCTGGCAGTCGCAGTTCGATCAAAAAGATCTTCAGGAAGGCGAGGAGTCGCTGGATATTTCAGCCGGACAAACGGCGAAAGTGAGCTTCCCGGTCGAGTGGGGTTCTTATCGCCTGGAAGTTAAAGGGCCGGATGATGCGGTCAGCAGCGCGCGCTTCTGGGCCGGATACAGCTGGCAGGATAACAGCGATGGCCAGGGGGCGGCGCGTCCGGACCGCGTCACCATGAAGCTGGACAAACCGACCTATAAACCGGGCGATACGATCAAGCTGCATATCGCCGCTCCGGCAGCCGGTAAAGGCTACGCGCTGGTGGAATCAAGCGAAGGGCCGCTGTGGTGGCAGGAGATTGACGTCCCGGCGGAAGGGATGGAGTTATCGATCCCGGTGGATAAAGCGTGGAATCGTCACGACCTCTACCTCAGCACCCTGGTGATTCGTCCGGGGGATAAATCCCAGTCCGCGACGCCAAAACGGGCGGTGGGTCTGCTGCATCTGCCGCTTGGCGATGAAAATCGCCGTCTGAACCTGACGCTGGAAGCGCCGGATAAAATGCGCCCCAACCAGCCGCTAACGGTCAACGTTAAGGCCAGCGTCAAAGGAGGCGAGACGCCGAAACAGGTTAACATGCTGCTCTCCGCCGTCGATAGCGGCGTACTCAATATCACCGACTATGCAACGCCGGATCCGTGGAACGCCTTCTTTGGCCAGAAACGCTACGGCGCCGATATTTACGATATCTATGGTCAGGTGATCGAAGGGCAGGGGAGACTCGCCAGCCTGCGCTTCGGCGGCGACGGTGATGAACTCAAACGCGGCGGCAAACCGCCGGTTAATCACGTGACGATTATCGCTCAGCAGGCGCAGCCGGTGGTGCTGGATGAGAAAGGCGAAGGGACGGTGACTTTGCCGATTGGCGACTTTAACGGCGAACTGCGGGTTATGGCCCAGGCGTGGACCGCAGAGGATTTTGGCAGCAGCGAAGGAAAAACGATCGTGGCGGCGCCGGTTATTGCCGAGCTGAATATGCCGCGCTTCCTCGCCAGCGGAGATACCACTCGCCTGGCGCTGGATCTCAGCAATCTGACCGATAAGCCGCAGACCCTCAACGTTGCGCTGGCCGCCAGCGGTCTGCTGCAGCTTGAAGGGGGAGAAATACCGCCGGTGCATCTGGCTCCCGGCGCGCGCAGCACCCTGTTTGTGCCGGTTCGCGCGCAGCAAGGCTTTGGCGATGGTCAGGTGAATGCCACCATCAGCGGCCTGAACCTGCCGGGTGAAACCTTCGCGCCGATGCAGAAGCAGTGGCAGCTGGGCGTGCGTCCGGCTTTCCCGGCGCAAACCGTGAATTCCGGCGCTGTCCTCCAGCCGGGTGAAAGCTGGCAGGCTCCGGCGGCGCAAAGTGAGGGCTTCTCGCCGGCCACGTTGCAGGGGCAGCTGGTGTTCAGCGGCAAGCCGCCGCTGAACCTGGCGCGCTATATACGCGACCTGAAAGCCTATCCTTACGGCTGCCTGGAGCAGACCACCAGCGGGCTGTTCCCGTCGCTCTATACCAACGCCGCCCAGCTTAAAGCCCTGGGGATCGGCGGCGATAGCGATGAAAAGCGACGCGCGGCGGTGGATATCGGCATTTCTCGTCTGCTGCAGATGCAGCGCGATGATGGCGGTTTCGCCCTGTGGGATAAAGAAGGGCCGGAGGAGTACTGGTTGAGCGCCTACGCGATGGACTTCCTCGTCCGGGCGGGCGAGCAGGGCTACAGCGTACCAACGAACGCCGTCAATAACGGCAACCAGCGCCTGCTGCGTTATTTACAGGAGCCGGGGCTGATGTCCGTCCGCTATAGCGATGATGCCCAGGCCAGCCGCTTTGCCGCTCAGGCCTACGCCGCGCTGGTACTGGCCCGGCAGCAGAAAGCGCCGCTCGGCGCGCTGCGCGAAATCTGGAGCCGTCACGACCAGGCGCGTTCCGGTCTGCCGCTGCTGCAGCTGGGCGTGGCCCTGAAATTGATGGGCGATGCGCCGCGCGGCGACGAAGCCCTGAAGCTGGCGCTGACGACGCCGCGGCAGGACGCGAACCGCTGGCTCGGCGATTACGGCAGCGAGCTGCGCGATGATGCGCTGAAGCTGGCGCTGCTGGAGGAGAACAAACTGCTGCCGGAAGCGCAAAATACGCTGCTCAGCCATCTGGCGGACGAAGCCTACGGCCAGCGCTGGCTCTCGACGCAGGAGAGTAACGCCCTGTTCCTGGCCGGGCGTACGCTGCAGGATCTCCCCGGCAGCTGGCAGGCGCAAACCTCCGTGCAGGCCGAACCGCTCTCCGGCGAGAAAGCGCAAACCCGCAACCTGACCGGCGACCAGCTGGCGGCCTTGCAGGTGACCAATACCGGCCAGCAGCCGCTGTGGCTCCGTCTCGACAGCAGCGGCTATCCGCAGAACGCGCCGCAGCCGGGGGGCAACGTGCTTGGCATTGAACGGCAAATTTTCGATACCCAGGGCCAGCAGAAATCGCTCTCTTCGCTGCGCAGCGGCGAACTGGTGTTGGTGAAGCTGGAAGTGACGGCTAAGCGTAACGTCCCGGACGCGCTGGTGGTGGATTTACTCCCGGCGGGGCTGGAGTTGGAAAACCAGAATCTGGCCAACAGCAGCGCCAGCCTGCAGGAGAACGGCGAGGTGGTGCAGAATCTGCTTAACCAGATGCAGCAGGCCGATATTCAGCACATTGAGTTTCGCGACGATCGCTTCGTCGCCGCGGTGGCTATCAATGAAGGCCAGCCGGTGACGCTGGTTTATCTGGCGCGCGCGGTGACGCCGGGCACCTATCAGGTACCGCAGCCGCAGGTCGAGTCAATGTACGTGCCGCAGTGGCGGGCAACCGGCGCGGCCAGCGGACCGCTCACCGTTGTACCCTAAATGCGGGCACTGAAGCGCATTAAACGCCGCTGGCGCTGGCTGGCGGCGTTTATTTTTTTGCTGTGGCTGCTGCTGCTGGCCGCCGATCGCCTGTGGCCGCTGCCGCTGCGCGAGGTGACGCCTGCCCGAGTGGTGGTGGCGGAAGACGGGACGCCGCTGTGGCGTTTCGCCGACGCGCAGGGCGTCTGGCGCTATCCGGTGACCCTGGCTGACGTTTCGCCGCGCTATTTACAGGCGCTGATCCAGTATGAAGATCGCTGGTTCTGGGATCACCCCGGCGTTAATCCGTTCTCGATCGTTCGCGCCGCCTGGCAGGATCTCACTTCCGGGCGGGTGATCTCTGGGGGCAGCACCCTGACCATGCAGGTGGCGCGCCTGCTCGATCCGCATCCCCGAACCTTCGGCGGCAAGCTGCGTCAGCTATGGCGCGCGCTGCAGCTGGAGTGGCATCTGTCAAAAAGCGAGATCCTCACGCTCTACCTCAACCGGGCGCCGTTCGGCGGTACGCTGCAGGGGATAGGCGCAGCCAGCTGGGCCTATCTCGGTAAACCGCCCGCGCAGCTTAGCTATGGCGAAGCGGCGCTGCTGGCGGTACTGCCGCAGGCGCCGAGCAGGCTGCGTCCGGATCGCTGGCCGGAGCGAGCGCAGGCGGCGCGCGATAAAGTGCTGCTGCGGATGGAAAATCAGGGCGTGTGGCCGGCGCAGCCGGTACGAGAAGCTATCGAAGAGCCCGTCTGGCTCTTTCCGCGGCAGATGCCGCAGCTGGCGCCGCTTTTTGCCCGCCGCGCGCTGGCGAGCAGCCGCGCAGAGAAGGTGGTAACGACGCTGGATGCCGGACTGCAGCGGCAGCTGGAAGACCTGGCGCTGAACTGGAAATCGCGCCTGCCGCCGCGCAGCTCTTTAGCGATGATTGTAGTTGACCATACCAATATGAAGGTGCGCGGTTGGGTAGGGTCGGTGGATATCAACGATGATAGCCGCTTTGGTCATATTGATATGGTCTCGGCGATCCGCTCCCCGGGCTCGGTTCTGAAACCGTTTGTTTATGGTATGGCGCTGGATGAGGGGCTGATCCATCCGGCTTCGTTGTTACAGGATGTGCCGCGACGGTTTAGCGACTACCGGCCGGGGAATTTTGACAGCGGTTTTCACGGGCCGGTGAGCGCCAGCGACGCGCTGGTTCGCTCGCTGAACCTTCCGGCAGTGCAGGTGCTGGAGGCCTACGAGCCGAAGCGTTTTGCCGCCAGGCTACGCAATGCCGGATTACCGCTGATGCTGCCCGCCGGCGCGGAGCCGAATCTGTCGCTGATCCTCGGCGGAGGCGGCGCGCGTCTGGCGGATATCGTGGCGGCGTACAGCGCGTTTGCCCGCCATGGTAAGGCGGGACAATTGCGCATCACGCCAGACTCACCGCTGGTTGAGAGGCCGCTGCTGTCGCCGGGCGCCGCGTGGATCGTGCGGCGCATACTGGCCGGCGAAGCGCAGCCGGTGCCCGATGCGTCGCTGGTGCAGGTGGTGCCGCTGGCGTGGAAAACCGGAACCAGCTACGGCTACCGCGATGCCTGGGCGATCGGCGTGAACGCCCGCTATCTGATAGGTATCTGGACCGGGCGACCCGACGGCACGCCGGTCGTCGGGCAGTTTGGCTTCGCCAGCGCGGTGCCGCTGCTGAACCAGGTGAATAATATGCTGCTGGCGCGCCCGGCGATGAGCCGCGGCGGATTGCCTGCCGACCCTCGCCCGTCGTCGGTCAGCGCCGGGACGGTTTGCTGGCCCGGCGGGCAGAATTTACCCGCGGGCGACGCGAACTGCCGCCGACGGCTGGCCACCTGGCTGCTCGATGAGAGCCAGCCGCCGACCCTGCTGCTGCCCGGCCAGGAAGGTATTCGCGGGATTCGCTTCCCGGTGTGGCTGAATGAGAAAGGGCTGCGGGTGGCGGCAGATTGCCCCGGCGCGGTAGAGAAAAGCCTCGACGTCTGGCCGCTGCCGCTTGAACCCTGGCTACCCGCAGGCGAACGGCGTCGCGTAAGGCTGCCTGCGGTTTCGGCGGCGTGTCCGCCGGTGCAAACCGCTGATGCCGCTCCGCTGGTGCTCTCCGGTCTTCGTGAAGGCGCGGTGGTTAAACGGCTGCCCGGCGAGCAAAAGGTGATGCTGCCGCTGCAAACGACCGGCGGGGAAGGGCGCCGCTGGTGGTTTCTTAACGGTGAGCCTCTGTCGGCGGAAGGCGCCAGCGCGACCCTTAACATCGATCGCCCTGACCGTTATCAGCTGGTGGTGATGGACGAGGCGGGGCAAATTGTTGCCGCGAACTTCACCGTGCAATAAACGTAACGTGCCTTAATTGGCGGGATTTGTTGTTTAAGGTCGCTTTTTTTTAAAAAAATGTTACCTAAACACATAGGCAATCGCCTTAGATGATGATTATAATTCGCGCCGTATTTATCGGTCTCATCTGCTCATCTGCAAAACAGAACAACATATATAAAGAGGTTATCATGGCTATTGAACGTACTTTTTCCATCATCAAACCAAACGCGGTGGCAAAAAACGTTATTGGCGGCATCTTTTCTCGCTTTGAAGCTGCAGGGTTCAAAATTGTTGGCACCAAAATGCTGCATCTGACCGTTGAGCAGGCTCGCGGCTTCTATGCTGAGCACGAAGGTCGCCCGTTCTTTGACGGTCTGGTTGAATTCATGACTTCCGGCCCGATCGTGGTTTCCGTGCTGGAAGGCGAAAATGCGGTTCAGCGTCATCGTGACCTGCTGGGCGCAACCAACCCGGCGAACGCGCTGGCGGGTACCCTGCGCGCAGACTACGCTGACAGCTTCACCGAGAACGGCACCCACGGTTCCGATTCCGTTGAATCCGCTGCGCGCGAGATCGCGTTTTTCTTTGCTGAAGGCGAGGTTTGTCCGCGCACCCGCTAATCTCCCGCGTCTTTCACGCCACCGCTTTGTTGGCTTCATTCGCGCACCCCGGTCACATAGTTATCTATGCTCCCGGGATTTGCGAATTCGCCGCCTCGCCGTGACGTAAAATACTTTGGAGATACCCATCCTCGTCGTCTTTTCGACTATCGCGGTGTTGGCTGCGCGCGTTCACCCCGGTCGCTTATCTTTGCTCCCGGGGCTTCGCTTGCTTACCGCCTTGCGACAATCGAAAATCCTTAGAGGATCTGCCAGGCAGTTACAGATTTTTTCATCATTGCTGCGTGCAAACGTGGTATTGATGGACCAGAATTTGTAGAATACAGCGCCCCGGATGAGCAGTCGCTCCCGGGGCGTTTCTTTTTTCAACCCTCCAGGGGCCATAACGTGTAATAACGAGGCCGGAATCAATTATGTCTGAACAAATAGTCACACCTGATAGCGCCGCTCTGACGGTGCCGAACAAAGATGCCAAAATCAACCTGCTGGATTTGAATCGTCAGCAGCTGCGCGAGTTTTTCAAAAACATGGGCGAAAAGCCTTTCCGCGCCGATCAGGTGATGAAATGGATGTATCACTACTGCTGCGATAACTTTGATGAGATGACCGATATCAACAAAGTTCTGCGCGGCAAATTAAAGGAAGTCGCGGAGATTCGCGCCCCGGAAGTCGTTGAAGAGCAGCGCTCCAGCGACGGTACCATTAAGTGGGCGATTGCCGTTGGCGATCAGCGCGTCGAAACCGTGTATATCCCGGAAGACGATCGCGCCACCTTGTGCGTTTCTTCCCAGGTGGGCTGCGCGCTGGAGTGTAAATTCTGCTCTACGGCCCAGCAGGGCTTTAACCGCAACCTGCGGGTTTCGGAAATTATCGGCCAGGTCTGGCGCGCGGCGAAAATCGTCGGCGCGGTGAAGACCACCGGCGTACGTCCGATTACCAACGTGGTGATGATGGGGATGGGCGAGCCGCTGCTGAACCTGACTAACGTGGTGCCGGCCATGGAGATCATGCTCGACGACTTCGGCTTTGGTCTCTCTAAACGTCGCGTCACGCTCTCCACTTCCGGCGTGGTGCCGGCGCTCGATAAGCTTGGCGATATGATTGACGTCGCGCTGGCCATCTCTCTGCACGCGCCGAACGATACCATTCGTGATGAAATCGTGCCGATCAACAAGAAATACAATATTGAGACCTTCCTGAACTCGGTGCGTGGCTATATTTCGAAGTCCAACGCCAACCAGGGACGCGTCACTATCGAATACGTCATGCTGGATCACGTCAACGACGGCACCGAGCATGCGCACGAGCTGGCCGCGCTGCTGAAAGATACGCCGTGCAAGATCAACCTGATCCCATGGAACCCCTTCCCGGGCGCGCCGTATGGCCGTAGCTCCAACAGCCGTATCGACCGTTTCTCCAAGGTGTTAATGGAGTATGGTTTCACCACGATCGTGCGTAAAACCCGCGGCGACGATATTGATGCCGCCTGCGGTCAGCTGGCCGGCGACGTTATCGACCGTACCAAGCGTACGCTGCGTAAACGTATGCAGGGCGAAGCCATCGACGTGAAGGCGGTCTGATAATCAATGATGCAGCGCACAGCCCTGGCGGTGCGCTGCATATTTATGTGGAATCGCCGGGCGAAATACGCTGTTGTGGTTAATAATTACGGTGCGTTTTTGTCGACTTTGAGGCAGTATGTAGCGGTACAACAACCGCTTAGCATTCAATATTGATAAGTCTCTGTGATACCAGGTCATACGGACTTATACTGTTTGTCTGACGTTGAGCAGATGTCTCGCGGCGCGGGGTCACCGGCGCTGAATTTTAAATTTCACGTACCAGTAGTTGTAGCGAATGAATACTGAAGCCACTCAAGACCATCAAGAAGCAAACACCACGGGCGCGCGTCTGCGTAATGCCCGCGAACAACTCGGGCTCAGCCAGCAGGCGGTGGCTGAACGCTTATGCCTGAAGGTTTCCACGGTTCGTGATATTGAAGACGATAAGGCACCCGCCGATCTTGCTTCAACCTTCCTGCGCGGCTATATCCGCTCTTATGCCCGCCTTGTGCACATTCCTGAAGAAGAGCTGCTGCCGATGATGGCCAAGCAGGCTCCGATCCGGGCGGCGAAAGTTGCCCCCATGCAGAGCTTCTCGCTGGGTAAACGCCGTAAAAAGCGCGACGGCTGGCTAATGAGCTTTACCTGGCTGGTGCTGTTCGTGGTGATTGGCCTCAGCGGCGCCTGGTGGTGGCAGGACCACAAAGCGCAGCAGGACGAGATCTCCACGATGGCCGATCAATCCTCCGCCGAACTGAATGCGGGCGATAGCAACAGCCAAAGCATCCCTCTGGATAATCAATCGGCGAATTCTGCACCGGATACCGCCGCCAACAGCGCGCCTGTAGAAACGTCTCCGGCGCCAGCGGCGTCGACTCCGGCCCCGGCTCCGGCCGAGAATAACGCCGTTGTCGCGCCTTCTCAGGCCAACGTCGATACGGCGGCAGCGCCGGCAACTTCGCCGTTACCGACCGACCAGGCAAACGTGACCGCTGCGGCGGCCTCCGCCCAGGATCTGGTGCTGAATTTTACCGCCGACTGCTGGCTGGAAGTGAGCGATGCGACCGGTAAAAAGCTGTTCAGCGGTTTACAGCGTAAAGGCGGTAACCTCAATCTGAGCGGCCAGGCGCCTTATAAGCTGAAAATCGGTGCCCCGGCGGCGGTACAGATACAGTATCTGGGTAAACCAGTCGATTTGAGTCGTTTTATCAGAACTAACCAGGTTGCACGTCTGACCCTCAATGCCGAACAATCACCGGCGCAGTAACAGACGGGTAACGCGGGAGATTTTTCATGCATAACCAGGCTCCGATTCAACGTAGAAAATCAAAGCGAATTTACGTTGGGAATGTGCCGATTGGCGATGGCGCTCCCATCGCCGTACAGTCGATGACAAACACGCGCACCACCGATGTGGCGGCGACGGTAAATCAAATTAAAGCCCTTGAGCGCGTTGGCGCGGATATCGTGCGCGTTTCGGTACCAACGATGGATGCGGCGGAAGCGTTCAAGCTTATCAAACAGCAGGTTAGCGTACCGCTGGTTGCCGATATCCACTTCGATTACCGCATTGCCCTGAAGGTAGCGGAATACGGCGTTGATTGCCTGCGCATTAACCCGGGCAATATCGGCAACGAAGAGCGTATCCGCATGGTGGTGGACTGCGCTCGCGATAAAAACATCCCTATCCGTATCGGGGTGAATGCCGGTTCTCTGGAAAAAGATCTCCAGGAAAAATACGGTGAACCCACCCCGCAGGCGCTGCTGGAATCGGCAATGCGCCATGTCGATCACCTCGATCGTCTTAACTTCGATCAGTTTAAAGTCAGCGTGAAAGCTTCCGATGTGTTCCTGGCGGTTGAATCCTACCGCCTGCTGGCGAAACAGATCGATCAGCCTCTGCACCTCGGGATCACCGAAGCGGGCGGGGCGCGCAGCGGCGCGGTGAAGTCCGCGATCGGCCTCGGCCTGCTGCTGTCTGAAGGGATCGGCGATACGCTGCGCGTTTCTCTGGCGGCGGATCCGGTTGAAGAGATCAAAGTGGGCTTCGATATTCTCAAGTCGCTGCGCATTCGCTCTCGCGGGATCAACTTCATTGCCTGTCCGACATGTTCACGTCAGGAGTTTGACGTTATCGGTACCGTTAACGCGCTGGAGCAGCGGCTGGAAGATATCATTACGCCGATGGATATTTCGATCATTGGCTGCGTGGTAAACGGTCCCGGCGAGGCGCTGGTTTCCACCCTCGGCGTGACCGGCGGCAACAAGAAAAGCGGCCTGTACGAAGACGGCGTACGTAAAGACAGACTGGATAACGACGATATGATCGATCAGCTGGAAGCGCGTATTCGCGCTAAAGCATCGATGCTTGATGAGGCGCGTCGCATCGATATTCAGCAGGTTGAAGCGAAATAACGTGTTGGGAAGCGATACGCTTCCCGTGTATGATTGAACCTGCGGGCGCGAGGCGCCGGGGTTCATTTTTGTATATATAAAGAGAATAAACGTGGCAAAGAACATTCAAGCCATCCGTGGCATGAACGATTATCTGCCGGGCGAAACCGCTCTCTGGCAGCGCATTGAAGGCTCACTGAAGCAGGTGCTTGGTAGCTACGGTTACAGCGAAATCCGTTTGCCGATTGTAGAGCAGACCCCGTTATTCAAACGCGCTATCGGCGAAGTGACCGACGTGGTTGAAAAAGAGATGTACACCTTTGAGGACCGTAACGGCGATAGCCTGACTCTGCGTCCGGAAGGTACCGCTGGCTGCGTACGCGCCGGCATCGAACATGGTCTCCTGTACAATCAAGAACAGCGCCTGTGGTATATCGGGCCGATGTTCCGCCACGAACGTCCGCAAAAAGGGCGTTATCGCCAGTTCCACCAGATTGGCGCGGAAGCGTTCGGTCTGCAGGGGCCGGATATTGATGCCGAGCTGATTATGCTGACCGCCCGCTGGTGGCGCGAGCTGGGCATCTCCAGCCACGTTGCGCTGGAGCTGAACTCTATCGGTTCGCTGGAGGCTCGCGCTAACTATCGCGACGCGCTGGTGGCCTATCTTGAGCAGTATAAAGATAAGCTGGACGAAGACTGCAAACGCCGCATGTACACTAACCCGCTGCGCGTGCTGGATTCTAAAAACCCGGACGTCCAGGCGCTGCTGAACGACGCCCCGACGCTGGGCGACTATCTTGATGAAGAGTCCAGAGCGCATTTTGCGGGACTTTGCGCGCTGCTGGATGATGCCGGTATCCGCTATACCGTGAATCAGCGTCTGGTGCGCGGTCTCGACTATTACAACCGCACCGTGTTTGAGTGGGTCACCACCAGCCTCGGTTCCCAGGGCACCGTCTGCGCCGGCGGCCGTTACGATGGTCTGGTTGAGCAGCTTGGCGGTCGCGCAACCCCTGGCGTCGGCTTTGCGATGGGGCTGGAACGTCTTGTTTTACTGGTTCAGGCAGTGAATCCGGAATTTAAAGCCGATCCTGTTGTCGATATATACCTGGTAGCCTCCGGAACTGACACCCAGTCCGCAGCAATGCGTCTGGCTGAACAGGTACGCGATGCGTTACCCGGCGTTAAGCTGATGACCAACCACGGCGGCGGCAACTTTAAGAAGCAGTTTGCGCGCGCTGATAAATGGGGCGCTCGCGTTGCGCTGGTGCTGGGCGAATCAGAAATCGCTGACGGAAACGTGGTAGTGAAAGATTTACGCTCAGGAGAGCAAACTACCGTAACGCAGGATAGCGTTGCCGCGCATTTGCGCACACTTCTGGGTTAATCTCCCGGGAATCATTAGTCAGGAGAAGGACTGCGTGGAACTTTACAATAACGAAAACGATCAGGTCGACGCGCTGAAGCGTTTCTTTGCTGAAAATGGCAAGGCGCTGGCCGTTGGGGTGATTTTGGGCGTTGGCGCGCTGGTTGGCTGGCGCTACTGGACCTCCCATCAGTTGGATACCGCCAGAGGCTCGTCCCTGGCTTATGAAAATGCGATTTCCGCCCTCAAATCGGATAAACCAGAAGCGCTGAACGCTGCGCAGAAATTTGCCGCCGACAGCAAAAACACCTATGGTGCGTTTGCTTCTCTTGAGCTGGCGCAGCAGTTTGTCGATAAAAACGACCTGCAGAACGCTGAAAAGCAGCTTCAGCAGGGGCTTACGGCCGCTTCTGATGATAACCTGAAATCGGTTATCAATATGCGTCTTGCTCGCGTCCAGCTGCAGCTTAAGCAGCCTGATGCCGCGCTGAAAACCCTGGATGCCGTAAAAGGCGAAGGCTGGACCGCGATTGTCGCTGACCTGCGCGGCGAGATCCTGCTGAGCAAAGGCGATAAGCAAGGGGCGAAAGCAGCATGGGAAGCGGGCGCGAAAAGCGATGCCTCACCGGCGCTCAGCGAAATGATGCGTATGAAAATAAATAATTTGTCCATCTGAGAGGGACTCGATGCAATTGCGTAAATTACTTCTGCCAGGGCTGCTTTCCGTTACCTTATTGAGCGGCTGTTCGCTGTTTAACAGCGAAGAAGATGTGGTGAAAATGTCGCCACTGCCGACGGTGGAAAACCAGTTTACGCCGTCCACCTCCTGGAGCACCTCCGTTGGCGGCGGTATTGGCGAATTCTACTCTAATCTGCACCCGGCTTTTGCTGATGGCGTTGTGTATGCCGCCGATCGTAAAGGTACCGTTAAAGCCCTTAATTCAGGCGACGGCAAAGAGGTGTGGTCGGTTAATCTGGCAGAGAAAGACGGCTGGTTCTCCCGCGCGCCTGCGCTGCTCTCCGGCGGCGTGACCGTCTCCGGCGGCCACGTTTATATCGGTAGCGAAAAAGCGAAAGTTTATGCGCTGAACACCAGCGACGGTACCGTCGCGTGGGAAGCGAGCGTGGCGGGTGAAGCGATTTCTCGTCCGGTCGTCAGCGACGGCATGGTGCTGATTCATACCACTAACGGTCAGCTTCAGGCGCTGAACGAAGCCGATGGCGCGGTGAAATGGACCGTTAACCTTGATATGCCAGCGCTCTCCCTGCGCGGCGAATCCGCTCCGGCTACCGCCTACGGCGCAGCTATTGTGGGCGGCGACAACGGTCGCGTCAGCGCGGTGCTGATGCAGCAGGGCCAGATGATTTGGCAGCAGCGTATCTCTACCGCGACCGGTCCGACGGAAATCGACCGGCTTAACGACGTCGACACGACGCCGGTTATCGTGAACGGCGTGATTTACGCGCTGGCCTACAACGGTAACCTGACGGCGCTGGATCTGCGCAGCGGCCAGATTATGTGGAAACGCGAGCTGGGTTCAGTGAACGATTTCATTGTCGACGGCAACCGTATTTACCTGGTTGACCAGAATGACCGTCTGCTGGCGCTCACCACCGACGGCGGCGTGACGCTGTGGACGCAAAGCGATCTGCTGCACCGTCTGCTGACTGCGCCTGTGCTGTATAATGGCAATCTGGTTGTTGGCGATAGCGAAGGCTATATGCACTGGGTCAACCCTGAAGATGGTCACTTTGTGGCTCAGCAGAAGGTGGACAGCTCAGGCTTCCTGACCGATCCGGTTGTTGCTGACGGCAAACTGCTGATTCAGGCGAAAGACGGCACGCTGTACGCGATTACGCGTTAACAACAGCGGTAGTCTATTTTTGAGAAACGGCCCCTGGCAGACAGGGGCCGTTTTGGCTTTTTTAAAAACGCCGTGAAAACGGGCGTTGTATCGATTTTTGTATGAGGCATTTAACATGATACCTGTGGTCGCGCTTGTCGGGCGCCCTAACGTTGGAAAATCCACGCTCTTTAACCGCTTAACGCGCACTCGCGATGCGTTGGTCGCGGATTTCCCGGGGCTGACTCGTGACCGTAAGTACGGTCGTGCTGAAGTGGAAGGCCGCGAATTTATCTGTATCGATACCGGCGGGATCGACGGTACCGAAGATGGCGTAGAAACGCGAATGGCGGAACAGTCGCTGCTGGCGATTGAAGAAGCGGACGTGGTGCTGTTTATGGTCGATGCGCGTGCGGGCCTGATGCCGGCGGATTCGGCAATTGCGAAACATCTGCGCTCCCGTGAGAAACCGACTTTCCTGGTGGCAAACAAAACTGACGGTATCGATGCCGATCAGGCGATTGCCGATTTTTGGTCGCTGGGGTTAGGCGAGATTTATCCTATCGCCGCTTCCCATGGCCGCGGCGTCACCAGCCTGCTCGAGCACGTGCTGCTGCCGTGGGTTGACGAGGTGAACCCGCCGGAAGAAGTGGACGAAGACGCGGCATACTGGGCGCAGTTCGAAGCCGAGCAGAACGGCGAAGCGCTTGAAGAGCCGGAAGATGATTTTAACCCGCAGGATCTGCCGATTAAGCTGGCGATTGTGGGCCGCCCGAACGTGGGTAAATCAACGCTCACCAACCGTATCCTGGGTGAAGATCGTGTGGTGGTTTACGATATGCCGGGAACCACTCGCGACAGCATCTACATCCCGATGCAGCGCGATGAGCGTGAATACGTCCTTATCGATACCGCAGGCGTGCGCAAGCGCGGCAAAATTACCGATGTCGTCGAAAAATTCTCGGTGATCAAAACGCTGCAGGCGATTGAAGACGCCAACGTGGTGCTGCTGGTGATTGATGCGCGCGAAGGGATTTCCGATCAGGATCTCTCCCTGCTGGGCTTTATCCTCAACAGCGGTCGTTCGCTGGTGATTGTCGTCAATAAATGGGACGGCCTGAGCCAGGAAGTAAAAGAGCAGGTGAAAGAGACCCTCGACTTCCGTCTGGGCTTTATCGACTTTGCCCGCGTGCACTTTATCTCCGCGCTGCACGGCAGCGGCGTAGGCAATCTGTTTGAATCCGTGCGCGAGGCGTACGACAGCGCAACCCGTCGCGTGGGTACCGCTATGCTGACCCGCATCATGACCATGGCTGCTGAAGACCATCAGCCGCCGCTGGTGCGCGGCCGTCGCGTGAAGCTGAAATATGCCCACGCCGGTGGTTATAACCCGCCGATCGTGGTTATTCACGGTAACCAGGTTAAAGATCTGCCGGATTCTTATAAACGCTACCTGATGAACTACTTCCGTAAATCGCTGGAAGTGATGGGCACGCCGATTCGTATTCAGTTCAAGGAAGGGGAAAACCCGTTTGCCAACAAACGCAATACCCTGACGCCGAACCAGATGCGTAAGCGTAAACGCTTGATTAAGCACATCAAGAAAAGCAAATAAGCTATCCGCCAGCATCAAAAACCTAAAGCCCGCATCCGCCGGGCTTTTTTATTATCGCCATTGTACATGCGCAGAATAATAATAAACTCGCTTGAGGCCGGGTTATAAATGTGAGAAAAACCAGGGAGGATAAATATTTTTGTGACAATGAGGTCAGAATGAAAAGCCTTTTAACTCTCCTGATGCTGTTTCTTATTCCCATAGCCTGTGCCGCTGAATCACAACCGATTGAACCGCGCGTTAAGCCTGCTTATCCCGCGAAAGCCGAAAAAAAAGGGATACCGGGTCAGGTTAAAGCGCAATTTGACGTTGATGAGAATGGGAGGGTGACTCACGTTCGGTTATTAAGCTCAGATCCTTCCGGAATGTTTGATAATGAAGTCAGGGCCGCAATGGAAAAATGGCGATACATCAAAGGGAAGCCTTCCAGCAATAACATCATTACCATTCATTTCAAGCCGGGGCCGCCTTGCGTAGAGGTGCCAGCGCCAAACCAGCCCGGCAGTATTCAAAGCAGCGGCGTTCCTTTTCGCTAAAGTAGAACGCAGGTAAATGAGCGTAGGGAGAATCGTGTCAAACGATGGGGGCAGGGATATGAAAAAAACAATAGTGATGGTCGGTTTGGTTATTTTAGCCAGCAGCTGTACGCCGTTTCATCCTTCTGACTGTCATAAAACATCAGCGCTTGGGAGCTGTAGCTCCGGACGCTTCAGCGATGACGATAAATATGGCAAACAGGCGAGAGCGATAAAAGAGTCTATTGATTCCCGGTTATCCAATCGCTACGGCTGGACGGGAAAAAAATGCACAATACATCTGAGATTTAGCGATGAGGGGAAACTGAATAGCGTGACAACGAGTGAAGTTCATAAAGCCTATTGCGCCGCGCTGGTTGATGCCGCTAAACGGGCCACTTTTCCGCCGTTTACCGATAAGCAGGTCTATGATGCTTTTGCTCAGTCCCGATTCAGTATGCAGGGTGAATAAAATTAAAGGTGGCGGACCGCCTGGGGGCGAGTAACCTGCTGAAGGATTATGACTGGCAGCAGCCACAGATTGTGCAACCGTGATAAAATAAAGCGATATACCCGTCGTCAGGAGTCACCATGGAATTTGATTGCCCCGTGTGCCATGCGCAGCTTGCTGTGCAGGGCAATAGCGCCCGCTGCGAGCGTTGTGCGAAAGAGTATGTTGTCGAAGCCCGCTGCCCGGACTGCCACAAGCCGCTGGAGGTGTTAAAAGCCTGCGGCGCGGTGGATTATTTTTGCCAGAATGGCCACGGGCTGATTTCGAAAAAACGCGTCGAGTTTGTGCCGATTTAATCTTTATCGCTGACGCAGCCTTCGCCGTCGCGCCAGAGTTCAACCAGTGAATCTGGCGCACGATCCTCCGGAATGAGAATAATCAGGCTGTGGTAGTGCTGCTCGCTGACGATCTGGATGCGAAAAAAACGCTGGTCGCCCCGTCCAGGCGAGTCGGGCTGGCCCGGCGGCTTGCCCAGCGGTAGCGACTGTTGGAGAATCGTCGCAATCCGCTGCTTCTGTTGCTCGTTGAGCTTCGCCACGACGATCTTACGCATCCCGCTGAGCGCCGGGATCCAGGCAACGCCGCCCTCGCGCGCCAGCTCAATCACCGCGTCATCGCTAAGATCGGCAAGGTTCATAGCACCACTCCGACCCGCTCCCAGGCCTGAGTAATCGCCTCTGCGGTCTCTTTGCCAGAGCGTTTCTCGCCGTGGCGAATCGTCAGCCTGGCAAAGGCTGAGAAATCGGCGTCTTTTGCCAGAGATTGATCGCACACCGCGTCGTACCAGGCGTATCCCGCTTTCTCCCATGCAAAACCGCCGAGGGCGCTGGCGGCGAGATAAAAGGCGTGATTAGGAATGCCGGAGTTGATATGCACGCCGCCGTTATCCTGCTGGGTATGAACAAAATCTTTCATATGGGCGGGTTGCGGATCTTTGCCAAGGACAGGGTCATCGTATGCGGTACCCGGCTGCGACATTGAGCGCAGACCTTTGCCGTGGATGCCTTTCGCGAGTAGTCCCTCGCCAATGATCCAGTCCGCTTTGTCTGCCGTCTGCTGGCGCTGATACTGTTTGACCAGCGAACCGAAAACATCGGAAAGCGATTCGTTCAGCGCGCCGGATTGTTCGAAATAGATGAGACCGGCTTCGCTCTCCGTCACGCCGTGGCTTAGTTCGTGCGCCACTACGTCAATGGCGATAGTAAAACGATTAAAAATCTCGCCATCCCCGTCGCCAAACACCATTTGTTGGCCGTTCCAGAATGCGTTTTGATATTCGTGACCATAGTGGACGCTGCCGGTGAGCTTCAATCCGCGGTTATCCAGCGAATCGCGCTGGTAGCTCTTCCAGAAGAAATCATGGGTGATGCCGAGATAGTCATAGGCTTCATCAACGGCAACGTCGCCGTTGGAGGGCTGTCCCTCAAAACGGACCTGAGTACCCGGTAGATCCTGGGTCTGCCCGGCATCATAAATATCGCGTTCAAGCAGGCCCGGCGTGGTGACGTGGGGCGCGGCAGGGCGCCCCGGAACGTGCGCCATCAGGGTCTGAACGTGGCTGAGGGTATTCTGCGCGCAGCGCTGCTGCTGAAGGGAACCACGATCGACAATGCGGCGTAAAATGTAGGGCGGAATTACAAAACGAGGATAAGCATCTGGCATATCACGCTCCTTAGCCGGATAGAACCGTTTAAAAAGGGCATGACAGCAGTATAGTTATCCTCGGTCGAAATGGCAGGCTTATCCGGCTTTTTTGCGGGAACGGGTTTTCTTCACCGGCGTGATGTTCTTCACTTCGCTCTCTACCCAGCCATCGTTCAAACGGGTAGTGAGGATGTCTCCCTCGCGCACCTGTTTCGTTTGTTTCAGCACCTTGCCGTCGCTGGCAGAAGTGACGCTATAGCCGCGGGCCAGCGTCGCCAGCGGGCTGACGGCTTCCAGGTGCGTGACCATATTACCGAAGCGTTCACGTTGTTCGCCAAGACGCGCGCGGATGTTTTCCGCCAGCCGGTATTCCAGCTGTTGAATACGGCTCTGGGCGCGGTGAATTCGCGGCTGTGGGTTTTGTTGATTCAGGCGCTGCGCGGCGCGCTGCTGGCGCTGGTCGGCGCGCTTTATTTGCGTCTCAAGAGCGGAACGCATGCGCTGACGCAATCTTTCAAGCTCCGTTTGCTGACGGGCCAGCCGCAGCTGAGGATGCTGTTGCTGCAGGCGGTGAAAAACCTGGGTAAAGCGACGATGGCGGTTGGCAAGGAAGTAGTCCATCGCCATTTCAAGGCGCTGCTGCACGGACTGGAGCTGGCGCAGCAGCTCCTGCTGGTTGCGGCTGACCATTTCCGCCGCCGCGGAAGGCGTCGGGGCGCGCAGGTCGGCGACAAAATCGGCGATAGTGACGTCAGTCTCATGGCCTACGGCGCTGACGATGGCAATAGGGCTGGCAAAAATCGCCCGCGCCACTCGCTCATCGTTAAAGCTCCATAAATCTTCCAGCGAACCGCCGCCGCGCCCGACAATCAGCACGTCGCACTCCTGGCGCGCGTTGGCCAGCTCAATCGCGCGAACGATCTGCCCCGGCGCATCTTCCCCCTGGACGGCGGTCGGGTAAATAATCACCGGCAGGGAAGGATCGCGGCGCTTGAGCACGTGTAAAATATCGTGCAGCGCAGCACCGGTTTTTGAGGTGATGACGCCAACGCAGTGCGCGGGAGAGGGGAGCGTTTTTTTATGCTGCTGATCGAACAAGCCTTCCGCCGCCAGCGCGGTCTTGAGCTGTTCATACTTCTGCTGAAGCAGACCTTCGCCCGCAGGCTGCATGCTTTCCACGATGATCTGATAATCGCCGCGCGGCTCGTACAGCGTGATATTAGCGCGGACCAGCACCTGCTGCCCGTGCTGCGGACGGAACGTCACGCGGCGGTTGCTGTTGCGGAACATCGCGCAGCGCACCTGGGCGTTATCGTCTTTTAGGGTGAAGTACCAGTGGCCGGAAGCGGGCTGGCTGAAATTGGAAATCTCGCCGCTGATCCATACCTGACCCATTTCACGTTCGAGCAGCAGTCGAACCGACTGATTGAGGCGGCTAACCGTGTAAATTGAGGGGGATTGAGATGGCAACATGTGAGCAAGATCAAATTCTAAATCAGCAGGTTATTCAGTCGATAGTAACCTGCTGGGAGGGGATCGCAAGTATTATTTGCAAAAAAGGGTAGATGCAATCGGTTACGCTCTGTATAATGCCACGGCAATATTTATCCACCCTGGTCGAGATATTGCCCATGCTACGTATCGCTAAAGAAGCCCTGACGTTTGACGACGTCCTCCTCGTTCCCGCTCATTCAACCGTTCTGCCAAATACCGCCGATCTCAGCACTCAGCTGACGAAAACCATTCGTCTGAATATTCCAATGCTCTCTGCTGCAATGGATACCGTGACGGAAGCGCGTCTGGCAATTGCCCTGGCACAGGAAGGCGGCATCGGCTTTATTCATAAAAACATGTCCATCGAGCGCCAGGCGGAAGAAGTTAAGCGCGTGAAGAAGCATGAGTCCGGCGTGGTTACCGACCCGCAGACCGTCCTGCCGACCACCACTCTGCGCGAAGTGAAAGAGCTGACTGAACGCAACGGTTTTGCTGGCTATCCGGTGGTGACCGAAGACAACGAGCTGGTCGGCATCATCACCGGTCGCGACGTGCGTTTCGTCACCGACCTGAATCAGCCGGTGAGCGTTTATATGACGCCGAAAGAGCGTCTGGTGACCGTTCGCGAAGGCGAAAGCCGCGAAGTGGTTTTTGCCAAAATGCATGAAAAACGCGTTGAGAAAGCGCTGGTTGTGGATGATAGCTTCCATCTTCTCGGCATGATCACCGTTAAAGATTTCCAGAAAGCGGAGCGTAAACCAAACGCCTGTAAAGATGAGCAGGGTCGCCTGCGCGTCGGTGCGGCGGTGGGGGCGGGTGCCGGTAACGAAGAGCGCGTGGATGCGCTGGTTGCCGCGGGCGTAGATATTCTGCTGATCGACTCCTCTCACGGCCACTCTGAAGGCGTATTGCAGCGTATCCGCGATACCCGTGCGAAATATCCTGACCTGCAAATCATCGGCGGCAACGTGGCGACCGGCGCGGGCGCACGTGCGCTGGCGGAAGCCGGCTGCAGCGCGGTGAAAGTAGGGATCGGCCCTGGCTCCATCTGTACGACTCGTATCGTGACCGGCGTGGGCGTTCCGCAGATCACCGCCGTTTCCGACGCGGTTGAAGCGCTGGAAGGCACCGGTATCCCGGTTATCGCCGACGGCGGTATTCGTTTCTCCGGCGATATCGCGAAAGCGATTGCCGCAGGCGCAGCCGCCGTCATGGTTGGTTCGATGCTGGCCGGTACCGAAGAGTCTCCGGGCGAAATCGAACTCTATCAGGGCCGTTCGTACAAATCTTACCGCGGTATGGGTTCCCTTGGCGCGATGTCTAAAGGTTCCTCCGATCGCTACTTCCAGACCGATAACGCCGCCGACAAACTTGTACCGGAAGGTATCGAAGGCCGCGTCGCCTATAAAGGCCGCCTGAAAGAGATCATTCACCAGCAGATGGGCGGCCTGCGCTCCTGTATGGGCCTGACCGGTTGTGGTACCATCGACACCCTGCGGACCAAAGCGGAATTCGTGCGCATCAGCGGCGCGGGTATCCAGGAGAGCCACGTTCACGACGTGACTATCACCAAGGAATCCCCGAACTACCGCATGGGCTCCTGATTTTCATCGCCCGGCCACGCGCCGGGCGATTTATTTAACCTGTATCACTTGCCTCGGAATTATCGTCAATGACGGATAACATTCATAAACATCGTATTCTTATCCTGGACTTCGGTTCTCAGTACACCCAGCTGGTTGCGCGTCGCGTTCGTGAATTAGGTGTCTACTGTGAACTGTGGGCATGGGACGTGACTGAAGCTCAAATTCGTGAGTTTAATCCTAACGGCATTATTCTTTCCGGCGGCCCGGAAAGCACCACCGAAGATAACAGCCCGCGCGCGCCGCAGTATGTCTTTGAAGCCGGCGTGCCGGTATTCGGCGTATGCTACGGCATGCAGACCATGGCGATGCAGCTGGGCGGCCACGTTGAAGCCTCTAATGAACGTGAGTTTGGCTATGCGCAGGTTGAAGTGCAGACCGATAGCGCCCTGATTCACGGTATCGAAGATGCGCTGAGCGCGGATGGTAAGCCGATGCTGGACGTCTGGATGAGCCACGGCGACAAAGTCACCGCCATCCCGTCTGACTTCGTCACCGTTGCCAGCACCGAAACCTGCCCGTTCGCCATTATGGCTAACGAAGAGAAGCGCTTCTACGGCGTACAGTTCCACCCGGAAGTCACCCATACCCGTCAGGGTCTGCGCATGCTGGAGCGTTTCGTACGCGATATCTGCCAGTGTGAAGCGCTGTGGACCCCGGCCAAAATTATCGACGATGCCATCGAGCGCATTCGTCAGCAGGTTGGCGACGATAAAGTGATCCTCGGCCTGTCCGGCGGCGTGGATTCCTCCGTCACCGCCATGCTGCTGCACCGCGCCATCGGTAAAAACCTGACCTGCGTCTTTGTGGATAACGGTCTGCTGCGTCTGAATGAAGCCCAGCAGGTTATGGATATGTTTGGCGATCGCTTCGGCCTGAACATCGTTCACGTCGAAGGCGAGGCGCGTTTCCTGGCTGCGCTGGCGGGCGAAAACGATCCGGAAGCGAAGCGTAAAATCATCGGCCGCGTGTTCGTTGAAGTGTTTGACGAAGAAGCGCTGAAGCTGGAAGACGTGAAATGGCTGGCGCAAGGGACCATCTACCCTGACGTCATCGAGTCCGCGGCTTCCGCAACCGGTAAAGCGCACGTCATCAAATCTCACCACAACGTGGGCGGCCTGCCGAAAGAGATGAAGATGGGCCTCGTTGAACCGCTGCGCGAGCTGTTCAAAGATGAAGTGCGTAAGATTGGCCTCGAACTGGGTCTGCCGTACGATATGCTGTACCGCCACCCGTTCCCAGGGCCGGGTCTGGGTGTGCGCGTGCTGGGCGAAGTGAAGAAAGAGTACTGCGACCTGCTGCGCCGCGCGGATGCAATCTTTATTGAAGAGCTGCACAAAGCCGACCTGTACAACAAAGTGAGTCAGGCGTTCACCGTGTTCCTGCCGGTGCGTTCCGTCGGCGTCATGGGCGATGGTCGTAAGTACGACTGGGTCGTTTCCCTGCGTGCGGTTGAAACCATCGACTTTATGACCGCTCACTGGGCGCACCTGCCGTACGATTTCCTCGGCCGCGTGTCCAACCGCATCATCAATGAAGTCAACGGTATTTCCCGCGTGGTGTATGACATCAGCGGTAAGCCGCCGGCGACTATTGAGTGGGAATAAACTTTATTCTTTGCGTTAATTGAATAAAAAAATAATGCCATTAATGATTGACGTCATTAATGGCATTTTTCTTAACAAGATCGCCGGATTACGGCATTCCCTGAGACGATGAATACCGATACACCGGGTTTCTACTGTCAACCCCGTTCTTCAATCGCCGCTGGCGTATTCTCCCGCTGACACCATGCAATGGCCATCGCCAGAGCTGCCACCACCAGGGCCAGCGCGGCGGAAACCGCTAAACTACCCCTTATCCCGAGATGATCATTCAGCCACGCGTAGGCAAACGGCGAGGCGGCGGCCAGCAGCTGCGCGGGAATCAACAGAATACCGGTTCGCCGGGCATAATCCTCGGTGGCAAAAAGCTGCAGCGGCAGAGTGGCTTTAAATACGGTCGTCAGGCCGTTGATCGCGCCGTAACCCAGCACAAATCCGCCGGCCGCCCACGACAGATATGGCCCGCTCAGGCCGAGCGCAAAGCAGAGCGGCATCAACAGGGTGGTCAGTATCGTTAGCCGCAACGGCGTAAGGACAGAACCGGATGCCACTTCGAGAAAGCGCGCGCCGGTTTGCCCAATCCCCCACAGCATTCCCACCGCGACAGAAAGCCCGACGCTGGCGATATACTCGGGAAGATGCGTCGAGGTACCGTTGGAAACAAAAGTTACCAGCGCAATCAGCGACGCGTACAGGAGGGCAGGGCGTTTATCGCGGTGGGAGAGCCGCTGGCGTTGCATTATCCGTTTCGGTGACGGCAGTCTGTGATTTGGCATTTTCCACAGCAGCATCGCGCTAAGCAGGCCACACAGGGCATAAATCAGCAGCGCATGCCGCCAGTCCATCCGCGTCAACAACCCGGCGCCGAGCGGCCAGAACAGAGCCGAAGCCAGGCCGCCGGCCAGCGTCACGCGTGAGATAGTTAATCTGGCGCTTTGCCCATAGATATTCACCAGCGCGGCGAACAGCGCGTCGTAGAGCGCCAGACGCATCCCGGCGCCGGTCAGAACCCAGGCGGCGAACCAGCCCGGCAGACTCTGGACGTAAGCCATTACCAGGCAGCCCGCTGAAATCATCAGCGTACCCGTGACCACCACCCGTTGACCCCCAAAGCGGGCCAGTAGCCGGGCGACAAACGGGGAGAGCATCGCCATCATCAGCATGGCGATAGTCAGGCCAAAGTAGATTTCCGTTGCGGCCCAGCCGGTCTCCTGAGCAATAGCTCTGGCGAAAGTGCCGGGCATTTAAAATGAGATTCCCCAGTTTATTAACTGGTTGCACCCGGCGGCAAGCGTGACAGCGCCCGGCGCGGAGAGTGGTTTTGCAGATGTTTTCATGATCGTCCATTTTGTTACGCTGTTGTCGGCAGCATACCCTGCACGCTATTGTGGAGGCAGGCCGGTCCATTTATGACCCTTATAAGAGAAACTTTGTGATGATGACGCTCAATCTGGGAAATCTGGCGACGTTCCGCCTGGTGGTACAGCGCGGAAGCTTTTCCGCCGCAGCTGACCTGCTGGGGCTGTCGCAGCCTGCGGTAAGTCTGCAGGTACGTCAGCTGGAACAATTTCTCCAAACCAGACTGCTTGAGCGAACAGGACGAGGCATCAAAGCGACGGCGGCCGGCATCGCCCTGCTGGCGCACAGCGAGCGGATTGAACTGGCGGTGGGCGCGGCAGTGCAATCGGTTAGCGAATTCAATCGAGAAATCAGCGGCTCGATAACGTTGGGTACCGGGGCGACCGCCTGTATCCACCTGTTACCGCCGCTGCTGCAGAAGCTGCATCAGGATCACCCTCTGCTGACGGTGAGGGTGACGGTTGGCAATACCCTGGAAGTGGTTCGGGCTATCGAGGAGAACCGGCTTGATCTGGGCCTTTGTACGCTTCCGGCGAACGGACGCAGCCTGGCGGTGACGCCGGTTTTAGATGAAGAGTTTGTCGGTATTTTTAGCGATGCTCAGGACGACCTGCCCTCGCCGCTGACGCCAGAGGTTCTGCAATCATTGCCGCTAATTGCTTTTGAAGCGGGGAGCGGAACCCGGGATCTGATTGACGGCTGGTTTCGCCATAATGGACTGATGGTCGTGCCAGTCATGCAGTTAGGCAGCATTGAGGCGATTAAACGCATGGTGCGCGCGGGGCTGGGATACAGCATCGTGCCGCGTATGGCGGTAGAGGATCCGCAGGATCGCGTCGGCCTGAACGTGCAATCGTTGACTCCGCGCCTGTATCGGCAGTTAGGCATCGTCATGCGGCAGGATAAAATCATCAGCAAAGGCATCGCTGAAGTGCTGCGTTTGCTCTCTCAGGCCGGTTGCTGAACAGCGTACCGCGCTTATTTTTGTACCGGCGTTTTTAGCGGATCTGAAGGTTCAACGGTGATAGTGGATTGCTGCGATTGCTTTTTGTCCTGATGATGGTACCAGGCACCGATGGAGGAGTAGACAAAGCGTCCAAAGAAGAAGATAAAGCTGATAAGCAGTACGATACGGGTCATGCGACGGTTAAATCGATGTCGTTTACGCATACTGGGTGCCTGACTCACAAAAGGTTCCTTAAAGTATACCCAAAGGATGGGCGATGTGCGTATTAAGGCACAGTAACGCGGAAGGGTCAATTGATGAGGATGTAAAAATCCCAGGGGTAAAACATTAATTAATGTTATATAAGATAATCCTCGTATTTACATGCTTTCTGCTTATCGCAAATTGATGTTAAAAAAAAGACATTATTAATATTAGCGACGTGATTTTTTGATTTATATCAATCGTCTATTCTCACCGACAACTAAAATCACCAGCCAGTTCCGCGTTGTTATTCCTTGCGCGATTATGACGGTTGGTTGGATGCCTGCCTGAATATACCCTGCAGGATTTAGGGTTATCCGTAGAGCATCTATGAACATTATTAAACTTTACAGACGATATCGGGATAAATGGTGGTCGCTGCCGCTCATCTTACCCATCCTTTTACTCCCCCTGGCAAGATGGGCGAACACCGTTGCTGTACTGAATGGTAATGAAGTTTATCTTTACTATTTACCTCTGGCGTTAGTGCTGAGCCTGATGCTGTTTTTCGGCTGGGCTGCTTTACCGGGGATCGTTGTCGGTTTGCTGCTTTCCATTACGCGCGGCATGGCGCTGGAAGATTCCATCGGCGTGATTTTCCATTTTCTTATTCCGACCGTCCTTTGCTGGGGCGGGTATCGCGTTTTTGTCCCGCGAAGACAGCAAATCTCGCATGGCAATGTGCGACTGATGCCTCAGCGATTGTTCTGGCAAATGTTGCTGCCATCGCTGATCTTTCTTATCCTTTCCCAGCTCGCCGAGTATTTGGGGATCCATCCTCGCGCGACCGGGTTGATCGGGGTCAACCCCTTAAGTTTGCGTTCGCTTATCACCTTTCAGGCCCTGATGGCCGGATGCCTGACCGGCGTGCCGCTATGCTACTTTCTGATTCGAATTATCCGCAACCCGCTCTATATTCGGGGTTTTGTTTCTCAGATTCGCCTGCAGATCGATCCGAAAATAAAGTACTTTGAGTTTATTTTATGGGCGGTAGTGCTGTTAATTTTATTAGTTTTGCTATTAATGCCGCTAAGTAGTACGAGCACTATTTTTAGTACAAATTATACCTTGTCCTTGCTTATGCCGGTGATGCTGTGGGGGGCGATGCGTTTTGGCTATCGCTTCATTTCATTGGTCTGGTCCCCTATATTAATTGTTATTATCCACTTTCATTATCAATATCTCCCGCATTCACCGATTTACAGTAATCAGCTGGCTATTATCTCCTCAAGCTATCTGGTGTTTTCATTTATTATCGCCTATATGGCGATGCTGGCGACGCAGCAGAGAATTTTTTATGCGCGGATGCGGCGAATGGCCTTCATTGATCCGGTTGTACGCTTGCCCAATATCCGCGCGCTGAGCCGGGCGTTAAATAAATCCTCCTGGTCAGTACTGTGCTTCTTACGCATTCCCGAGCTGGAAATATTGGGCCGCCATTACGGCGTTCTGTTGCGCATTCAGTACAAGCAGCTGCTGGCCGAGTCGCTTGGCGATCTATTGCAGCCCGGGGAGGATATCTATCAGATGGCCGGGCACGAGCTGGTTATCCATCTGCACAGTGAAGACCATCAGCAGCGAGTCCCCCTGCTGTTTGACCATCTCAAAAAGTTTCGCTTTGTCTGGAACGGTATGCCGCTGCAGCCGCCCGTGGGATTCAGCTATTGCAACGTTCGCTCTCCGGTGATGCATCTGCATTTACTGCTTGGAGAACTCAGCGGCGCGGCTGATCTTTCCCTGGCGACCGGAAGTCCTGAAAATTTACAGCGTCGCGGCGCCATTAATACGCAGCAGGAGCTGAAAGACAAAGTCATGATAATGAATCAGCTGGTGAAGGCGCTGGAACACGATCGCTTCGTTCTGATGGCACAACCGATCGTCGGCATCCGGGGGGATAGCTATCATGAAGTTCTGCTGAGAATGCTGAACGACAACGATGAAATCATCATGCCGGATGTCTTTTTACCGGTGGCGCACGAGTTTGGACTGTCGGCGCGTATCGATAGCTGGGTCCTCGAACATACGCTGGTCTTTATGGACAAGCGGCGCAAAAAGCTTCCTGGAATGCGCCTGGCGATAAATATCTCGCCGTTTTCAGTGAGTAACAGTTATTTTCATCAGCAGGTAAAAACGCTGCTGGAGCATTATGACATTGAACCCTGGCAGATTATTTTTGAGCTGACGGAGAACCATTCGCTGACCAATCCCGAGCAGGCGCGGAAAACCCTGGCGCAGCTTCAGGACCTGGGCTGTCGGGTAGCGATTGATGACTTTGGCACCGGCTATGCCAGCTACGCGCGGCTGAAAACGATGAATGCGGATCTGCTGAAAATCGACGGTAGTTTTATTCGTAATCTGGTGACCAGCAGTCTGGACTATCAGGCCGTTGCCTCTATTTGCCTTCTGGCGAGGATGAAAAATATGCAGGTGGTGGCCGAATATGTCGAAACGCCCGAGATTCGGCAGGCTGTGGTTTCGCTGGGGATTGATTATATGCAGGGCTATGATATCGGCAAACCGGCCCCGCTTGAGGCGCTGGTTGAGGATTGATAAGCGAATGGGCCGGACGTCCGGCCCATATGCGCGAAACTAGCTTGCCGCGTCAGGCTTCTCTTCTTCGCTGATTTTCAGCCACCAGTCAGGTACCCCTTCCCAGTATTCCTGCTCTTTTTCCAGGTCGAGCAGCACCAGCGCATTCTGGCTAAACCAGTCGTGCGGGAAGGTCAGCGTCCAGTGGTTTGCCTCGGTTTTCAGCGTAAGGCTCGGCGGCGTTGTCGTTGCCTGACGCTGGTTATTCAGCAGCACGCCAAGGCGCAGCAGCTGAATTAACGGCAGAAACTGCTTCTTCTTAAACAGCGTGAAACGCGGTAAATCATCCAGCTTAATCGCTTTACGGTGATAGCGAACTAAGGTGGCCATCAGCATCTGCTGTTCCTGATTAAAGCCCGGCAGATCGCTGTTTTGCAGGATATAAGCCGAATGACGGTGCATGCCGCTGTGGTTAATATTCAAGCCGACTTCATGCAGCATGGTCGCCCATTTCAGCAGCGCCGCCAGATGGGGGTTCGCGAGCTTGGGATTCTGCTCCTGCCATTGCTCATAAATATGCGTGGTGGTCTCCAGCACCCGACGCGCCTGCTCGCGATCGATATTGTACTGGTTCGCCAGGCTCTGCGCGGTGCGGCTACGGATATCCTGGTGACGGAAACGTCCTTCCATCTCGTACAGTACGCCTTCGCGCAGCGCGCCGTCGGACAAGCGCAGCTCTTTAATCGCCAGCGCGTCAAACACCCCGCACAGGATAGCCAGACCGGGCGCAAAAACGGCTTTCCGATCTTCAGACAGCCCGGGCAGGCTTAGCGAGTCGAAGTTTTTATACTTCAGCAGCTCTTCGACCAGCATCTCGAGGCGCTCGGGAGTGATGAAGCCGTCTTTCTCGCCCATGGCCACCAGCACTTCGTGAGCGGCTTTAATGGTGCCCGATGCGCCCAGAGCGACGTTCCACCCCTGGATGCGGAACTGCCAGGCCAGAGTTTCCAGCTTCTGCACGGCGGAAAGACGCGCGCGCTGGAAATTCTCTTTGTTGATGACGCCGCCAGCAAAGTAGGCCTGAGAGAAGCTCACGCAGCCCATACGGCGGCTTTCCACCAGACGAGGCTCGAAATCCTCGCCGATAACCAGCTCGGTAGAGCCGCCGCCGATATCGATGACCAGCTTACGGCCTCGCTCCGGCTGCGTGTGCTCCACGCCCATAAAAATCAGACGCGCTTCTTCGTTGCCGGGAATGATTTCGATCGGGTAGGGGATGACCTGCTCCGCGCGCTTGAGGAACTCTGCGGCGTTTGTCGCCTGGCGCAGCGTGTGCGTGCCGACGATACAGACGCTTGATGGGTCAAAACCCTGCAGGCGCTCGGCGAACAGCGACAGGCAGTTCAGCCCGCGCGCAATAGCCTCTTCGCTCAGTACAGAGTTTTCATCCAGGCCGTCGGCCAGATGTACGCGCTGCTTCAGACGACCGATGATCTGCATTGCCCCGTCAACGACACGGGCGATCACCATATGAAAACTGTTCGAACCGAGGTCGACCGCAGCGAACTCCTGCGGCCGAGGGGCATTTTCGTTTATTGGCATAGGTTAATCGGGCTGTTCAAGTGATTTGAGGTAGTCGTATATCGCCATCTGTGCGCGCACTTTGCGGCGATTGCCGCGCGGCACGTAGCGATTACTCAGTTCTTTATCAAGATAGCGTGCTTTCACCGTATCGTTGAAGAGGAGATCGAAAATATCCAGCACCCGCTGTTTCAGGCGCGGATCCAGCAGCGGCGCGGCCACTTCGATACGATAGTCAATATTGCGCGTCATCCAGTCCGCGGACGATAGCCAAACCTGCTTATCGCCGCCGTTTTCAAAGCAATAAACGCGGTCATGCTCAAGGAAACGGTCAACAATGCTGGTCACGCGAATATTTTCGCTGATTCCTTCCAGACCGGGGATCAGCGAGCACATACCGCGAATAAGCAAATTAACCGGCACGCCGGAGCTGGAAGCGGCGTAGAGACGGTCTACCAGCCCCTTATCGACCAGGTTGTTCAGCTTCAGCATGATGCCCGATGGCTGACCATTTTGCGCGTTGGCGATTTCACGATCGATCATCTCATAAAGCAGGCGACGCGAGTTTTGCGGCGACACCAGCAGATAATCGAAGCTGACCGGGCGGTAGGGGTTTTCGATAAAGTTAAATACCCGGCGGACTTCATTGGTGATGCGCGCATCGGCGGTCAGCAGCGAGTAGTCGGTGTAAAGACGCGCGGTTTTTTCGTTGAAGTTGCCGGTGCCGATATGCGCATAGCGCACGACTTCATCGCCCTCTTTGCGCGAAACCAGGAACAGCTTGGCGTGGATCTTGAGGCCCGGCGCGGAGAAGATAACGTGCACGCCGGCTTCGGTCAGGCGTTTAGCCCAATGAATATTGGCTTCTTCATCGAAACGCGCCTGCAGCTCCACGACGACCGTCACTTTCTTACCGTTGTGGGCGGCGTGAATCATCGAGTCGATAATCCGTGAATCTTTCGCGACGCGGTAGATGTTGATTTTGATAGCCAGCACGCTTGGGTCGAAAGAGGCCTGGCGCAGCAGCTCAAGGACGTGTTCAAACGTATGGTACGGGTAGTAAAGCAGCACGTCGCGTTCGCGGATTGCGTCAAAGCCGTTGCGGAATTTATCAAACCACAGATGACGCAGACGCGGCATCGGTTTGTTGACCAGATTGGCTTTGCCGACGTTCGGGAAGCCGATAAAGTCTTTAAAGTTGTGGTAACGACCGCCCGGCAGCATTGAATCGTAGTTGGAGATGGAGAGCTTATCGCGCAGCATTTCGACCATCGCGTCGGGCATATCGCGCTGATAAACGAAGCGCACCGGCTCGGCGGTCAGGCGCTGTTTCAGGCTGGAGGACATCAGCTCCATCAGGCTCGATTCCATCTCGTGCACCAGATCGTATTCGGCGTCACGGGTCATTTTCATCGAGTAGGCGTTCAGCGCGTCGTAATCAAAAAAGCCCTTGAAGATATCATCCAGGCAGTAGCGCAGGATGTTATCTAACAGAATCATTGGCTTGCGGCGGCGAGGCGCTTCCGGCGGCAGATTCACAAAACGCGGCACCTTGTCTGACGGAATTTCAAGCAGCGCGTAATTGATGGTATCCCCGCGAATAATCTCGACGGCCAGGTAGGTGTAATCATCCTTCAGGAACTGCACCAGATCCGTTTCGCGGTTAATCAGGATTGGCGTGATGTGCTGACGAAGATACAGCTTGAAGTAGTTACGCAGCCAGGACTGCTGGTTGACGGAGAGCTGGCGTTCGTTGATCAGGAAAATCTGGTTACGCGCCATTTCCAGCAGCAACTCGTTGTATAAGCCGTCAAACTCCTGATCGGCTTTGAGCACGCGGGCCTGAATTTTGCCCAGCAGATGGCGAGAGTGTGCGGTACTGCCTTGTTCTTCGCTGATGATGATGCGGCGCTTCAGCTCGGCAAAGCGCACTTTATAAAATTCATCGAGGTTATTGGAGTAAATCCCTAAAAAGCGCATGCGCTCGATCAGCGGGTTGCTTTTGTCCGCCGCTTCCTGAAGTACGCGCTCGTTAAAGGATAACCAGCTGAGTTCTTTTTCGATGTATAGCTTTTCCTGGCCCATTACAGCTCACACTCCGTTTTACTCACAGGACATAGACTATTATGACGAAATTTTCCGCATAGCGATTCACTCTGTCACAACTATATGACAGTAAGAAGAACTATTTCTTCAATATGATTGATTGTTAAACGATTTTAATCAAAAAAAGCCCCGCGTGGATAAAACGCAGGGCGATGGATTACTCTTCGGCGGCGTAGCCTTGCGGCGGTAGTTTTATTTCATCAAGCCAGGCTTCGTTTCCTTCCGCGCGCAGGCGGCCGTCGACAAACCAGCTGATAGCAAGGGGATAGATATCGTGTTCCTGCGCCTGTACGCGGGCGGTAATGTCGTCCTCGGTATCTTCAGCGAAAACCGGTACCTTTGCCTGCAGAACCACCGGACCTCCGTCCAGCTCATCGGTCACAAAATGCACCGACGTCCCGTGCTCCTCATCGCCATTTTCCAGAGCCTGACGATGGGTGTGCAGCCCCGGATATTTTGGCAGCAGGGAAGGGTGGATATTCAGCATGCGCCCCTGGTAGTGGGCGACAAAAGCCGGGCTAAGAATACGCATGTAGCCGGCGAGAACCACCAGATCCGGCGCGTAAGCATCGATCTCGTGCATCAGCTCTCGGTCGAAAGCTTCCCGGTTGGCAAACTGGCTGGCGGCGAGCGCGTGAGCCGGAATATTGGCCGCGCGTGCGCGCTCAAGGCCGAACGCGTCGGCCTTGTTGCTGAAGACTGCACGCAGGGTGCCGTTGATTTTTTTCCGGGCGCAGGCGTCAATAATCGCCTGCAGGTTGCTACCGTTACCGGAAATCAGCACCACGATGTTTTTCATTCAATGACCACACGCTGTTCGGAATCAGAGGCTTTGATATACCCTATTTTCCACGCGCTTTCACCTTTGTCGTTCAGGAAGGCAATGGCTTTATCCGCCGCTTCCGCCGGCAGCGCGATGACCATGCCGACGCCGCAGTTAAAGGTGCGATACATTTCGTGGCTGCTAACGTTACCCGCGGTTTGCAGCCAGTTGAACACGTCCGGCCACTGCCAGGAGGATTCATCAATGACCGCCTGGGTGTTGTCCGGCAGCACGCGCGGGATGTTTTCCCAGAAGCCGCCGCCGGTCAGGTGGGCGATGGCGTGCACGTCAACGTTGGCGATCAGGTCGAGTACGGATTTCACATAAATGCGGGTCGGCGCCAGCAGATGGTCGGCCAGCGGCTTACCGTTGAGATCGGTGGTTTGCGGGTCAACGCCGCTGACTTCGATAATTTTGCGCACCAGAGAGTAGCCGTTAGAGTGCGGGCCGCTGGAAGCCAGCGCCACCAGCACGTCGCCATCGGCCACTTTGCTGCCGTCGATAATTTCTGATTTTTCTACCACCCCAACGCAGAAACCGGCCACGTCATAATCTTCGCCGTGGTACATGCCCGGCATTTCCGCCGTCTCGCCGCCCACCAGCGCGCAGCCTGACTGCAGACAACCTTCGGCAATGCCGCTGATTACGCTCGACGCAGTATCGACATCCAGTTTGCCGGTCGCGTAGTAATCAAGGAAGAACAGCGGCTCTGCGCCCTGAACCACGAGGTCGTTTACGCACATAGCGACCAGGTCGATACCGATAGTGTCGTGACGCTTGAGGTCCATCGCCAGACGCAGCTTGGTGCCGACGCCGTCGGTGCCGGAGACCAGAACCGGTTCGCGATACTTCTGCGGCAGCGCGCACAGCGCGCCGAATCCGCCCAGTCCACCCATCACTTCCGGGCGGCGGGTTTTCTTCACCACGCCCTTAATACGGTCGACGAGAGCGTTGCCTGCATCAATATCCACGCCGGCATCTTTATAGCTGAGAGAGGTTTTATCGGTCACTGCGAAGTCTCCACGCGTTTGCGGTAGCAATAAAAAACGGCGCAATTCTAACAGGGATAGCAAACGTTTGCGAGCCTGCTTTGCAGCCGATGTAAAACGGCCGTTAAGTGCGCAAATTTGATACTGTTCACGAAAATGAAACCGGGTACATTCTTCTGCTTGCCAGCGTTGTCGGGAATAATCATCATGCCAGTGAAACCGGTTTCTTTCCTGATTCCTGGAGAGATAAACCGCGAATGTGATGGATTCTGGAGGAAAGCTGAGGATGAACATTGCCGCATTTGATATCGGTGGCACGGCGTTAAAAATGGGGGTAATGACGCGCGAAGGCACGCTGCTGGAGAAAGGAAAGCAGAACATCGTCGACAGCGACGGCGACCAAATCCTGCAGGCGATGCTGGCGTGGATCGCCGCTCACCCGGCGTGTGAAGGGGTGGCAATCAGCGCGCCCGGCTACGTTAACCCGCACACCGGCTTTATCGAAATGGGCGGCGCCATCCGTAAATTCGATAACTTCGCCATCAAGCGCTGGCTTGAGCAGCAGGTGCGGCTGCCCGTGGCCATTGAGAATGATGCTAACTGCGTGCTGCTGGCCGAGCGCTGGCGGGGTAAAGCCGCCGACATGAGCAACTTTCTGGTCCTGACCATCGGCACCGGCATCGGCGGGGCGATTTTTTGTAATAACCAGCTGGTCCACGGCGCGCGCTTCCGCGCCGGCGAGTTCGGCTATATGCAAACCGCGCGTCCGGGCACCCGCGATGTGCGGCGCTATTCGATGAACGAAAACTGCACGCTGCGCGTGCTGCGCCATCGCTACGCTGAACATATCGGCAAGGCGCTGGATGACGTCACTGGCGAAGAGATTTTTGACCGCTACGATGCGGGCGACGCCACCTGTCGACGTCTGGTCGCTGAATTCTTTAACGGCCTGGGTACCGGGCTTTACAACCTCGTCAACTTATTCGACCCGCAAACGATTTTGATCGGCGGCGGGATTGTGGAACGACCGGGCTTTCTGGCGCTGCTGCGCGAACATCTGGCCTGGTTTGGCATTGCGGAATATATCGACACCGTCAGCCACGGCAACGATGCCGGGCTGGTAGGCGCGGTTTACCATTTCAATCAGCAATACCGGTCGCAGAGCGGCGACTGCGCATAGGGAGAGAACATGTCCGGATTTAAAGAAGGTTTTCTGTGGGGCGGCGCGGTGGCGGCGCATCAGCTGGAAGGCGGCTGGAAAGAGGGTGGTAAAGGGGTGAGCGTCGCCGACGTAATGACCGCAGGCGCGCACGGCGTACCGCGCGAAATCACCGATGGCGTGCTGCCGGGGAAAAACTACCCCAACCACGAAGCGATTGATTTTTATCATCGCTATAAAGACGACATTCGGCTGTTTGCCGAAATGGGCTTCAAATGCTTCCGCACCTCTATTGCCTGGACGCGCATCTTTCCGCTGGGCGATGAGCAGGAACCTAACGAGGCCGGGCTGCAGTTTTACGACGACCTGTTCGATGAGTGCCTGAAGCACGGTATTGAGCCGGTGATTACGCTCTCCCACTTCGAAATGCCGTACCATCTGGTGACGGAGTACGGCGGCTGGCGTAACCGTAAACTGATTGATTTCTTCGTCCGCTTTGCCCGGGTGGTATTTACCCGCTACCAGCACAAAGTGAAGTACTGGATGACCTTCAATGAGATCAATAACCAGGCCAACTTCCACGAAGATTTTGCGCCGTTCACCAACTCCGGACTGAAATATCTGCCGGGGGAGGACCGCGAGCCGGTCATGTTTCAGGCGGCGCACTATGAGCTGGTCGCCAGCGCGCTGGCGGTTAAAGCCGCCCGCGAAATTAACCCGTCATTGCAGATTGGCTGCATGATAGCCATGTGTCCGATTTACCCGCTGAGCTGCGCGCCCAACGACATGATGATGGCGATGAACGCCATGCATCGCCGCTACTGGTTTACCGACGTTCACGTGCGCGGCCGCTATCCGCAGCACCTGCTGAACTACTTCGAGCGTCGCGGTTTTGCGCTGGACATCACCGAAGAAGACCGCGTGGCGCTGACTCAGGGCTGCGTCGACTATATCGGCTTTAGCTACTATATGTCGTTCGCCACGAAAGCAACGGATGATAATCCGCAGCTGGATTACGATGAAAGCAAGAGCCTGGTTTCCAACCCGTACGTGCAGAAGTCAGACTGGGGCTGGCAGATTGATCCGGTCGGGCTGCGCTACTCCCTGAACTGGTTCTGGGACCATTACCAGCTGCCGCTGTTTATTGTGGAGAACGGCTTTGGCGCCATCGACGTGCGCGAAGCGGACGGCTCGGTGGATGACCAGTATCGTATTGACTACCTTTCCGCCCATATCGCCGAGATGAAAAAAGCGGTTGTTGAGGATGGCGTCGACCTGATGGGCTATACCCCGTGGGGCTGTATCGACCTGGTTTCCGCGGGAACCGGTGAGATGAAAAAACGCTACGGCTTTATCTACGTGGATAAAGATAATGAGGGCAACGGCACGCTGGCGCGTAGCCGTAAGAAATCTTTTGCCTGGTATCAGCAGGTTATCGGCAGCAACGGCGAAAAGCTATAAACGGCCGTAAAGCCCCATTCAGCCCCGCCTTCGCGGGGTTTTTTTATTTTGTCTTATACTGGCACAGGCAGCGTAAAGCATTTTGGTTGATCCCGGTCAAACATATCGGCTATGGCGTAAAAGGAAAAAGGCGGTATAATCCGGCGATTTTTTTTGTGGCTGCCCCTCAGAGGAGAAAGAGAATGAAGATCGTGGAAGTGAAACACCCACTCGTCAAACACAAGCTGGGCCTGATGCGTGAGCACGACATCAGCACCAAACGCTTCCGTGAACTCGCCTCAGAAGTTGGCAGCTTACTGACTTATGAAGCTACTTCCGATCTGGCGACCGAAAAAGTCACCATCGAAGGCTGGAACGGCCCGGTAGAAATTGAGCAGATCAAAGGCAAGAAAATTACCGTAGTGCCGATTCTGCGCGCGGGTCTGGGGATGATGGAAGGCGTGCTTGAGCACGTGCCGAGCGCGCGTATCAGCGTGGTGGGCATCTATCGTAACGAAGAGACCCTTGAGCCGGTGCCTTACTTCCAGAAGCTGGTATCCAACATCGACGAACGTATGGCGCTGGTGGTTGACCCGATGCTGGCGACCGGCGGCTCCATGATCGCCACCATCGACCTGCTGAAAAAAGCGGGCTGCTCCAGCATTAAGGTGCTGGTTCTGGTGGCGGCGCCGGAAGGCATCGCCGCGCTGGAGAAAGCGCATCCGGACGTTGAGCTGTACACCGCGTCCATCGACCAGGGCCTGAACGAGCACGGATACATTATTCCGGGGCTCGGCGACGCCGGCGATAAGATTTTTGGTACGAAATAAATGATGAAGTAGAAAAAGCCGACTTTGAGAGTCGGCTTTTTTTTGAATAAAACACACCAACAGCAATCAACAAACGACTCTCAGAGGAAAATGCCATGACGCGCCGTGCTATCGGGGTGAGTGAAAGACCGCCGCTTTTACAGACAATCCCGCTTAGTTTGCAACATCTGTTCGCCATGTTTGGCGCAACGGTACTGGTGCCCGTTCTGTTCCATATCAACCCGGCCACGGTACTGCTGTTTAACGGCATCGGAACGCTGTTATATCTTTTCATCTGCAAAGGCAAAATTCCGGCTTATCTTGGATCGAGCTTTGCGTTTATCTCCCCGGTGCTGCTTCTGCTGCCGCTGGGCTACGAAGTCGCTCTCGGCGGCTTTATCATGTGCGGCGTGCTGTTTTGCATCGTCTCCTTTATTGTCAAAAAAGCCGGAACCGGCTGGCTGGACGTGATGTTCCCACCGGCGGCGATGGGCGCGATTGTCGCGGTTATCGGCCTGGAGCTGGCGGGCGTGGCGGCGAATATGGCCGGTCTGCTGCCCGCTGACGGGCAATCGCCGGACAGCAAAACCATTATTATTTCGATGGTGACGCTGGCGGTGACGGTTTTCGGTTCGGTGCTGTTCCGCGGTTTCCTGGCGATTATCCCGATTTTAATCGGCGTCCTGGTCGGCTACGCGCTCTCCTTCGTGATGGGCGTCGTCGATACCACGCCCATCGCCGAGGCCCACTGGTTCGCGCTGCCGACCTTCTACACCCCGCGCTTTGAATGGTTTGCGATTTTCACCATTCTCCCCGCCGCGCTGGTGGTGATCGCCGAGCACGTTGGACATCTGGTAGTCACGGCCAATATCGTCAAAAAAGATCTGATCCGCGATCCGGGCCTGCATCGTTCAATGTTTGCCAACGGCCTGTCTACGGTGATCTCCGGCTTCTTTGGCTCCACGCCAAACACTACCTACGGAGAGAACATTGGCGTGATGGCGATCACCCGCGTCTACAGCACCTGGGTTATCGGCGGCGCGGCGATCATCGCGATTCTGCTCTCCTGCGTCGGCAAGCTGGCGGCGGCGATCCAGATTATCCCGCTGCCGGTAATGGGCGGCGTCTCGCTGCTGCTGTACGGGGTTATCGGCGCTTCGGGTATTCGCGTGCTGATCGAATCTAAAGTCGATTACAACAAGGCGCAGAACCTGATTCTGACCTCCGTTATCCTGATCATCGGCGTCAGCGGGGCAAAAGTGCATATCGGCGCCGCCGAGCTGAAAGGCATGGCGCTGGCGACCATCGTTGGCGTCGGGCTGAGCCTGATCTTCAAACTGATTAGCGTGCTGCGTCCGGAAGAGGTGGTTCTCGACGCCGCGGATAGCGAAGAAGCAAAACATTGATCCTTATACCGGGCGGCGATCCTGCCCGGTTCTCTCCTTGCGTATTTCTGTGCTAAACTCTCCGCGTTTTTCTGCAAGCCTATGTTGAGGTCCATCTGAACGCACCGGCACAGCTCTCTTTGCCACTGTATCTTCCCGATGATGAAACTTTCGCGAGTTTCTGGCCGGGCGATAACCCTTCTCTTCTTGCCGCCCTTCAGAACGTGCTGCGGCAGGAACATAGCGGATACATCTACATCTGGTCACGCGAAGGGGCGGGGCGCAGCCATCTCCTGCACGCGGCCTGCGCGGAGCTCTCCCAGCGCGGCGATGCGGTGGGCTACGTACCTCTGGATAAACGGACGTGGTTTGTTCCTGAAGTGCTGGACGGGATGGAGCACCTGTCGCTGGTTTGTATCGATAATATTGAGTGCGTAGCGGGCGATGAATTGTGGGAAATGGCGATTTTCGACCTCTACAACCGCATTCTCGAGTCCGGTAAAACCCGGCTGCTGATTACCGGCGACCGACCGCCGCGCCAGCTCAAGCTTGGCCTGCCGGATCTGGCTTCGCGTCTTGACTGGGGGCAAATCTACAAGCTGCAGCCGCTGTCGGATGAAGACAAGCTCCAGGCGCTTCAGCTGCGCGCCAGACTGCGCGGTTTCGAAATGCCGGAAGACGTCTGTCGGTTCCTGCTTAAGCGGCTGGATCGCGAAATGCGTTCGCTGTTTATGACGCTCGATCAGCTCGATCGCGCTTCCATTACTGCCCAGCGCAAGCTGACCATTCCTTTCGTGAAAGAGATCCTTAAGCTTTAGCGGGCCGCGGCCTGAGGATCAACAACTTAGTTAACGATTTCCAGAACCTGCTCCGGCGGGCGACCGATACGGGCCTCGCCGTGGCTAACGACGATAGGCCGTTCAATCAGCTTTGGATTATCAACCATCGCCTGGATCAGCGCATCTTCGCTCAGCTGCGGGTTAGCGAGATCGAGGGATTTATAGAGATCTTCTTTCTGGCGCATTAAGTCGCGCGCGCTGGTCATCCCCAGCATCTTCAGCAGCTGGCGCAGCGTGGCGGCATCCGGCGGCGTCTCCAGATAGAGCACCACTTCGGGTTCGATGCCGTTAGCCTTCAGCAGGCTCAGCGTGTCGCGACTCTTGGAGCAGCGCGGGTTGTGATAGATTTTGACCGTATCGGACATGAGATCTCCTTACATTTTCTGGTACGGTTTGAAGCGTTCCTGCAGCTGACGCAGCTGATCGATACGCGCATCGTAGCGGGCCTGCTGCAGGCTGCCTAATTTTACCTGTGAGCTGGCGCTGCTGAGCAGGGTAATGGCCTGATCGAGTCGGCCAACCAGCGCCATGCCTTCCGCTCGGGCTGCCAGCTCCTGATCGCGATTTCCCAGTTTAGCTTCCGCTTGCGCCAGCAAATCCCAACCATTGACGTCATCTTTATTATTGAAGGTATAGCGGTTAAGGATCGTCGCCGCTTCCCCGGGCTGCCCGCCTTCCAGCAGTGCGTTGGCGAGGTTGAGCTGCAGCACCGGATTAGTACGCAGCTCGCGGGCGCCCTTCAGGCGATTAATCGCGTCTGTGGCTCTCTTTTGCCCGAGATCGATATCGGTCGCCAGGTCAAGGTACCAGGCGTTCTGCGGTTCGGCGCTCAGCAGCGGCTGCAGCGTTTTGCGCGCCAGATCGTAATTGTTATTGCCCATGGCCAGCAGCGCGCGGCCGTACTGGGCGGCGTGCTGCTCGCGAATATTGCCTTTTTCCCAGCTGCTCAGCAGGTCGTTGCCCAGCTTATTGTCGCCGGAGGTGTACATGCCCAGCGTTCTGGCCTTCGCCAGGTAGAAGTCAGCGGAGGACTGCACGACAACCGGGCGCATCTGGTTCGCACGGTTGCGGGCGTCGGCGAGACGGCTTTCCGGTAAGGGGTGGGTCAGCAGCATTTCCGGCGGCCGGGTGGAGTAGCGCGACTCGTCGAGCAGCTTACCCATAAACGCCGGCATCGCCTGCGGGTCGAACCCGGAGCGCTGAAGGACCTGAATGCCAATGCGGTCGGCCTCTTCTTCGTTTTGACGGGTAAAGCTGATCAGCCCCTGCTGGCTGCCCGCCAGGGTGCCGGTCAGCGCGGCCATCCCGGCCTGCGGGCTGGCCATCGCCAGCAGAATCGAGCCCAGCGCGCCGACCCAGGTCAGCGGAGCGTTACGCTTTTGGTCTTCCATCGCGCGGGCGAGATGGCGCTGGGTGACGTGAGAAATTTCGTGCGCCATTACCGACGCCAGCTCGCTTTCATTATCCGAGTAGCGGAACAGGGCCGAGTGCAGTACGACGTTACCGCCGAAGAAAGCAAAGGCGTTTATTTGATCGTTATTAATCAGATAAAAGTGGAACGGGGTGCGAACGGAATTGGCGTGCGACACCAGGCGCATGCCTAAACCGTTAATATACTGCACCAGCAGCGGATCGTTGATTAACGGCGCGCTGCCGCGCAGCTGGCGCACGTAGTAATCTCCCATCTGCATTTCCTGGCCGATGGAGAGCGTGCTTCCTGCGGAGGTGCCCATGTCCGGCAGAGTGTCTGCGGTATCGGCAAAAGCAGGTAATATTGAACCCAGCGTCAGCGACGCTATGACGGTCGCCACCAGCGTTTTCTTCAACTGCCTGAACATAACCTCTGTCCTGTAATGTAGGTGTGCCAGTTTGACCGATTGTGCGGCGTAATGTTCCCTGACCGCAAGCAGGTCCAGCGAGTTTAGCCGTCGTTCGCGGCGTTGCAAATATGATATTCATCCGGCCAGTAATGTTTGTGGTTTTACCCATAAAAAGCGAAGTCTTTTTTGTGACATTTCGATACAATTCCTGAGATTGTTACAGTTCCGCTCTTCAGGGAAGGGTTTTATGCTCCAGATGTTAATGCAGTGGTACCGTCGTCGGTTCAGCGACCCGGAGGCGATAGCGCTGCTGGTCATTTTGCTGGCTGGGTTCGGCATTATGTTTTTCTTCAGCGGCCTGCTGGCACCTTTGTTAGTGTCGATTGTTCTGGCCTATCTGCTGGAGTGGCCCACCGTCAGACTGGAGCGTATCGGGTTTTCACGTACCTGGGCCACCTCGGTCGTTCTGATTCTGTTTGTCGGCATTCTGCTGCTGATGGCGTTTGTGGTGATGCCGGTTGCCTGGCAGCAGGGCATTTATCTGATTCGCGATATGCCCGGGATGCTGAATAAACTTTCCGATTTCGCCGCCACGGTGCCGCGCCGTTATCCGGCCCTCATGGATGCCGGCATTATCGATGCGATGGCGGAGAATATGCGCAGCCGGATGTTAACCGTCGGCGACTCGGTGGTGAAATATTCGCTGGCCTCTCTGGTCGGGCTGCTGACCCTGGCGGTCTATCTGGTGCTGGTGCCGCTGATGGTTTTCTTTCTGCTGAAAGATAAAGAGCAGATGCTTAATGCCGTACGCCGGGTGCTGCCGCGCAACCGCGGCCTGGCCGGGCAGGTATGGAAAGAGATGAACCAGCAAATTACCAACTATATTCGCGGTAAGGTGCTGGAGATGATTGTCGTCGGCGTGGCGACGTGGATTGGTTTTATCCTTTTTGGCCTCAACTATTCGCTGCTGCTGGCGGTGCTGGTAGGGTTCTCGGTATTAATCCCCTATATCGGCGCGTTTGTGGTCACCATTCCGGTGGTGGGCGTGGCGCTGTTCCAGTTTGGCGCGGGAACCGAGTTCTGGAGCCTGTTTGCGGTGTACCTGATTATTCAGGCGCTGGATGGCAACCTGCTGGTGCCGGTACTCTTCTCGGAAGCCGTTAACCTGCATCCGCTGGTGATTATTCTGTCGGTGGTTATTTTTGGCGGTCTGTGGGGATTCTGGGGCGTGTTCTTCGCTATTCCGCTGGCGACGCTCATCAAAGCGGTGGTGCACGCCTGGCCGGATGGCCTGATAGTGGAAGACGAGCATTAGCGCGAAGCCGCAAGGAATGCCCTAAAAAAGACGCCGGGTGGTTGAGAACGACCCGGCGTCTTGCGTTTGTCTTAGCGTCAGGCGTTTTCTTTCAGCCAGTTCAGCACCACGTCGTGGTGATTGCTGGTTTTGAAATCATCAAACACATGTTCGATTTTGCCGTTGGCGTCGATGAGGAAGCTAATACGATGGATACCGTCGTAGGTTTTCCCCATAAAAGTTTTTTCACCCCAGATACCAAACTGCTCGCATACCTGATGATCTTCATCAGACAGCAGAGTGAAGTTCAGCAGCTCTTTTTCGGCGAAACGGGAGAGTTTTTCTGGTTTATCCGTACTGATACCCAGTACTTCAACGCCTGCTTTTTTCAGGTCGTCCATATTATCGCGTAAACCGCACGCCTGTACGGTGCAGCCCGGGGTCATGGCTTTCGGATAAAAATAAACCAGAACACGCTGTCCCTGGAAGTCGGTCAAATTTACTTCCTCGCCGTCCTGGTCCGGTAAGCTAAATTTCGGTGCAATATCACCGGCTTTCAGTGGGTTCATCACTCAAACTCCATCCTGTTCATCATGCTGTGAATAATTAACAATGTTAATACTGCCTTGTGCATTCAGTTCTGTACATAGGGCTTTGAACGCTTGTTCGATATTTGATGCATTTTGCGTAGTCGGGCTGTGGGCGGTGATTTGAATAAAAAGCTGTGCTGACTCGTCGTTCGCTCCGGGCTGAGTGCGGGAAACCAGCTCGGCAATGTTCATTTTCCACGTATCGCACAGCGCCGTAAACCGCTCAATGATATGCGGCGAATCCGGCACCTCAACCTGAACCCAGACGGTGTTCTGCATCGCCTGAGGCGGTCTCGCGGTTGTACGCTTCATCACGATAAGCAGATCCAGCTCGGCGCCTTTCAGCGGCAGAGTGGATTCAATCAGGTTAATTGCATTCCACGAGCCGGAAAGCAGCATGATAAACGTAAACTCATCGCCAAGCATGGCCAGCCGACTGTCTTCAATATTACAGCCGCAGCTGCTGACGTGACGAGTGATCGTATTCACGATGCCTGGGCGGTCAGCACCCAACGCGGTAATAACCAGATAGTGTTGTAATGAGGCTGTCAAACCTGTTCTTCCTTTAAAAAGGTGAGGTAACGTTAGGAAAGCATAAAAAAAACCGGCATACAACATCCCTGATGGCATCGGGTCTCTTGCTTTTATTACGACTCCAAACGTAACATTGAGAATCTTGTCCCACTTATGCTCTGAGGATGGCCCATGTTTACGGGAAGTATTGTAGCGCTTGTCACGCCAATGGATGAAAACGGCAACGTCTGCCGGTCAAGCCTGAAAAAACTGATTGATTATCATGTCGCCAGCGGAACCTCGGCGATCGTTTCGGTAGGGACTACCGGAGAGTCCGCAACATTGAGCCATGAAGAGCATGGTGATGTGGTGATGCAGACGCTGGAGCTGGCCGACGGGCGTATCCCGGTCATTGCCGGTACCGGTGCAAATGCAACCGCAGAGGCGATTAGCCTGACCAAGCGATTTAACGATAGCGGCGTGGTTGGCTGCCTGACGGTAACGCCGTATTACAACCGTCCGACCCAGGAAGGGCTGTTCCAACACTTTAAAGCTATCGCAGAACATACTGACCTGCCGCAAATCCTGTATAATGTGCCGTCCCGTACCGGTTGCGATATGCTGCCTGAAACCGTTGGTCGTCTGGCGGAAATTAAAAATATTATCGGTATTAAGGAAGCGACGGGGAACTTAAGCCGCGTTCATCAGATCAAAGAGCTGGTTTCAGATGACTTTATTCTGCTGAGCGGCGATGACGCGACCGGAATGGACTTTATGCAGCTTGGCGGTCATGGCGTGATTTCCGTAACGACAAACGTTGCGGCGCGCGAAATGGCCGAGATGTGCCGACTGGCGCTAGCAGGTCAATTTGCCGAAGCTCGTGCGATTAACCAGCGTCTGATGCCATTGCATACCAAATTATTTGTCGAACCCAACCCTATTCCGGTCAAATGGGCCTGTAAGGCGTTGGGTCTTGTGGCGACCGATACGCTACGCCTGCCGATGACCCCGATTACCGAAAACGGTATTAAGGTTGTGACCGCAGCGCTGAAGCATGCCGGTTTGCTGTAAAGTTTAGGGAGATTTGATGGCTTACTCAGTACAGAAGTCGCGCCTGGCGAAGGTTGCGGGTGTTTCGCTGGTTCTACTCCTCGCGGCCTGTAGTTCTGACTCGCGCTACAAGCGTCAGGTGAGCGGCGACGAGGCCTATTTGCAGGCTACGCCGCTTAGTGAACTTCACGCGCCAGCAGGGATGATCCTGCCGATTCAGGTGGGTGATTATAATATTCCGGTTGCGACCAGCACCGGTAACACTGGCAAAGCCCTGGACATTCGTCCGCCGGCCCAGCCACTGGCGCTGGTCAGCGGCGCGCGTACGCAGTTTAACGGTGATACCGCGACGCTGATGGTGGAAAACGGACGCAGCGGTTCGCTGTGGGCGCAGGTGGCAAGCATCGTGCAGTCGAAAAACTACACTATCGCGAAACGCGACGATGCCGGCCAGACGCTGAATACCGACTGGGTCGAATGGAATCGCCTCGATGAAGACCAGCAGTATCGTGGTCGCTATCAAATCTCAGTTAAGCAGCAGGGCTATCAGCAGGCGGTGATCGTGAAGCTGGTGAATCTGGAGCAGGCGGGTAAACCTGTTGCCGATCCGGCTTCGCTGCAGCGCTACAGTACCGCCATGCTGAACGTCATCTCCGAAGGTCTGGATCTGAACGCCACCAGCGCGCAGAACGCCGCGCAGAAAAACGCCGGGGCGACCTTCGACGTGCAGAGCGGCGCTGATGATACCGGCCTGCCGATGCTGATCGTTCGCGCGCCGTTTAACCTGGTGTGGCAACGCCTGCCGGGCGCGCTGGAAAAAGTGGGCATGAAGGTCACCGATAGCTCTCGTTCTCAGGGCAGCTTCTCCGTCACCTACAAACCGCTTTCCGACAGCGGCTGGACCGATCTGGGCGCCCGCGACCCGCAGCTGGTTTCCGGCGATTATAAACTGCAGGTCGGGGACCTCGATAACCGCAGCAGTCTGCAGTTCATCGACCCGAAAGGCCATACGCTGACGCAGTCGCAAAATGATGCCCTGGTCGCCGTATTCCAGGCTGCATTAAGTAAGTAATTAACAGGGCTGGAGCAATCCGGCCCTTTTTAATGTATAGTGACGCAAACGTGTGCGTCGGCAGAAAAGCACAAATTTTTATCGTTAATCATCACTGGAGTGACAAAGATGCAAAAGCAAGCTGAGTTGTATCGTGGTAAAGCGAAGACGGTATACAGCACCGAAAACCCGGATCTGTTGATACTCGAATTCCGTAACGATACGTCAGCAGGGGACGGCGCTCGCATTGAGCAGTTCGATCGTAAAGGCATGGTGAACAACAAGTTCAACCATTTCATTATGAGCAAGCTGGCGGAAGCGGGTATCCCGACCCAGATGGAAGCGCTGTTGTCCGATACCGAGTGTCTGGTTAAAAAGCTGGATATGGTGCCGGTGGAGTGCGTGGTGCGCAACCGCGCTGCCGGTTCGCTGGTGAAACGCTTAGGGATTGAAGAGGGCATCGAGCTCAACCCGCCGCTGTTCGACCTGTTCCTGAAGAACGACGCCATGCACGATCCGATGGTCAACGAATCCTACTGTGAAACCTTTGGCTGGGTGAGCAAAGAGAACCTGGCGCGTATGCAGGAGCTGACCTACAAAGCTAACGATGTGCTGAAAAAGCTGTTTGACGATGCGGGCCTGATCCTGGTGGACTTCAAGCTGGAGTTTGGTCTGTTCAAAGGCGAAGTGGTGCTGGGGGATGAATTCTCTCCGGACGGCAGCCGTCTGTGGGATAAAAAAACCATGGATAAAATGGACAAAGACCGCTTCCGCCAGAGCCTTGGCGGCCTGATTGAAGCCTACGAAGAAGTCGCTCATCGCCTGGGCGTGAAGCTCGACTAATCCCCCGACGCCAGAAGAAGTTTTCTTCTTCTGGCGCTCTTCTTGCTGTTTCCTGTGGTAATCCTCCGCTGAACCGCCTACGATCTTATTCATTGGTTAATATGATGAATTGAGGTGCTTATGCGCTGGCAAGGACGTCGCGAGAGCGACAATGTGGAAGATCGTCGTGGTCAATCTGGTTCACCGATGGGCGGCGGAGGCGGTTTTCGTCTCCCCAGCGGTAAAGGCGGCATTGTACTGCTGATTATTGTTCTGGTGGCGGGCTATTACGGCGTGGATTTAACCGGCATGCTGACCGGCGAGCCGGTATCTCAACAGCAAACCACCCAACGCTCCATTAGCCCGCAGGATGAAGAGGCCGCGAAATTCACGAAGGTGATTCTGGCGGACACGGAAGATACCTGGGGCGCTATTTTTAAAGATATGGGTCGTCAGTATCCGCAGCCCAAACTGGTGATGTACCGCGGCGCGACGCGGACCGCCTGCGGCACCGGTCAATCGGTCATGGGGCCTTTTTACTGCCCTGCGGACAGCACGGTGTATATCGACCTGTCATTCTACGATGAGATGAGAAACAAGCTTGGCGCCGGCGGCGATTTCGCGCAGGGTTACGTTATCGCCCACGAGGTTGGCCATCACGTACAAAAGCTATTGGGTATTGAATCGAAAGTGCGCCAGCTGCAGCAAAACGCTTCGCAGGCGGAAGCGAACCGTCTGTCGGTAAAAATGGAGCTACAGGCGGACTGCTTTGCCGGCGTCTGGGGCTACAACATGCAGAAGCAAGACTACATGGAGACCGGCGATCTGCAGGAAGCGCTGAATGCCGCAGAGGCGATTGGCGACGATCGCCTGCAGCAGCAGAGCCAGGGGCGCGTCGTGCCGGACAGCTTTACCCACGGAACGTCGCAGCAGCGCTATACCTGGTTTAAACGCGGTTTCGATAGCGGCGACCCGGCGCAGTGCAACACCTTCGGCAACGCGCTGTAATGCTCTGTTGTCATGGATGAACTGCGTCACCTGACGGCGCAGATGGCGCGCGAAGGCGTTCGTCGTCTGCTGGTTCTCAGCGGCGACGATGCCTGGACCCTGCGTCAGGCGCAAAGAGTACGTACCGCGCTGGCGGGCGACGGGCTGTGGGTCGGCCCGCGTCCGATGCCCGAGCCGTACGTCTCGTCTGCTGCCCTGAAATCGCTGCTGGGCCGCGAATTCCAGCACGCCTTTTTCGATGCCCGCGAGGGTTTTGATGTGGCGGCCTTTGCCGCATTAGCCGGTACGCTGCGCGCCGGAAGCTGGCTGGTATTGCTCACTCCCGACTTTGCGCAATGGCCGGCCCGTCCTGATGCGGATTCTCTGCGCTGGAGCGACGCTCCCGACCCCATCCCTACGCCGAATTTTGTTTATCGTTTTTGCCAACAGATTAGTGCGGATAACGCGTCCATTCTCTGGCGGCAGGGCAATGAACTTGCGGTGCCCGCGTTACCCGTGCGCCCGCCATGGCATCCCGCCGACGGACATCCGCAGGCGGAGCAGGCTGTCGTGCTTGCCGAACTGGCCCGGTTCCCTCCCGGTATTGCGGCGCTAACCGCCGAGCGCGGGCGAGGCAAGTCCGCGCTCGCGGGAATGCTTATTCGCCATCTGGGGGGAGATGCCATCGTCACGGCACCGGCACGGGGAGCAGCGGAGGTGATGGCGACATTCGCCGGGGAGGCTTTCCGCTTTATGGCCCCCGACGCATTGCTGGCTTCCGGCTGCACCGCTGGATGGCTGATTGTCGATGAGGCCGCGGCCATCCCCGGGCCGCTGCTGCGCCAGCTTGTCTCCCGCTTCCCGAGGACGCTGTTGACCACTACCGTTCAGGGGTACGAGGGGACGGGACGCGGCTTTTTGCTTAAGTTTTGCGCCAGTTTTGCGCACTTACGGCAGTTTAGCCTGACGACGCCCATCCGTTGGGCAAGCGGCTGCCCGCTGGAGGCAGCGATTGCGCGGCTGCTGCTGTTCAACGACGAGACCTTTCAGCACGCGCCAGGCGGCGATATCGCGCTGGAAAGCGTCAACCAGGAGAGCTGGCGGCGACAGCCTGCGTTACCGGAAGCGATGTATCAACTGCTCTCCGGGGCCCACTATCGCACCTCGCCGCTGGACCTCCGGCGCATGATGGATGCGCCGGGGCAGCATTTTACCTGCGCCCGCGGCGGGGAGCGCATCGCCGGAGCGCTATGGCTGGTGGAGGAGGGCGGTCTTGAGCCGCCGCTTAGCCAGGCGGTGTGGGCCGGCTATCGCCGTCCGCGCGGCAATCTGGTGGCGCAGTCGCTGGCGGCGCACGGCGGTAGCCCACTGGCGGCTACGTTGGTGGGGCTGCGCATCAGCCGTATTGCCGTGCATCCGGCTTGCCAGCGCGAAGGGCTGGGGCAGCGGCTGGTGGCCCGGGCGGCGTCGCAGGCTGCGGACCGGGATTATCTCTCGGTGAGTTTTGGCTACACGCCTGAGCTGTGGCGCTTCTGGCAACACTGCGGTTTTACGCTGGTGCGGCTGGGCACGCATCGGGAAGCCAGCAGCGGCTGTTACACCGCGATGGCGCTCTATCCTCTCAGCGAAGCGGGCCATCGCCTGGCAAGCGAAGAAGCCCAACGGCTGCAGCGCGACGAATTCTGGCTGCGCGAGTGGCGAGATGAACCTGTGCCGCTGGCGGCGCTGAAAGCGACTATTCTTACTGAAGAAGACTGGCTGGAGGTGGCGGGTTTTGCTTTTGCCCATCGTCCGCTACTGACCTCGGCGGGTAGCCTCAATCGCCTGCTTATATTGGTGGAGCTGCCGCTTCCGGCGCTGCGGGCCCGCCTGCAGCAGCAGGATGAGGCCGCGCTTTGCCGGACGTTAGGCTTATCCGGACGGAAAGCGCTCCTGGCCAGGCTGCGCGAAGAGGCGGCGCAGGCGCTGCTCAGCCTGGATGAAAACCGCGCCAACGACCTGCGCCGGCAGGTTAAAATGCTGCAATTTTTTTAACTAACTCCTTCAGTTAAATGGCATGGTCATATTTCGCCTGCGGCGTAAACTTCCTTGCAGACATTAAGGAGACAGCCATGAAACACGATCATTTTATTGTTCAGAGCCCCGCGACACCTGCACAGCAACTGCTGCTGCTGTTTCATGGCGTCGGCGATAACCCGGTGGCCATGGGGCAAATCGGTAGCTGGTTTGCGCCGCTGTTTCCCGATGCGCTGATTGTCAGTATCGGCGGCGCTGAGCCGTGCGGTCCGCCTCCGGGACGCCAGTGGTTTTCCGTGCAGGGCGTTAGCGAAGAAAATCGCCAGCAGCGGGTGGATGCCATCATGCCGACCTTTATTGAAACGGTGCGCTACTGGCAACAGCAGAGCGGCGTCAGCCCGCAGGCGACGGCGCTGATCGGCTTCTCACAGGGGGCGATTATGTCGCTGGAGAGCATTAAAGCCGAGCCGGGTCTGGCATCGCGGGTGATCGCCTTTAACGGCCGCTATGCGACGCTGCCGGAGACCGCGACGACCGCGACCACTGTTCACCTGATCCACGGCGGTGAAGATCGGGTGATCGATCTGGCGTGGGCGGTAGCGGGGCAGGAGGCGCTGCAGCAGGCCGGCGGTGACGTGACGCTGGATATTGTTGAAGATCTGGGGCACGCGATTGACGATCGCAGTATGCAGTTTGCCCTCGATCATCTGCGCTTTACCGTACCGAAGCATTATTTCGATGAAGCCCTCAGCGGCAGCACGCCGAAAGACAGCGATATTATTGAACTGCTGTGAATAATAAACCCGGAGGCGGCGCGATGCGCCTGTCCGGGCTACCGGACCTGCAGACGAGCTGTAAACCCGTAGCCCGGGCAAGGCGCGTTAAGCGCCGCCCCCGGGAAAAGAGCGCAG
>NZ_JBEAIG010000003.1:0-180645 GCF_040064575.1 Klebsiella sp. CN_Kp106 | reverse complement strand
CGTCAGTTATTTTACCGGCAATAGAGAAAGGACTGGAAGCCCGTGAGCTTACGGTTTCCTGGGTCAAAGGAGTCGGGGCGGCAGCAGGTGGGGCAGCTTCGATGTTTTCGGTATATGCGGATGGTGCAAATACTTACGAAGAGTTTCAGAATAATCGATTTGTCCTGATGAGTGTGATGGGGTTGAAAACATTTGTGGATGGGCTGGCTGTCACAAAATCGGTCGGTCTTCTGCTGGAACAGTTTAGTAAACCGATAGCTAAAAAAATCGCTGGCAAAATTACAGGTGCTTTGGCCTGGGAGCTTTTAGGGATCCGAATACTTGCAGTACTGATGACCTGGGAAGTCTTGGTGGCAATAACTTTGCTGCAGGTGGTTGTGACCTGGATATCGGACGATGAGCTCCAGGTGTGGTGTAAGAAATGTGTGTTTGGCACAGCACCATTCAACCGCAGTGTGACAGACCAGAATAAAGCCCTGGAAGCAGCAATAAAGGATATTTCATGAATTCAGTTGAAAATCAGCAGATATGTTCGCGGTTTGTTGAGCCAGAAAAATTAGCCAATTTACGAACCAGGCAGGAAATTGAGGTGATGAACGGCAGACCGTGGACGCGGGAGCTTCCCCCTCCGCCGGTATTGCCACCTTATGGTCCTCTGGAAAAAATCAATGGCCGAATTGAATCTTTTCGCAGCGAATATTATCGGGAGTATTTTGATGCAAATGCCTACCGGACTCACTCTTTGCCGGAGATAACTGACGGGCAGCGAGGTGCGGCTGCCGGTGCAGCGATAGTTGCAGGAAGTCCTGGCGTCGGGGCTGTGATGATGGCTGAAAGTGAATCTTCAAATGATTCGGCGGAATATGTACAGGGGATGATTAATGGTCAGCCGTTCCGTGGTTGGGTGGGTGTCACCCGACTTCAGGCTGGCGATAATGTGGACATGGTTGTTGAGTGGCAGCATGACCATTATGAAGTCTATGCCATTGCGTTACCGAAAGAGCGGATAGTCTCGATATGTCCGAAATGTGATATGGGGCATATTGCGCATATGCTTTGGCGGATTAAAAATATGATTATTTTAACAGCTATACTCATCTTTATGTTTGCATGTATTTGCCTTGTTAAATCCTTAAATGAGGTGGGCTGGGGACAGTTGAATTTTTGGAAAGAATATTTTGTTTTTCTCATGATGATGCTAGGGCTGGCTTTTCTTTTTACTGGAGCGATTGCTATTGCAGCTTATAAAACCTACTCTTCCACTTGTTGTAAGCTGGCTGAAGAGATATTTCAGTTGCTGGGGGTGAATAATTTTGTAGCAGTCAATCTCAATAAATTAACCCAAAAACGCGAAAAAAAAATGATGCAGAAGAGGGAATGGTACGATCCGGGTGATAAAAATAAACCGGCCTGCCCTTCTTCTAAGTTTATTTATTCGGGGGAGTGGTGGTTTTACTATTAGTTAAATATATTACAATATTTATTCTTAACTGATGGGGTTGAAAACATTTGTGGATGAGCTGGCTTTCACAAAATTGTTCGGTCTTCTGCTGGAACCGTTTAGTAAACCGATAGCTAAAAATATAGCTGGAAAAATCACAGGTGCTTTGGCCTGGAGTTTTTAGGGACCCGAATGCTTGCAGTACTGATGACCTGGGAAGCCATGGTGGCGATAACTTTGTTACAGGTGGTTGTGACCTGGATATCGGACGATGAGCTCCAGATATGGTGTAAAAAATGCGTGTTTGGCACAGCACCATTCAACCGCAACGTGGCAGACCAGAATAAAGCTCTGGAAGCGGCGATAAAGGATATATCATGAATTCAGAAGAGCAGAAGCAAATATGTTCCCGGTTTATCAAACCAGAAAAATTAGCCGATTTACGGACAAAACAGGAAATTGAGGTGATGAACGGCAGGCCGTGGACGCGTGAGCTTCCTCCTCCGCCGGTATTGCCGCCTTATGGCCCTCTGGAAAAAATCAGCGGGCGGCTGCAGTCTTTCCGTAGCGAATATTTTCGGGAATATTTTGATGCAGATGCCTACCGGACCAGCACGTTGCCGGAGATATCAGATGGCCAGCGCGGAGCTGCCGCTGCTGCCGCGATAGTGGCAGGAAGTCCTGGCGTCGGGGCTGTAATTATGGCTGAGAGCGAATCATCGAATAATTCGGCGGAATATGTGCAGGGAGAGATTAATGGCAGGCCATTTCGCGGCTGGGTGGGTGTCACCCGGCTTCAGGCTGGTGATAAGGTGGACATGATTGTTGAGTGGCAACACGATCATTACGAGGTCTATGCCATTGCGTTACCGGAAGAGCGGATAGTGTCTGTATGTCCGAAATGTGATATGGGGCATATTGCGCATATGCTGTGGCGGATTAAACATATGTTTATTCTCACGGGGATTTTTTTCTTCTCGGTGCTTTTTGCGGGAGTTCTGAGTGAAGTGATTGAAGGCACCTGGAAGAGCCTTGAGTCATTTATCACCACATACTTTTGGTTGTATGTTATAGCATTGTTGGGGGGGGGCTTTCAGGATTAATTGCATTCTTTGCCTATAAAGCCAGTGCGCCAACACGCTGCAAACTGGCTGAGGAGATATTTCATTTGCTGGGTGTGAAAAATATTTCAATAGTAAATCTCAATAAGCTGACAAAAGAACGTGAGCAACAACTTAAAAATAAAGGGGAGTGGTATGACCCGGATGATGAGGATAAACCTGCCTGCCCTAGTGCTGAATTCATTTATTCATTTGAGAGCTGGTTTTACTACTAATTAAATAGACTGCAGTATTGGTTTTTAGCGCAAACGGAAATATCTGCACAAATGTGTGGCAGTAACGTTGTAAAAATGATTGAGCGAAATTTAATGGGGAAGAGTAGGTGTCATGCTCTATGAGGGGGCGCTGAGGACATTTATTATTCAGCGAAATGGGAAACATTATAAACACCAATAAATTGCAATGTGCTTTTAATATCATTATGGCAGGGTTGATTATGGATAGTGAATCTTTTTATGATATAAATGAAAAAATTACCAATGCCGCTTTTGAAAAAAACGGGCAATGCTTTCTACTGATAGATGCATCTTTAGAACAGTATCAATCAGAGCTTTTTTTGCCTGATATTCTTAGGGAGTATAAATCTTATCCTGTTATATTCCACCAGAGAGAACTTCAAAGCGCTGTACCACTTTACCTTTTTCCTCTTAGTACCTTCAGTGAGAGAGATGGTCAGTTGTTTAAGAATAGTATTTATCATTCACTGAATGAGTTGAAAACAGAAAAACTTGATTCCGGGGAAGGACGCAGCGTGTGTGCATGGATTTCGACGGATTTAACTGGGGAACAGCTTGCTGAACAGGTCGCTTTGTCCACCGTACAGTCGATTCAATCAGTTGGTGATATATTACTTCGCTATTACGATCCATCAGTATTTGGTTTGTTAATGCCTATTCTGGATAAATGGCAAAAACAACAACTATTAAGCAATGTTAATACATGGTCTTATATCGATGGGGACGGAATAGCTCAGATAGTGAATGGTGATGGTGAATGCAAAAAAAAATTAAACCACTCACTTGGATTGACCGAGCAAAATGCATTAGAAATTGAGCGAATTTTAGTTATTAATAATGTTTTGCGCATATATCGAAAAATGAATGCGCCCCATAAACTCAGTGAGCGCGAGGTGATGAAATTATTGCGCTCTGCGCTGAATTATTATTATGCAACTTTCTCTGCATCCAATAATGATGTTATTGAGTTCGGGCTTGATGTGTTGAACGCACAGCGACTATTTTATCAGGATGGAGTATTTGAGAAGTTCGTATTTAGTAATCGCAGCAAAGACCTTCAGTTATACTCAGATATTAAATCCAGAATTGACAGTATGGCATGTTAAGAAGTGTTTTCGTTTAAGAAAATGTGCCATTAACAATGGTGGAGAATGATATGAATTGGCCCGTACAAATAATCCCTCCAGCCGATAAGGCTCCTGGAATTAAATGGAGTAACTGGTTTTTTTCTTTCATAGGTATTTTGTTGACTTTGGTGGTTAGTTGGGTTGGGGCAAAAATCGCTTCCCCTACGGAAGAGAATGCGCTATTAAAATTGCTTACCTTGTTGTTTTTTTTGGTGCCGCTTGCTTTTTCTCTCATTATTTCCTTTAGGGCCTATTACCATGGTTTGTGTTTGTCGGCATTCGAAGCAAGAGAGCGCGAAGCAGCATTAGTCAGGGAGCACTGGTCTGAATGGGCAAATCAAAAATTTTATGTTTCCGCTTATAAATTGTTTCTCCCTTCTGTAATATCGCAAACCGATATAGCAATGTCTAATTCTGTTGAGATATATAATAATCAGCAATTGAAACTACGGGGTCATAACGATGAGTTATATTCTGAAGAACAACTAATTTATGAACTGTTGGCGTCTGTCAGGGTAAGGTTGTTACGACTGAAAGAATCATGTATATTCGATATCGTATTTACCTATGATAGTAGTTATATTACTTTCTCTACATTTAAAGAATGTTGGGCTGCAATCGGTTTTGATGGTAGTTGCTTAGGTAATTATTATTATTGGAATAAAATATTAGAGCAGGAATTTGATACACTATCTAATGTTTCATCCAATCGGGTATTAATAATAATATCTGCAAACATTGAGAGTTTTGAAAAATATCCCCCTAACTCAACGGAATTTGCTTCAATATTGCTGGTGACTCATCAAGAGCAACCGCCGGAAAAAGACAATGGTGGTGTGGCTTTGCGAGCGATGGCATGCAACAAAAATCTAACCAAACAAGAAGTCATCCACATGATGACTTACCAGCCAGATGTGCTTAAAACGACAAAAGTGCTTTTTAGCAATATGAATATACAGGATGTTTCAGAAGTCTCAGAGATATTAAGGCTCTCTTCTTTATCTATGAATGTTGAATGGGAACATGATATAAAGCATTTAAATTTGATATTGGGTAATTTATGTGAGACCCATTTTTGGTTGGTGTTCGCTCTGGCGCTTTTCATATCAGAAAAAAATAATGAATCGGTTTTAATGGTCGCCAGCGTTGGTGATGAATACGTTTTTAATGTCATTAAACCGTTTGATAATAGCAAGGAGCATTAAATTGAATACCCCGGCAAAATGGAGAGTGATTGGCCTTGTCTCCTGTCTCATTATCTTTGGCGTGCTGACTTTTATAGGATGTTACTACTATGGGGATATCTTTGGATGGGTATCTTCTAAAGAAAAAGTGAGCCTTTGGTTCTTATGTATGTTTTTATTTTCCGTATTCCTGATGTTGATGAACTTTGGTGTGTGGTTCCATCAAAAAGAGTATCGCTTTCAGCGTATGACGGGAGGGAAGTCCGTCACAGCTAATGTCCGTAATAACTATAAAAAATCCAGTAAAAAGGATCCTGTAAAAGCTCATTTACGCCGGCGCTATAGCTTCTTATGGCGTCGTAAAGTCCGCCTGCTGTTAATCACCGGCGATGAAGCCGCTATCGAACAGCTGGTTCCCGGCCTGCAACAGCAGCAGTGGCTCGAAGGCAACCGCACCGTGCTGATTTACGGCGGCAGCCTGGCACCGGAGCCTGACCGCGAAAAATACACCGCATTGCGCAAGCTGCGCCGCGGACGCCCGCTGGACGGGATTGTCCGTGTCATGCCCCCGTCACTTAACCTGACCCCGCAAATCAGCGACTGCGATTTACGCGGACTGGAAAAAATCAGCGAACTGCTGCGCTATTCCGCCCCGGTCTGGCTGTGGCAGCTGTGCGACAGCAACTGGTCGCAGCGTACGCGTCCTGAGCAGGCTGTCGGGGCAAGCTTTCCCCTGCGCGCAAAAGAAGACGATATTATCCGCCAGCTGGAGCGGATGCTGCCGGCCCTGCGGGCGCAGGGGGTAAGTCAGGTCGCGGAAGACAACAGCCACGACTTCCTGCTGCGTTTGGGCCAGCACCTCCAGGACGGCGGTATCGCCCGCCGGGCTCAGCAACTGCTGCCATGGCTTTCGGTCTCTCAGCAACGCGTTCCGCTGCGTGGCCTTATGTTCAGCCTGCCGGAGAATACATCCGCCAGTACGTCAGCGGGAACGGCCGGTGCTGACCAGTATGTCCCCGAATCACAGCGCCATGCCCTGACCCTGCCGGCGACCTGGCAGGGTATCGTTGACGACTGCACCCGTATACGTGGCCGCCGTGTCGGCATGGCGTGGGAGAGGACGCTTGCCTGGACACTGATGACCCTCATCGGTGTCTGGGGGGCGGGGACGCTGCTGTCGTTTACGCTCAACCGCCAGCAGATAGTCTCTGTTGCGCAGCAGGCGCATGCCCTGGTGGCGCATCCTTCCGTGTCGGACGACCAGCTGACGGCCCTGCACGCCCTGCGTAATGATGCCGGTCGCCTGCTGCACCACGTTCAGAAGGGCACGCCATGGTATCAGCGCTTTGGCCTTGACCATAACCCGCAGCTGCTCGACGCGATGCTGCCCTGGTACGGCGAGGCAAATAACCACCTGATACGCGACCCGGCAAATGCCGCGCTTAAGCAGAAGCTCAGCGCGCTGGCAAACTCGGCCCCCAACAGCGACCAGCGGGCGCAGCTGGCGAAACCGGGCTACGACCAGCTGAAGGCCTGGCTGATGATGGCCCGGCCGGATAAAGCCGACGGCGCATTCTACGCGCAGACCATGAAAACCGTGCAGCCCACGCGGAAGGGCATCTCAGCCGGTCTGTGGCAAAGCCTGGCGCCGGATTTGTGGGCTTTTTACATCACCGGACTGCCTGCGCAGCCGCAGTGGACAATCACACCGGATGCGCAGCTGGTCAGCCAGAGCCGCCAGGTGCTGCTGCAGCAGATAGGACGGCGCAACGCGGAAAGCACGCTGTATGAGAACATGCTCAAATCCGTGCGTCGTAACTTCGCCGATGTGTCTCTGGAGGACATGACCGGCGGTACCGATGCGCGGCGACTGTTCACCACTGAGGAGGTGGTGCCGGGGATGTTCACCCGCCAGGCCTGGGAGGGGGGGATTCAGCAGGCCATCGAAAAGGCAGCGAACTCCCGCCGGGATGAAATCGACTGGGTGCTCAGCGACAGCCGGAAAGCCGTCTCCTCAGACCTGTCGCCGGAAGCCCTGAAAGCGCGTCTGACACAACGTTACTTCACTGACTTTGCTGGCAGCTGGCTGAGCTTCCTCAACAGCCTGCAGCTTAATCCGGCGAACAACATTGCGGACGTTACCGACCAGCTGACGCTGATGAGTGACGTCCGCCAGTCGCCGCTGATTGCCCTGATGAATACCATCGCCTGGCAGGGACAGACCGGCCAGCAACGCGAAGGCCTTTCGGACTCCATCATCAAATCGGCCAAAGACCTGGTCGGCGGAAAAGACAAACCGGTGATTGACCAGTCTGCATCAGGCCCGCAGGGGCCGCTGGATGAAACCTTTGGTCCGCTGCTTCAGCTGCTGGGCAAAAACAAAGGCAGCAACGTGATGTCGGCGGATAACACGCTGAGCCTGCAGACTTACCTGACCCGTATCACCCGCGTGCGTCTGCGCCTGCAACAGGTGGCCAGCGCTTCTGACCCGCAGGCGATGATGCAGACCCTGGCGCAGACCGTATTCCAGGGCAAAAGCGTGGACCTCACCGACACCTGGCAGTACGGCAGCCTGATTTCGGCAAGCCTTGGCGAGGAGTGGAGCGGTTTTGGCAGCACAATGTTTGTGCAGCCGCTGACCCAGGCCTGGGAGACCGTGCTTCAGCCGTCGGCAGCCAGCCTGAATGATAAATGGAGCCGCTCGGTTGTCGCGAACTGGCAAACTGCCTTTGACGGTCGTTTCCCGTTTGCCGCCAGCAAAAGTGATGCCTCCCTGCCGATGCTGGCGGAGTTTGTGCGCAAGGACAGCGGGCGCATTGAGCGCTTCCTGACGACGGAGCTCAGCGGTGTGCTGCACAAGGAGGGCAGCCAGTGGGTGCCGGATAGGGTCAACAGCCAGGGGCTGAGCTTCAACCCGGCCTTCCTGCGGGCCATTAATCAGTTGAGCCAGCTGTCGGACATTCTGTTTACCGATGGTAGTCAGGGCATCAGCTTTGAGCTGCAGGCGCGCCCTGTGCCGCAGGTGGTGGAAACGCAGCTGACCATTGATGGGCAAAAGCTGCACTACTTTAACCAGATGGCTGACTGGCAGTCCATTCGCTGGCCTGGCTACACTTACAAACCAGGAACCATGCTGACATGGACCACCGTCAATGCCGGTGCGCGTCTGTTTGGTGATTACAGCGGGACCTGGGGCTTTATTCGCTGGCTTGACCTGGGTAAGCGTCAGCAGCTTGACCGCAGCCAGTGGATGATGAGTTTCACCGCACCGGATGGCCGCACCCTGCAGTGGGTGCTGCGCTCACAGCTCGGAAAAGGTCCGCTGGCGCTGCTGGAATTACGCGGCTTCACGTTGCCGGATCAGATATTCAGCGTCGACAGCGCGGCTACGGCTCAGGCGCTGATGACCAAAACGGAAGACAGTGATATGGACGGAACCGAATAATGGGCACTCTGCAGAATCGGCTTGCTGCCTGTCAGGCGGATGAAAACCTGCTGCGACAGCAGGCGCAGTCACGCACGGAAAACTGGCAGCCCTGGCTCGCCCCGGTCAGCGCTACCCGTCCGAGGGAAGAGGTGCCGGGATATGACGATGATTCCCAGCTCATCCGGGAGGAGGTCAATAAACTCTCCGGCATACGCCGCGGGCTGATCAGCGGGCGATGCTCAAACGTCTGTACCTGCAATAGAGTTGGCTGGAAATACCGGAGCAGGCGACTGCATCTTTTCGCATGGCGCTAACCCTCACGCAGTGGGTGCCGGCACTGTTGTTTGAAGTGAAATCGTCCCGCCTCAGACTACTGCGCATGAAAGCCGCACGCAGTGAAACCGATAAAACGCGGTTACAGCCAGAGATGGACCAGCTTCTGGCCGGTCTGATTGCGCTCGATCCGGCAGGCAGTGCGGTGCTTTGCGGTTGAATGATTGATGAACTCAGGATGGGAAAATGGCGAAAGGTTATTATCTGGTAAAGGGTGACATGACCACTTGTGGTGGAAAAATCCTTGGAGGTGATCCGACCGATACCGTCATGGGGATCCCTGTAGCCCGGGAGCAGGAGAATGTGACCTGCGGAAAACATGCCGGTATGTACAAAATAGTGGGACATATTCCGAACAATAATGCCAATGGGCGGAAATATGCTGGTTCGCTACATAGCACCAGCAGTTGCCCCTGCGGCGCAAAATTTATCCCTTCCCGGCATCAACGTACTTATGGTGGCTAATGACAGCATCTGCCATCGTTATGTTTTTTAACCTTATGCTGAAGTTACTACAGGGCGCAGCTGTGCTCTGAATCCAACGGAAATAAAGCAAAAATAAATATGGACGACTTAACCCTGCGTTATTACGACGCCGAAATGCGCTACCTGCTGGAAGCCGGCGAAGAGTTTGCCCGCGCTCACCCCGAGCAGGCGGCAATGCTCAATCTCGATAAAGCGGGCGCGCGCGACCCGTACGTGGAGCGCCTGTTTGAGGGCTTTGCCTTCCTGATGGGGCGTCTTCGCGAGAAACTCGATGACGACCTGCCGGAACTGACCGAAGGGCTGGTCAGCCTGCTGTGGCCGCAATACCTGCGCACCATTCCGTCGATGTCGGTGGTGGAGTTCACGCCCGACTGGCGCGAGATGAAAGAGAAGATGCGTATCGTCAAAGGTTTCGAGGTCAATTCGCAGCCGATCGGCGAGAAGGCTACCCGCTGCCGATACACCACCACCAAAGAAATCACCCTTCAGCCGCTGTCGCTGGAGCATGCCCGTCTGTCGACTGACCCTGACGGGCGTTCGGTCATCAACCTGCGCTTTAACTGTAGCCATCTCGCCGACTGGAGCCGTGCCGATCTCAGCCAGATCCCGTTCTACTTCAATGCTGACGCACCGCTGGCCTGCGCCATGCATGAAGCCTTTACCATGAACACGGCGCGTCTCTGGCTGCGGATGCCGGGTGATACGGACAGAAAGCCACTCGACGGGTATTTCACCGCGCTGGGATTCGGCGATGATGACGGGCTGTGGCCGAAGGACAGCAGCAGCTTTAGCGGTTATCAACTTTTGCTGGAGTACTTCACCTTCCGCGAAAAGTTCATGTTCACGGGCCTGCGCGGGCTGGAGACCGTGGTCTTTCCGGCTGAGCTTCCGTGGTTTGAAATCGACGTGGTGCTGGCGGAACGCTGGGAGCATGACTTCAGCTTTACCGAAAAACATCTGCGCCTGAACTGTGTGCCGGTGATTAACCTGTTTCCGCTGGAATCTGACCCGCTGACGCTGAATTCACTGCAGACCGAATACATGCTGCGCCCGATGCGCGTGCAGGATGGCCATACCGAGATTTATGCTGTCGATTCGGTGATATCCTCAAGCCAGTATACCTATGTACCGTTCTCCAGTTTCCGCCACAAAGGCGGCATGATGCGCCATGAAGCGCCGGAGTATTACTACCACACCCGCGTGCGCCGTGGTCCGTCAGGACTGTATAACACGTGGCTTATCCTCGGCGGCGAAGCCTTTGATAATCACACGGTGCCGGAAAACGAAAGCCTGTCCCTCACGCTCACCGGTACCAATGGCCAGCTGCCGCGACGCGCATTACAAAGCACCGTGCTGGATACGGTGATGAAAAGCACCTCGGCCAGCGTCGCCGTGCGTAACCTGTGTGCGCCGACGCTGCCCTGCTATCCCCCGGCACAGGACCGTTTTCACTGGCGCGTGCTGAGCCACCTCGGCAGCGGGTTTCTGTCGATGATGGATAATGCCGACGTGCTGCGCGGCACCCTGGCGCTGTATGAATGGACCGACAGCGAGATGAACCGCCGTCGCCTGGAAGCCATTATTGACGTGAAGCACAGTGAGACCGGGCGATTTGAGCAGGGCTACCTGGTACGCGGCGTGCAGATTGAGGTGACCCTTGACAGCCACGGCTTTGCCGGTCGCGGCGACATCTGCCTGTTCGGCGAGATGCTGAGTCGCTTCTTCGCGCTTTACACCGACATCTATCTGTTTAACCGCCTGATTATTATTCTGCAACCGACCGGAGAGCGCCTGGAATGGGAAGAGAAGCACAACCGCCGCATTCCTGGCTGAGCCCGCGGCTCGCAGCCGACCTGCACCGCATGAATTTTTATCGCTTCTGTCAGCTTCTGGAGAAGCGTAATCCGGACAGGCCGCTGATGGGGTCAACCAGCCACCCTGCTGATGACCCGGTGCGGTTTGCGCCGCATCCGGGGATGGGGTTTCCGGGCAGCGAACTGAAAGCCGTCGAATATGACAAGGATGATGACAGCAGGCCACCTCGCATCCGCACAACCTTTATGGGGATGTACGGTGTCGACTCACCCCTGCCGACAGCCTATCTCGATGACATCACTCAGTGCCGTGAAGGGCATGACGCGCTGCAGGGCTTTCTGGATATTTTCAGCCACCGTATCCTGACGCAGTTTTACCGCATCTGGCGGAAATACTCTTATCCGGCCACGTTTGAGGCAGGGGGAACTGACTGCATTTCGCAGTCGCTGCTGGGTCTGGTGGGGCTGGGCATACCGGGAACCGCAAACCACATCGCCACACCGGTATCCCGCTTTCTGGCGCTGCTCGGTGTGCTGCGCCAACCCGGCAAAACCCAGGAGGGGATGCAGGCGCTGGTGAGACTGCTGGCCCCGGATACTACGGTGCAGGTAAGTCCGTACTGCCTGCGGCCGGTGGAGATCGGCCAGCCGCTGGGTTTTTACGGCGATGACGATTTTCTGCTGGACGGCAATACGCCGCTGGGGGAAGAAGCGATGGATGCGGGCAGTCAGCTGCTGGTTGCGCTCAGGACGGATAACGAACAGGAAGCGCAGGGCTGGAAACCGGATGGTCTGCTGTATCAGGATTTTCTGGTGATGCTGCGTGTTTATCTCGGCTGGCGTTTTAAGGCCAGGATCACCCTGACCACCCGGACCCAACTGCTGGCCTTCCCGCCGCTCGGCGAAGAACCTTTCTGGCTCGGCATGAACGGCGTGCTGGGAGCGGAGGAGGGGGCGTTTGCGGACGATATCCCGCTGACCTTTACGACAGAACTGGGTTACTACACCGGGCTGGCGCCTGCGAAACCACAACAAGGAAATCGACGTGCTAAGTACAAATTTGATTAAGCCCGCGTGCTGGCTACCTGCTCTACTGGCGTTCAGCCTGGTGGGCTGTGGGGTGACGCAGAGTATCACGGATGGCACCAAATCGGTGTATACGGCGGTGTTTTATAAGAAGATTAAGGTGCTGCATCTGGATTTTACAGCCCGTGAAGCACTGAATACGGATTCCCGCGAGAGTAATTCACTCTCCGAGCCGGTGGTGGTTCGTGTCTACCAGTTGAAAGACCGCAAAACCTTCGACAAAACGGTTTATCAGCAACTCCTCAAGAACGGCGACACGATCCTGCAAGCCGACCTGCTGGCGACCCGCGATGTGGTGATAAAGCCGGGTGGGGATGCGAATCTTGATATGCCAATGGAAGAAGGCGCGCAGTTTGTCGCGGTGGCCGGACTGTTCCGCCATCCGGATATGGTCAACAATACCTGGAAGCAGGTTCTCAGACGTGAAGATCTCGATCCGGATAAACCCCGTGTTCTGGAAGCCGGAAATAACCACCTTGCATTACAGCCGCTGAAGGAGGACTAATGCCACAGGGACACAACACCCCCTCGCTGTATGAAATGCTAAGTGGTAATCCCGCCAGTCAGCAATGACGTCAAGGACATAGCGGAGATAGCTTTCTGGCTACATAGGCCTGGTTCCATTTTAAATTCAGGAGAATGGCGAGTTCATTTGATGAAATGCCTTTTCATTACGTTATTTAACAGCTCAATTGTAAGGCCGATCGCAAAATTTACCCTGATGGCAATATCCATAAGCGCGATTGATGTTCGCCCGGCGCCAGCGGGTGTTATTTTTGTGTGCAAGAAAACGCAACACTGAGGGGTTAAAAACAAAAAAATTAATGTTTTCTTAATATTCCCGCCCAACAACCTTTATCTCTTTAGCCGCGCCCCACGAATCTTCCTTTAAATTACGCCAGCGTCACAAAAGCCGTAAAAAAACAAACCCCGGCGTTGCAAGGCTCTGGCATCTCGCTATATGTTAAATTTAAGTTTAATAATTGATATCTAAAGGTTGATTTTATGTATATGAAAATTAGTGGGTTAGTGATTTCACTGACGGCAGCTATCTCCGGACAGGTCCTTGCCGCAGTTCCTCAGGGCTATCCGGCGGATTATCAAAAGGTGGTGGATGCCGGGATTAAAGAAGGCAAAGTGGTTATCTATTCAACGACCGATACCAAGGCCGCAGGCCCGTTAATTAAAGGGTTTGAAGCGCAATATCCCGGCATTAAAGTTGAATATAACGATATGAACAGCACCGAATTGTACAACCGCTATATCAGCGAACAGGCGGCGGGCGGCGGCAGCGGCGACGTGGTCTGGAGCTCTTCCATGGATACGGCGCTGAAGCTCGCCACCGATTACGCCGAAGAGTACGCCTCGCCGGAGCGGGATAAGCTGCCAAAATGGGCGGTCTGGCAACAGAAAGCCTACGGCACGACCTACGAGCCGGTGGTCTTTATCTACAATAAGCGGCTGATCCCTCAGGGCGAAGTACCGAACTCGCATACCGCGCTGGCGAAGCTGATCGCCGGCCAGGCCGATAAATTCAAAGGTAAGGTCACGACTTATGACATTGAAAAATCGGGTCTGGGTTTTATGCTGGCGGTACAGGACAGCAAAGCCGATGCCAGCTACTTTGACGATCTGGCGGGCATAGCGAAAGGCGGCCTGACCGTGCAATCGTCCACCGGTACGATGATGGAGCGCGTCTCCTCCGGGGAAAACCTGATTGGCTACAATATTCTCGGATCCTACGCGGAGGCGCGGGCCAAAAACGATCCTTCGCTCGGCATCTCCTATCCGAAAGATTATGTACTGGTGCTCTCGCGGGTCTCTTTTATTACCGCAGAAGCCGAGCACCTTAATGCCGCGAAGCTGTGGTTTGATTACGTGCTGTCGGAAAAGGGACAAAGCATCCTGGCGAACCAGGCCGATATTCCCTCCCTGCGCAATGATATCGAAGGTAAAAATGATATCGACGGTATGACCAAAATGCTCGGTAGCGCGCTGAAGCCTATTCCGGTCGATGAAACGCTGCTGGCGTATCTTGAGCCGAAACAACGACTGGAGTTTATCAAACAGTGGCGCACCGCCGCGGCGAAATAACCCTCCGGCGCTGCGCATCATTTCAGGATGCGCAGCCCGCTTAACGCCCGCCAGGTTTAAAGGGATCGCTTATGAATGTCTTACGTCGAAAATGGCAGGGTTTGCCGCGCGGTATCGTCGTCGTGATGACGGCGCTGGCGATTTATGTCCCGCTGTTATTTATCGTGGTGCAGAGCTTTCTCTCGGCGCCTTTTTTTGCCCGCACGAAATCGTTCAGCCTCGAAGCCTTCGCCTTCATCTTTAGCGACCCGGATTTTTATCTGGCGCTCAAGTCCGGGTTTATTCTGGCCTTTGGTCTGGTGGCGATTGCCATCCCCCTCGGCGGGATCCTCGCCTTTTTAATGGTACGTACCGATTTACCCGGGCGGCGGTTTATCGAGCCGCTGATTCTGGTACCGATTTTCGTTTCGCCGATGGTACTGGGCTTTGGTTACGTGGTGGCGGCCGGGCCGGTGGGCTTCTTTTCGCAGTGGGCCGAGCAGCTGATCGGCTTCGTGCCGTGGAATATTTACTCGATGTTCAGCATCGTGGTAATTGCCGGGCTGACGCACGTTCCGCATGCCTATCTCTATATCTCTTCCGCGCTGCGCAGCGTCGGATCGGATGTCGAGGAGGCCGCGCGGACGGTGGGCGCATCGCCGCTGCAGGTGATGACCTCGGTGAGCCTGCCGATGGTGCGACCGTCGATACTCTACGCCTGCGTACTGCTGTTTTTCCTCGGCCTGGAGGTATTTGGCCTGATGCTGGTGCTGGGCGATCCGGAAGGCAACATGGTGCTGGCGACCTATCTCTATAAGCTCACCAACAAGCTCGGTACGCCTTCTTATCACCTGATGGCGGCGGTGGCGGTGGTCCTGATCTGCATCACCGTTCCGCTGGTGATGCTCCAGCGCCGCCTGATGCGCACCGCCAACCGCTTTGTCACCATGAAGGGAAAAGCGTCCCAGGCCCGCGCGCTGCCGCTGGGGAAATGGCGCTGGGTCGCCGGGATTGTGGTGGTGGCATGGCTGACGGTCACCATTGGGGTGCCGCTGATCGGCGTGGCGCTGCGGGCCTTTATTTCAAACTGGGGCGTGGGCGTTTCGCTGTGGGATGAACTCTCGCTGGCGACGTTCCGTAACATCTGGCAGCAGCCGAATCTGCTGCGCGCCATCGTTAACTCTATGGCGATTGGGGTGATTGGCGGCGCGCTGGCGGTGGTCTGCTATCTGTTCGTGGGCATCGCGATGCACCGCAAACCGGATAACGTCACGCGCTTTCTGGACTATAGCGTGCTGGTGCCGCGCGCGGTGCCGGGGCTGCTGGCCGGGCTGGCGTTTCTGTGGGTATTTCTGTTTCTGCCGATGTGGCTCGATCAGTCGCTGAAAAACGGCTGGCTCTCGGCGCTGCCGGCGGCAGACTGGCTGCGTGAACATCTGATCGTTCAGCTGCGCGCGCTGCGTAACACCATTTTTAGCGTCTGGCTGGCCTATACCGTCGTATGGATGGCTTACGGGCTGCGGCTCATCTCCTCGACGCTGCTGCAGGTAGCGCCGGAGCTGGAGGAGGCCGCACGCAGTACCGGCGCATCGCGCGGGCAGATCACCCGCCACGTCACGGTTCCGCTGTCTCGTTACGGCTTAATCGGCTCCTGGCTGCTGATGTTTCTTATCTTCGAGCGCGAATATTCCACCGGGGTTTATCTGCTCTCTCCGGGCACCGAAACCATCGGTTCGATGCTGGTGTCGCTGTGGGCGGCGGGGGCTATCGATATCGTTGCCGCGCTCTCCTTTATTAATATTCTGCTGGTGGTCGTGGGCCTGGGTATCGCCCTGCGCTTTGGAGTGAAATTACATGATTGAATTATCGGTAGAAAACCTGCATCTGACCTACGGTGATAACCCGGTGCTCAAGGGCGTGTCAATGGAGCTGAAGCGGGGAGAGGTGGTCTCGCTGCTCGGGCCATCGGGCAGCGGAAAAACCACGCTGCTGCGGGCGGTCGCCGGGCTGGAGAAGCCGACCAGCGGCATTATCACCATTGGTAAAACCCGCGTCTATGACGGCAACCCGCGTAGCGAAATCCCGGCGGAGGCGCGCAACCTGGGGCTGGTATTTCAGTCCTACGCGCTGTGGCCGCATAAAACGGTGTTTGAAAACGTGGCGTATCCGCTGAAGCTGCGTAAGGTTGCCGCCGCGGAGATCAAGCAGCGGGTGCAGACCGTGCTTGAACAGCTAGGTCTGGGGCATCTTGGCAATCGCCATCCGCACCAGCTCTCCGGAGGGCAGCAGCAGCGCGTGGCCATCGGCCGGGCGCTGGTTTACAACCCGCCGGTGATTCTGCTGGATGAGCCGCTGTCGAATCTTGACGCCAAGCTGCGGGAAGAGGCGCGGGTCTTTTTGCGCGAGCTGATCGTCAAGCTGGGGCTGTCGGCGCTGATGGTCACGCACGATCAGAACGAGGCGATGGCGATTTCCGATCGCATTCTGCTGCTCAATAACGGGGTGATCGAGCAGCAGGGAACGCCGCAGGAGATGTACGGTAGCCCGAGAACGCTGTTTGCCGCCGAGTTCATGGGCAGCAATAACCGGCTGCATGGCACCGTCACCGCTCTGGATAATGGTCGGGCGCGAATTGAGGGCGCCAGCTGGGCGCTGTGGGGGATGGTCGGGGAAGGGGTCAAGGTGGGGGAAGAGGCGACGGCGGTGATCCGCGTTGAACGCCTGCGCATCGCCTCAGCGCCTGAGGAGAATATGCTGGCATTGCCGCTGCTGACCAGTATGTATCTCGGCGACCGCTGGGAGTACCTGTTTCGCACCGAGGGCGATGATTTCGCCATTCGCGCCTACGGCAGCGCGCTGCGCGATGCCGAGCGCTGCCATCTGGCCTTGCCCGTCAGCGACCTGTGGATCTTCCCTAAAGGGTGAGATAAAAAAGCCCCGGCGCTGAAGCCGGGGCAAACCATGTCAGAGCTTATTTATTATTAGCTAAATACCATTCCGCCATCGATCAGCAGCGATTGGCCGGTCATATAGTTGGAGTCCGGACCGGCGAGATAAGAGACGCAGGCCGCGACGTCTTCCGGCTCGGAAAGCCGTCCAAGGGTAATGCGTTTGGCGAACTCCTGGGTCCCGTAGCCCAGCGGTTTACCCGCCGCTTCGGAAACCTGACGGTCGATTTCCGCCCACATTGGGGTTTTGACGATCCCCGGGCAGTAGCCGTTAACGGTAATTCCCAGATGCGCCAGATCGCGGGCGGCGGTTTGCGTCAGGCCGCGCACGGCAAACTTACTTGAACTGTAGACCGCCAGTTCCGGGTTACCCACGTGGCCCGCCTGGGAGCAGGCGTTGATGATTTTGCCGCCATGGCCCTCTTTTTTAAACGCCTCTACCGCGGCCTGGATACCCCAGATAACGCCTTTGACGTTGATATTGTAGACTTTATCGATCACGTCCTCGCGAATCTCTTCGATAGGCGTGGAGGGCGCCACCCCGGCGTTGTTCACAATCACGTCAAAACCGCCCAGGCCCTTCCGCGCCTGTTCTACGGCGGCAAAAACCTGGTCGCGTTTAGAGACATCCACCTTCACCGCCAGCGCCTGGCCGCCGCCGCGGTTAATTTCATCGGCGACCGCCTGTGCGGTGGCGTCATTGTAATCGGCGATAGCCACGGCAAAACCATCTTTAACCAGGCGAAGGGCGATAGCTTTCCCGATGCCCTGGCCCGCGCCGGTCACGAGTGCGACTTTTTTCATTGCTGGATTCCTTCTGTAGTGACTCAAAGTATTTGACTGAGATGAAGCTGGCCCATCAGCAGCGGGTTGTCGCTGTAATCAACGGGGATGGCGACCACGGCGGGGCCGTCGACGTCCATCGCCGCCCGCAGCGTCGGCTCAAGGGCGGCAGCGCTCTCAACCGCAAACCCTTTGGCGCCGAAGGCTTCGGCGTAGGCTTTAAAGTCCACCGGACCGAACTCAACGCCGGAGAGCCGCTGGTATTTTTTCTCTTCCTGAATCGCCACCATGTTGTAGCCGTTATCGACCCAGATGATATGCAGGACGTTAGCTTTTAGCCGTACGGCGGTCTCCAGCTCCATACTGGATTGCAGGAAGCCGCCGTCGCCTGAAACCGAAACCACTTTGCGCTGCGGATTCACCAGCCAGGCGCCAATCGCCCACGGCAGCGCCACCCCCATGGTCTGCTGGCCGTTGGAAATCATGACCTGACGGGCGCGGAAGCTGTAGAGATAGCGGGCGATCCAGATATGAAAGCTCCCCATATCGACGGTCAGCGTTACGTCGCTGTTGACGATGTCCTGCATGGCGCGAACGATGCGCAGCGGATGAAGGGCAAACTGGTTCAGCTGCGCGCCGCGGCGGTCGAGCAGCTCCCGCTGATGCTGGCGGTCAACCAGGATCTCGGCGGCCTGCGGCGACAGCACCAGCTGGTGGTCGATACGCTGAGAGAGTTTGTTCAGGGTGGCGGCAATATTGCCGACCAGCTCAATGTCCGGGGTATAGTTGCGCTCTTCGTAAGCCGGCAGCACGTCGATATGCACCAGCGTGGCGTTGCCGTTATTCCACATGGCCGGTTCGTACTCCACCGGGCTATAGCCGATGCAGATGACCAGGTCGGCGAGATGCAGGAGTCGATCCCCCGCCTGGTTATTGAACAGCCCAACCCGCCCGGCGAAGCGGGTAAAGTGGTCCTGATTCACCGCGCCGGCGGCCTGATAGGTGCTGGTAACCGGGATATGGCTTTTTTTCAGCAATTCACGCAGCGCCGCGCTGTTTTCCGCTTGGCTGGCCATCAGGCCGAGCAGGAATATCGGATTTTTAGCGCCGGCAATCATCTTCGCGACTCGCTCAATGGCTTCGTCCGGCGCCGCGCCGGTTTGCGGCGCATCGCTGGCGGGCAGAACCCTGGCGTGGACCGGCCCGTCGACCACGTCCTGCGGCAGGCTGACGAAGGCGCTGCCGGGACGTCCCTGCTCGGCGGCGCGAAACGCGTTGGAAACCACTTCCGCCAGCGCTTCCGCGGCGGTGACTTCCACCGAGTATTTGGTTACCGGACTAAACATCGCCACCGTATCCATACTCTGGTGCACCTGTTTGGCCTTGTCGGCGCGTTTTACCGCACCGCCCAGCGCCACCACCGGGTCGCCTTCGCTGTTTGCGGTGGCCATGCCGGTAATCAGGTTGGAGCAGCCGGGGCCGGACGTGACCAGCGCGACGCCCGCTTTCCCGGTGATGCGGCCAACCGCGGCGGCCATAAACGCGGCGTTGGCTTCGTGGCGTACCGGAATAATGCGAATGGAGGAGTCCAGCAGCGAATCGAAGACTTTATCGATTTTAGCCCCTGGAATGCCGAACACCTGTTGTACGCCCTGCGCCTCAAGCTGGCTGACGATAAGGTCGGCGCCGTGCGCCCACTGGCGCGGTTGATGTTGATTATCCACGAGAATCTCCTTAGTTTTCGACTGAGCGAATGGCGGCATCAAGATTGTCAGGATGCAGATCCGCCTGCAGGAAGGCGCTATCGGCAGGAAGGTCAATCATCAATTTGTGGATCTCACCAAAGGTCAGCACGCCGTGGTCGAGCTGATAATCGAGCAGATGGCCGCCGCCCTGGCGGTCATCGGTGATGAAGTGTTCGTGATAGCCGGCAACGTTAATGCCCTGCATATGCTGCGGCGTGCGAAACCCCACCAGTACCCCTTCGCGCTGGTTGAAGCGGAAAACGGGCTGGTCGTCGAGCACGTCGGTCATCGCCCGGTAGGGCGGCGTCTGGCGCGGTACGGTGCGGGTATGGGCGTGGCGAAAATGGCCGTTGATACGCAGGGCGCAGAACAGATTATCGGAGGGGATTTGCCGGTCGATAATGTCGTGCAGCTGTTCGCGGCTGACCGGTTTATCAAACGTTTTGCGGTACTGCGGCTGAAACCAGGTCATCACCGCGAAGGGCGTACGCTGCTCCATGCGGGCTTTGCGGGCGCTGCCGTCGGCGCGCAGCTGGTAAACCTCGCTGCTAAACGCGATCAGCTCGCCGTCCAGTTCATTAAAGGTGCCCAGGCCGAAATCACCGTGGGTGAGCAAATCGGCGATGGTGGTATTGCCCTCATAAACGCCGCTCAACAGCGCGCTCATCAGAGAAGTCTGGTAGATGACGCTATCGGGATGTTGCGCGGAAAATCCTCGTAGAGTTTCACACAGGCTCTCTTCGCAAGAGCATTCAGCAGAATGGTTCATTACCCGCTTCCTCGTTCAACGAATATCAGAAAGGTTAAATAAATGTTGACCCGATTCAGCTCACAGTTCCAATATAGAATCTATGATTGTTTGAGACGTTTTCGATATGGAACTTCGTTATCTGCGCTACTTCGTCGCCGTCGCCGAGGCGCGACACTTCACTAAAGCGGCAAAAGAACTTGGCATCTCCCAGCCGCCATTAAGCCAGCAAATACAGCGACTTGAACGGGAAATTGGCACGCCGCTTTTCCGCCGTTTAACCCGCGGCGTCGAGCTGACGGAAGCGGGGGAGTCGTTCTATGAGGATGCCTGCCAGATCCTGGCATTAAGCGACGCGGCGCTGGAAAAGACCAAGGGGATCGCCCGCGGCTTGAACGGCCGACTCTCGCTGGGCATTACCAGTTCTGATGCCTTTCATCCGCAGATCTTTAGCCTGCTCCAGCAGTTTCAGCACAGTCACCCGGGAGTCACGTTACATCAGGTCGAGGGCAATATGGCGACGCTGATGGGGGCGCTTGGCGAAGCGGAACTGGATATCGCTTTTGTGCGCCTGCCCTGTGAAAGCAGTAAAGCGTTCAACCTGCGAATTATCGACCAGGAGCCGATGGTGATTGCGCTGGCGCGTTCGCATCCGCTGTCGTCCCACAGCGAGCTGACGCTGGAGCAGTTAACGGACGTGGCGCCGATTCTTTTCCCGCGGGAAGTGGCTCCGGGGCTGTATGAGCTGGTGTATAACAGCTATCTGCGCGCCGGTATTGATATGCAACGAACGTATCAGTCATCGCAAATATCGTCGTCGTTAAGCATGGTGGAGGCCGGATTCGGGTTTGCGCTGGTGCCGCAGTCCATGACCTGCATCACGCTACCTAACGTCAGCTATCACCCTTTGTCGGGCACGCCGCTAAAAACCGATATTGCTATCGCCTGGCGACGCTACGAGCGCTCGCGCACGGTGAAGCGTTTTCTGGCCATGTTTTAATCCGCTCGGTAGCGCCTGGAGCCGGTGTTTATGAAAGATAGACATTGGCGGCGGTTGGCCCTCGCAGTCCGTTAACGCGACGAAATTCAACGCGGATTCCTGGGCTGATTGTGGTGGGTTCGCCGGGCGAAAATGCGGAAATATGAACCTGAACGTCTTTACGACCATCGGAGGGGATTATCAGGCCTTTGCCTGTTTTATTATCAAATGCTTTGACAATACCTGTCATTTTTTGGAACAACGAAATACCTTTTAAATATGAAAACCGGCACGACTATACAGTAAGCGCGCGGGAAGTCTATTCAAATCAAAATAAAACCCGCGCTGGCGGGCTTTTTTTCGCCAAAAGAGATCGGCGCTGGCTGATTATTGCTCAACCACGCGCGGTAATCGGCATCTGGCAAGAGAAAATTATGCAGCGGGTCGTGATGAGGACTGAAAGAGTTTATGGCAGTAGGGACAAATGAGTTGCGCACCTTTTTGGACTCGGCTGAAGCTGTGTTCTGAATCCTGGGAGCAGTTAGGGCAGGAGCATTTAACGAGATAATTACGGCGAGTTTTAGCGTCTTTGCGTTCTGACATATGATATTTCCTGATTTAAGAGCGTATGACCATACAGCATTCTACAGAAAATAGCTCTAACTCATTCTTCGCAGCGGTGGTTCAGGCTGTGAGCGGCAGGACGAAAAAAAAGATCCAGCGGAAGCGTGCAGGAGAGGATTTTTCCCCTTTTTTTGTGATTAATATCACTCTTTAAAATAAAATCAATTTATATCAATTAATTAGCGATCATCGATTTTGGCGTGTAGAGAACATTTTTCTCCATTTTTCCCGGAATAGAGTGAAAATAGGCAAAATTTTCTTCCTCGTCTGATATACATTTTAATAGTGATTGAAGGACGCAAATCACGCTGTTAATGATGAAATAGCTATTCCTTTTTGACTATTAAACGGAGTTTTGGCTGTTGTTTTATTCGCCATCTCCGCCGAAGGCGTCAATAAAAAATCACGACCTTTTATGTCTAATAATAATTTGAGTGTACTCTATGAAAACCAAAACTAAAGATATTGCAACCCTGGCGGTACACGCTGGAAACCAATCCGATCCGGTAACTAACGCTATATTTACGCCGATCGTCACGGCCAGCTCATTTATTCAACCTAACCTTTATGAAGGCGGCGATTTTTGTTATTCCCGGGTCTCTAATCCAACGCGTCAGGCTTATGAATCGGCGCTTGCCGAGCTGGAAGGCGGCATTTACGCCACCGCCACCGCATCGGGAATGGCGGCCACCAATATCGTGATGGAACTCTTGCCCAAAGATGCCCATATTATCGCCATGAAAGGCGTCTATGGCGGAACCTGGCGGCTGTTCGAAAAATTAAAAACGCGTACCACCGGCGCCACGATTTCCTATATCGATTTGAATGATGAGCAAAGCCTGATGGCCGCTATTCAGGAAAATACCGCTTTAATCTGGATTGAAACACCGACCAATCCCTTACTGGAACTGGTCGATATCGCGAAAGTGTGCCGTATTGCTAAAGCACGCGCCATTACTACCTGCGTCGATAATACCTTTGCCAGCGCCTGGAATCATAAGCCGCTTGAAATGGGCGCGGATATGGTCATGCTCTCTACCAGTAAATATGTCGGCGGACATTCAGATTTAATTGGCGGCGCGGTAATCACCAATAATGAAACGCTGGCGTCGAAGCTCGACTTTATTAAAACCACCATCGGTTCCATTGCCTCGCCATTCGATGCCTATCTTGCCCTGCGCGGTATGAAAACGCTGGATCTACGCATGGCGCGTCAGTGCGGCAATGCGCTGCGGGTGGCTGAATATCTGGAAAACCATCCGGCGATTGCCAACGTCTATTATCCCGGCCTGCCGTCGCACCCGCAGCATGCGCTGTGCAGAAAGCAAATGCGTTCAGGCGGCGCGGTGGTAACCGCAACGCTGAAGGGGGATATCCAGAGTCTGAAACGCTTCATCGGCGGTCTGCACTATTTTGTGCTGGCGGAATCGCTTGGCGGGGTGGAGAGCATGATCAACCATTCGGCTTCTATGTCCCACGGGTCGATGTCAAAAGAAGAGCGGGAGGCTATTGGGATTTACGACACGACGCTACGTTTCTCCGTCGGTATTGAGCATATCGATGATTTGCTGCAAGACCTTGACAGCGCCTTCGCCGCGATGGGCATCGCACAGGATAATCATCATGCATGACTATGGCATCTGGACGATTATTACCCCGCTGGTCACCATTATTCTGGCTATCCTGACTCGCCAGGTGATCCTTTCCCTGCTCACCGGCATTTTCGTTGGCTACGCGGTGATTAACCACAGTATTATCCAGGGCGTTGGCGCTACCCTGAACGGGATTATCGAAACCTTCGCTTCCGCCGGTAATGCGCGAACGATTGTTTTTATGGTGATGATCGGCGGTATTATGCGGCTGATTGTGGTGACCGGCGGCGTGCGGAAACTGGTGCAGTTTCTGTCGGAAAAAAACGATTTCGTCACCAATAAAAAATCGGTCCAGCTGCTGGCGATGCTGGTGACATCGTTGATTTTTATCGAGAGCTCGATAAACCAGCTGATCGCCGGGGCATCGACGAAAAACCTTGCCCGACGCTATAAAGTCTCACCGGAAAAGATGTCCTATATTATCCAGACATCCTGCGTCTCCGTCTGCTCATCGGTGATGATCAACGGCTGGGGGGCGGCGATGATGGGCGTTATCGGCGTACAGATTGCGCAGGGGTACCTGACCGGCGAGCCATTTGAAGTCCTGGCAAGCTCAATGATCTGGAACACGATGGCCTGGTTTTCATTAGCCTCGGTGCTGTTTTATATTCTCTCCGGCTGCAGCTGGGGGCCAATGAAAAAGGCGGAGGTGAAGTTTGAAACGATCCAGACCGAAATAGAACAAGAGCATGGCGAAGAGGAGGCGGACTCGGTAATTGACCATCCGGCCTGCAATTCATTGCTGAACTTCTTCATTCCCATTCTTTCCACTGTCTTAATGGTTCCGGTTGTTCTGTATATTACCGGCGACGGACAATTCTCAAAAGGCAGCGGCTCGATGTCGGTCTACTCCGGCGTTATGTTTGGTACCGTCGTCTCTTTTATCTGGTTCCGCGCGCGCGGTATTCTGAACGTTGAGAACTTTTTCAAAGAGCTGTATATCGGCTACGCCAGCATGGTTAAAATTAGCTCAATCATGATCCTGGCTTTCCTGATGGGGCATATTTCAGCGGAACTGAATACCGGGCAGTATATCGCCTCCATTACCTCCGGCGTTATTCCATCCGGTTTCGCGATCGGCTTTATCTTTCTGATTGCCGCGGTGATGTCGCTGGCCACGGGCACCTCATGGGGGACCTTCGCCATTATGATTCCGATTGGCGTTCAGCTGGGCGTCTCAATAGGTATCGACCCGCACTTTATGATCGGCGCGGCGATTTCCGGCTCAATTTTTGGCGACATGACTTCCCCTATCTCCAGCGATGCCATCGTGGCCTCGATGGCGACCAGCTGCGACCATATTGAGCATATTCGTACCCAAATGCCTTATGCGCTGGTGACGGGTAGCCTGGCGCTCGTTGTTTATTTAATTGTCGGTTTTACGCTTTAACCTACAGATTTAAGGACGCAGGGCGGCACCCGACCGGTAAAATGGGCGCGTTGAAGGCATTTTTATGTCCGTCCCTGGAGAGAGGCAGGTAAAAAAAACCGGCAGAGCTGCCGGTTTCGTCGTTAGATCTTACAGGCGTCGCCGCAGTCATCGTCGGCAACAACGGCCTGCGCTTTTTTATCGGCCTCTTCAAGGCGCTCAGCGTTGCGCTCTTGCGCTTCTTCCAGCCCGCTAAAGACGAGGTTATCGAGATCAATCTCCATGCGTTACCCACTTAAGTTCAGTTTTGACCGTGAGCAAGTATAGGCAAAACGCCGGGGGGATGCACCCGGTGTGAACCCGTGTAGCACATAGCGATAAGTGCGGGTGTGTTATTGCGTGCTGTCGGGAGCGAGCGCGGGTCGGGATCCTACTAATAATAATAGTTGAAAGCATGTTTTATAACCTGCCGGCGATTATTATAGTCGCGATCAAATTATTTATTAAACGAATCGACAACGAGCGCTGGGTTAGACATTGACTTGTATAAAATATGCTAATATTGACCGGCTTATGGATGTATCTATGGATTATGGTCAATGGTCTCGACAACAGCAGTAGCCGCTATCAAAGAATGGCGGAAAACTAATAAATTTATTTGTCACGTTAAACTCAACTATAAAAAGGTATTGCGGAAATGCAGAGAAATATCTTTAATCGGAGGAAAATATAAGGAATATCAGACGTTATGTGAAAATTACGCTTGCGCAAAACTAACAGGAGCAACCGAGGGGCTGGTTAACTTTGAAGATAAACCCTTTAAGGCCTATTTAAATAAAAAGATGTCAAAAAGAGCGAAGCTCAATATTGCTCATGGCGCTTTGAATTTTATAGAGAAAACCTTTCTTCCCGAGGCGTTGCCGCAGCTGTACGATATGAAAGCATTTGGTCGTTCGCTAATCACTATTCCGCTGAAAAACGGTACCTGCATTGATGTGAAGCTGCTGGCATCGCCTTTTCAGGAGGAGGGGGAGCTGATGCTATTAATGTTCCTGGGTGATAAACGCGTCTACAGTATCTGTTTTTCCTGCACCGAAGATGGCCGGGCCTGGATTGGCGGCATCCAGGGTGGGAAAGACATTGATAATGAAGAAGTGAAAGCGCTGACCAAGGAGCTTTACGGCATCCGACCTAAGAACTTAATTATCACGCTGCTGTACGGTTTTTTGTCGCATTTCAATATCAAGGAGATCTATGCGATCGACAGCCATTACCATGTTAAAAGCGACAGAGTAAAAACTAGCTATTCTGAGCTTTGGCTGGAAATTGGCGGTGAGAAGCATCGTCGCGGCTGGTATAAATTACCGGCGAACGAGATAAAGAAAAGCCTGGAAGAGGTTAAAAGCAAGCACCGGAGCCAGTTTATCAAGCGAGAAGGCTTGAAAGAGCTGGCCCAGCTGGATATGGCCGCCGCGCTACGCGACATTAGCGTGGATCGTCACTGCTGATTATCCTCGTTTCGCATTTGCCGGTGGGCAGGGGGCTGCCCACCGGCAATGGCGGAGTCAACGCAAGCTGAATGCGGCCGGCGCCTTCATCGCGGTGGCCGCTCGGCGAAAGACGTTATTCACTAAGCTTTAGGCTGGGAGGCAGTTGATTCATCGTCACCAGAATCCCTCGATGGAGCTGAATAGCGCCCAGCTGTTTTAATTTGGCCAGGGTTCTCATGACCCCACTGCGCGACAAAAAGGTTCGCGACAGAATATAATTGGCGGCGGTGATTTTATTTTTGATCGCTTCCGGTTCATTGTTTAATTCTATAAGCTGATGAACGATAATTTCATAACAGGAAAGTTTAGAAACCTTAAAGCAGTGGGCGTAGACTTTGGCCGACGAATATTCCAGAAGTCGTGAGACATTTTCCCATAATTGCTGTTCGGCGATGATCTTATTCGCCTCGTTAATTGATATCAGACCAATAGAAGATGTTTCCTGGGTGCGCAGGTAAATATGCCGAGAATAACGTAGCTGACTATTCATGCCAAAGATGAATGGACTCGTTTCGGAGTTGATGATGAGTCCATCGTTGTTGCGATATAAAGACATCGTGCCACGGAACAAAACCAAGCATTGATGCTGGTTTTCTTTTACTATGCCGATGTTTCGTCTTCCATCCATTAACATTTGGTTACATTTGGGTGCCAGGCAGCGAATGAGTTTATCAATGTCGTCTATGGGTTTGGTGATGGTTCGGAGCAGATCTGTGTCATGTTGCACACGAGGGATTGTTTCCATGCTTATGATTTCCTTATAAAAAAGAGAACTCCCAAAAAACAGCAAACTGTAGCCAGAACATTATCGATGACGCTGAGGGGGCGAATAAACCCCCAATGAGTCTACACATAGACTTAAAAAAACTTGCCGCCTCATCAGACTTAAGATAAATATTAATAGCATAAGCTTATAAATCTCCTTATTTACATAACAGCTAAATCTATTTGGTTTTAATTTTATCGATGTGGCATTTGGGCTATTCCTGATATTTGATATTATTGGGCGGTAGCGTTTATGACTATTAACAGTGTTCAGGACTTGCAGTTATCAAGGATTGCTCGACAGTGGATTGCCAGTAGCCATGAGCAGAGTCAATACAGGAGCCGAATCTCAGGGGCTCCATTGAAGAAACCGTCAGGTTGGCTATGAAAAAACGAAAATATTTAAGTAAAAAAGAGGTGCAGGCATTAATTGATGCTTCGCAGCAGCAGGATGGCTCGCTGCGCGATTATTGCATGCTCCTCATGTGTTTTATTCACGGACTGCGCGTAAGTGAATTACGTTTTTTAAAAGTGAGCGATATTGATTTATCCAGCCAGCGGATCGCCATTCGGCGTTTAAAAAATGGCTTTTCAACCATTCATCCTCTTCAGCCCCGTGAACAGCTGGCGTTAAGCCAGTGGCTGGTTAAGCGCACGAGCTGTTTAAACGCCGATCTTCCCTGGCTGTTCCTGTCGCGAAAAGGCACTCCGCTTTCCCGACAGCACATTCACGTTATGATGCGAAATTATGGCGTGCAGGCCGGCATTGCCGTTCCGGTACACCCGCATATGCTGCGCCACGCCTGCGGTTATGCGCTTGCGGAGGAGGGCGTTGATACACGCCTGATTCAGGATTATCTCGGCCATCGCAATATCCAGCATACCGTCTTGTATACGGCGAGCAATCCGGCGCGCTTTAGCTCGATTACCCTCTGAAGCCGGAGTATCTGGCTCGATAAGAGCCAGATACCCTTTAGTTATAGGTAAAGTTCATAACGACCATCGCGCTGATATGACCCGCGGTGGCGCCCCCTGCGACGCTAAATATGCGCGCGCGCATATCGAATATGGCCTGACGGTTATTATCGACGTCGACGGCAATAGATTTTCCGCTGCCTGCATTAATTGAACCGGTTATACGCTGAAGTTCTATCGCGACATTGCGTGAACTGTCCGGGCTGCTCACGTTGGCATATAAATCAGGGTCAGCTCCGTCGACAGGGCCTGTAAAGTGAGCGGTAACGCTTGATGTTCCTACAGGGCAGTGGCTCAGCGTGACGTAAAATTCTTTCCACTCGGAGTAAGAGTTGGCCGCGCTAAGCCGGCGGCTGGGAATATTTTGTCCGAGATCGATATTATAAATACCGTTGTTTTCGACGGTGCAGGAAGACGCAACAATATCGCCGTTGATATAAAGAGTGACATCCGCAGCATAAGCGGGTAATGACGACGAAATCGCCGTAAATAACGTTATGACGGCCGGGCTGGCGATAATTCTCATTATCGACTCCTTAAGTAAGCAGTGAGAAACGAGAGCGGGATAAACTCAGTTGTACATCATCGTTAAGGTGGCCACCGCGTTGGCGTGGCCGGGATGGATCTCCGGTGTGTTCTGGTAATAGCGAAAGGTGAGCGGCAGGGTTATCGATGCGCCAGCCTCAGGGATGGTGCCGACCGGGAAAAAACGATCGAACTGGACGGGCGAGCCGTTATAAAGCACCTGAACGCCGACCCCCTGGGCTACGCCGGTTTCATTGCTTAAGGCCACTACGCCGAGCGTCGGGGAGAGATAACCTTGACTGCTTATTGACGTATTCACGGCGACCTTATCGTCGCACCGCACCGGAATTGACAAACTCTGTTCGCCGCTGGTGCTGCCCGGACCAGAGAATTGGCCCACCGGAACAGCACCCATGTTGACAGTTAACGTCGAGGGGACGGTGCAGCTTACCGCTTTATAAACAATATCTCCGGCATAGCCGATATAGTTTTGCTGCCCCTGGCTGCCGATGCCCAGACCGGTATCATAGACCCCCATACCAAATTTGGTTTGCGCGACATCGAGAGTGCCGCTCGTTGCCGTATCCCCCGTTTTTACCAGCGTTAGTGTGACCGTATATCCAAAGGTCATGCTGGCGTCGCGGGAGATATACCCCAGCGCCTGCGCGCGCGTATCGCAATCGCTGCCGATACCACTCACCCTTTGGCCGGCGCTATTTTGCAGCGCAATACCGATGCCTTCGACGCCGGTTTCATAGACCCCCGGAAACCCCGCGACTTCTTCGCCGCTGCCGTAATAGCAGGCGATAATGGGGTGCCCCGGGGTGACATCCGCCCAACCGCTGCGGCCTTTGCAGTTTCCGTTAAAGGTGAAGACCCGCTGCGTGCCGGGAATATCGCTGCCTACCGGCAGCGCCCGCGATACCGCGATCTGCGCGAGCTGCTGGGTAAACGGCGTGGGCGGAGAACTGGGACAATAGTTGTTCTCCGCGTGGGCAGCGCTGGCGATCAGAGTAACCAGCATAAGGGGGACGTTGACTCGTTTCATATCGTCATGCTCCTGCTATAAACACTGTGCATTAAGGTTGATGATCCCGCTGGCGCTTTGCGTCAGGCTGTAATTCACTCTGCACCGGCCATCAGGGTCGTGACTCCAGCTAACCTCCAGCTGACCCGCGTCTTTTAGCCCCGTCAGATAAACCTGTCCTCCATCGCCTACGATGAAGCTTTTTGGCGTCGGGGAGGCGGGATCGATAACCGTTGCGCCGAACGGTACCGACGCGCCGTTGCGTTTTCTCAGGGTCATCAGGACCCGTTTACCGAGGCTGGTTTCATAGCTGGCCTTCACCAGCGCGCCGCGCGTGGGGATGACCGTCTGCGTTGCCAGCGCCAGTTCGGCATCATCGGCCAGGGTTTCGGTATTCAGCGTGAGATCGTTTTTGCGATAGGGGCTGAGGTAGGGGACGACGGTGTAGCCGAAGCGATCGGTTTTGACGCCTGACTGCCCAAGCACCGCTACGTTTTGTGCGCCGGGCGCGGCGATCAGCGCCATCGTTTCGCCGAGGGGCTGGCTAAAGGTGAGGCCGTTGCGATGCGCCACGATCCCGCCCTGCAAACCATAGTTAACGCGTTCGCTGTAGCGATCGCGGGCGTAGCCGACGAGGGTCTCGGCGTAAGAGGCGCGCCAGTCGGCATTAATCCCGCTATTGCTTCCCTGGCCCTGAGAACCATAGCCCTGCATGACGCTCCAGCTCAGATTGTTATCGGCCAATAAGGTACCGCCCAGGCTCAGATTATTGGTGGTATTCCCCTGCTTACTGGTATTCATCATGTAGCTGACGTAGGTGGGATGGCCGCCGAATAATTTCTCCAGAGGAATACTCATGGTGAGCGCAAACAGCCCATCGCGGTCGTAGATGCGCCCGGAGCGCTGGCCGTAGCGTTCCGCAGAGTGAATGTTATAGCTGTAGCTCAGACCGAAACTGATGCCTTTATACGAACCGTTGTAGCTCGCGCTATATGACTCCATGCGTTTGTTTGTATCCCAATAGTCTTCCACGATGGCGCTAAGCGCGAGGTTGCCTGGTATCTGAAACAGGTTCTGGCTGACGGTTAACTCGGCGCGGTTGCGCCTGCGTTCCGGCATCACGTAGCGCCGCCCATCGCGCCAGGTATTAAGAACGTCCTGCATATCCCAGTAGCCGCTGGTGGCATAGCGATAGCCAGCGAAGGTGAAGTTAGTCCCGGTCTGCACCAGGTTTTTGCTGTAGCGAATACGCCAGGATTGGCCTTCTTCTCGCGGTCGATTTTTTTGCTGCGACCAGGCCTGGGTGATATCGGTGGATAGGGCGCCAATGGAGCCCAGGTTTTTACCTATGCCCAACGCTAACGCCTGGTATCTGTTACTGAACTGGCCGCCGCCGTATACGGTGTAGCCGGCGGGAAGGCCATAAATCGCCGTGCCGGCGGCCAGCGGGGCTTTATCGATGCCGTTGTCATAGGCGCGGTAAACGCCGGTGGTCATGGCGTATTTTAACCGGCCTTCGCGCTGCAGCACCGGGACCGAGGCGTAGGGCACCACGAGGAATTGTTCGCTGCCGTCAGACTCTTTGATGGTGACGTACAGATCCCCGGAACCGCCGGTGGGGTACATATCGGTGATTTCGAAGCTGCCGGGCGAAACGTAGGTCTGATAAATGATGTATCCGTTTTGTCGGATCGTGACCTGGGCATGGGTACGGGCGATCCCCCGCACTACGGGGGCATAGCCGCGCAGGCTCTCCGGCAGCATATCGTCGTCAGACGCCAGCTGGCCGCCGCGAAACGGAATACTGTCGAAAATATCGGAAGGCGTGGTGCTATCGCCCAGCGTCAGTCGGCTCTTCAGCGAGCGTATATCGCGCTGGGCGTAGGTATAAACGGTATCCCATTTTGTTGAGGTGCCGCTTTCACCGTTCTGGCTGTTGCGGTTCCAGGTGGTGTAATTACGCAATCGCCAGGGACCGATATTAAGACCGGGGCGTAAATTAATGTACTGCGCGTTTCCGCCGCCGCCGCCGCCTTTTTTGTCCCGGTTGTTGGCGCCGCTGACGCTGTAATTGACCAGCGCCGCCGGAATGCCGTCATCCCACCGCGCCGGATCGACCCAGCCGCGCGCGGCGTTGGTAAGGGAAGATTGGGGAAAACTTAACAGCAGCTGCTGGTGCGAGAAACGAAAGTCGGCGCTGGCCTGAGGAATCGCCGACAGCCTTGCGCAGCTGGCATCGGGCTGGCCTAACGTCGGATAACGCTGGATCATGACGCCCCATGAGGCCAAATCGTTCAGGGACAGGCAGGGCTGTAATGTGTTCTGTCCCTGCGCGTTTTGCTGTATGCGGAACTCAACGTCCCGGGTATCCACCTTGCTGTCATTGACATAAATATCCACCCTGTAGCGTCCGGGCTGCTGCCCGCCATGCTCCTCGAAGGCGGAGAGATCGGTGGTGGCCAGCCCGCCTGCGCCGGTTTCCAGATGGGCGGGGTTGAACCGTTCCCGGGCGTTAGCTGAGGGGCTTATCCCCACAATCAGGGCAATCTGGGTGGCGATAAGGTAAGCTAAATTCAAGGGCGAGTCGCTTGAGGTTCTTTTGTTCATCCTGAAATGCTCCTTAGCTGACGGCAAATCGCCGCAGCGCAAACCGTCGGCAGCGGCGGGTTAGCGAACCTGCGTGTGGCTTTTTCCCACGCCGCCAAAGTCGCTAATGATTTTCCATGACACCAGGCCGGTCACCTTGCCAGGGGTAGCAAACGTGGCTGAGCTCATTGGTGCGACAAAGGTGGCTTCGGTAATGGGATGATTGCCCACCGTGACCTCGTTGAAATTCATGTAAAACGGCGTCGGATTCGATACCGTTAGCCTGCTGCCCGTCAGGCTCCATTTCAGCTTATGGGTCACCTCTTCCGGGATACCCTTCAGCGTTTTGGGACGATAAATAAGCTTGAGGCGCGTTCTTACGGCGATTTGCAACGTGTTCGCGTCTTCCGGGGCGGTATTTGTCGGAATAGCTTTGACGTTTAGCCAATAAAGCGACTCGCGATCGGTAGGGAGCTGGCCGCCGGTTTTGACGATCCGCAGCAGGTTTTGCTGATTGCCGTCGAGGCGGAACAGCGGCGGGGTAATAATAAACGGCGGCCTGGCCGGATCGTTATTGCGCGGCTCCACCCACGACTGGATCAGATATGGGCCGGTATCCGAATTGCTGACGCTTAAAGAGGCCTCTTTTTTGCCGCCGTCAAAAATCAGTCGCGTGCCGCCAATTGTGACGCCGCCGCTTTCTGTCGCCGCCGCTAATTCGCTCGCCAGCACCAGGAGGAGAAGAGGAAATATTCTATATCCTTTATGCATGATAGCTATTGACTCCACAAATACGAAAAGGGACGGACCGGCCGCTGCCGGTCCGCGGAAATAACGCCAGCGCAAAAGAAATACGCCGACGAAATATCCGTTAGTTGTAATTGAGGGTAAATGTGCTGGTAGAGTTAGCGAACCCTGCGTTTACGGTGCTTGATGTCGCATAATAGCGGGCGACGAAAGCGAGACTATTTTCGCCCGGCTGCAGCGGGTAAGCGGACGAAGCGGTATATAATGGGACGACGACGTTTTTATTGTCCATTAACTGGATCCCGACGCCCTGTGCCACGCCAGGCTCTTGGGTGAGCGCCAGAATAGTGCCGACGCTGCTATCCGCCGTGCCGTCGAATTTTACCGTGGCCGACTTAGCGGATTTCGGGCAATCTTTCAGCTCAATAATAAATTTAGTCGCCGAGGCCGTGGAGCCAGCGCCGTTGAAGGCTTTGCTGGAGACATTCCCCATCATAACCGACAGCGGGTTGGTCATATTATTGATCACGGTACAGGCGCTATCGGTGATGGAACCGTAAAAATCAATACGGCCATCATCCGCGAATACGGAGGCGGACATGACACCGGCTAACAGACCAACAGCAATAAGACTCTTGTTCATAAGGTAGTCCTTATATGCAATATAGAAAGGTAATAGCTTCACAGAAATAAATTTCTCATGAGCCTTTATTAATCTGATAGCCAGATGTCGTGCTGAAATAGATTCAGTGACGCTGAGGTTTATTTCTGCAGAAGACATTTTGTATCAAAGTGTCATGTTTAGTTTTATCTATTTTGTTTGTTGATTTTTTAGATGTAGATGCCAAGGATGGCGATTTTTGCAATATTAAAAACCATAAATTCAGGATTGGATGGTAAATAATCTGGTGTTTCGGAGGGTGACGTCTGAGGTTTGGGGTTGCTGGAAAATGCGCGTTAGATTCTAATCTATTGATAATTAATGTTTTTAATTTTTCGAGATGCGAAAAACCTTACTGGTTGACAGGTTATTGGCGATTTATTATGTTAGTGACAATCTGATACATTATGTCAAGTAAGAAATATATTGGTTATTGCGTCACCATATATTTTTAAATCTTGCAGCATTGCTCGCAGTATAAAGCACCGTATGCTGAATATTTCTGTGACCGAGATAATCCTGAATTAGCCGGGTATCCATGCCCTTATCGGCCAGCGAAAAACCGCAGGCGTGGCGCAGCATATGCGGATGGGCCGCAATCCTTAAACCCGCACTTTGGCTATAGTGGCTAATCAATACGTGGATCCGCTGACGCGATAGCGGCGTTCCTTTTTGCGAAAGGAATAGCCAGTCGCTGTCGCTGTTGCGATAGTTTTTACGCACCGACAGCCATTCACGGATAAAGGTCATCTCGCTGGAAAAGAGAGGATGCGTGGTGGAAAACCCATTTTTAAGCCGTTTGACGTAAATTGAGTGGTTATGCAAGTCAAGGTCAGATAGCCGCCAGTGGCGAATTTCGCTGACGCGGCAGCCGTGAATGAAGCACATCCAGATTAAACAACGATCCCTCTCCGGGTTCGCTCCCTTATACGCCTCGTTGATGATTTTTTTTATCTCAGTTTCGGTGAGATATTTTCGTTTATTCATGTTTACTCTCCTGAACAGCCATGAAATTTTTCCCCTTCAGGTGTCAAGGCGAATGGCTTCGCCCGATGTAAGCGGTCAAATGAACGCGCCGGGTATGATTAAACAGCGGGGGGAGGATAGCAAGACGATCGGACTGATTCGCCTGGATCGAAACGGGCTTAACAGCGGATGCAACGCGGGCTTTGCGGCTTTCGTTATAACCCATCATTCGTTCAACTTACTTTTATAAATTAAAAAATTTTAAACATTTAATGCCTGATAGTTTTACATTATTTTTACAAATACATATAATTCCTTACGTTCTTCGCTCTGTCCGAGAGCGTCCAACCAACATGATATGCGGTATGCGCTTTTCTTGGTCTGATAACGCGCTGTTTATATGAGATGTTTTGGTTTTTTCGACTGACGTCGTATGGGATGAAATATGGACGAACAACAAGGTAGCGGTAGGGGCCTGTTCTTTACCGTTTACCGGGTACTTTTTGCATTACTGAGCTTTGGCACTGGACTCTTTTTCACTATCTGGGGGGGCAAACTCCTCTCTCTCGGCGGCAGCGCCTGGTATCTGTTAGCCGGTCTCGCTTATCTGCTTATCGCCGTCGGCTATCTTGTCCGCAGCCGCTATGTCCTGCCTTTTGCCATTCTGACTTTCCTGTTGACCCTTTGCTGGGCGCTGTATGAAGTGCAGCTCAGCTATTGGGGCCTGATCCCCCGGCTGGTCGTTCCCGCGCTGATGCTGATGCTGGCGCTGTGGCTGGCGGCGACGCTGCCGATCCCGCCTGCGTGCAGACGCTACGCCAACTGGAGCGCCTCGGCGATTTTCCTGCTGCTGCTGGCGACGCTGGTTTCCGCCTTCTACCCGCACGGCGGTATTCATCACGGCGTGGTGAAAGCGAGCGACGACAGCACGCCGACCCTGGCTGCCAAAAGCGATAACTGGGCGTTCTTCGGCCGCGATGCCTCCGGCACCCGTTTTGCGCCGTACGATGAGATCACGCCGCAAAACGTCAAAAACCTGAAAGTCGCCTGGACGTATCACACCGGCCGCCGGCTAACCGGCGCCGGGATTGGCGTCGATGAAAATACCCCGCTGCAAATTGGCGACACGCTGTACTCCTGTACGCCGCTGAACGTGGTTACGGCGCTGGATGCGGATACCGGGAAAGCGCGCTGGCGTTTTGACCCGCACGCAAGTACCGCCGAACACGTCACCTGTCGCGGGGTCGGCTATTACGATGTACAAAGCGATGATTCGCTGAGCGCAGAAGAGAAGGCCAGCCCGGCGCTGCAGCAGTGCCCGCAGCGTATCCTGGTGTCTACCGTCGACGCCCGTTTGATCGCCCTGAACGCCAAAACCGGCGAACTGTGCGATGACTTCGGCGATCACGGTAGCGTCGATCTGAAACAGGGTATGGACAATACCGAAAACAGCAAACGCTACCACCCGACCTCAACGCCGGTGATTATGGGGCATATTGCGGTGCTCGGCGGCTGGGTGCGCGATATCGTGCACGGTGAACCGTCCGGGGTGGTACGCGCGTTTGACGTACGTAACGGAAACGTGGTGTGGGCGTGGGACGTCGGCCAGCCGGAAAACGTTACCGACCCGGTAAAAGGTCGCGTCTATACCCTCGAAACGCCGAACGTCTGGACGGTGCCGGGCTTTGACAAAGAGCTGAACCTGATTTATCTGCCGACCGGTAACGGTCCGCCGGACTACTGGGGCGGCGATCGCAACGCGGCCAAAGAGAAATACGGATCTTCCGTGGTGGCGGTGGACGCCAGCAGCGGCGAGACGAAGTGGGTCTTCCAGACCGTGCATCATGATATCTGGGACTATGACCTGCCGTCGCAGCCGGTACTGTTCCATATGAAAAACGAGCGGGGCGAAGAGGTTCCGGTTCTGATCCAGACCACCAAAACCGGGCAGATTTACGTACTCGACCGGCGTACCGGTAAGCCGGTGACCCGCGTGGAAGAGCAGCCTGTCGCCCATGACGGCGCGGAAGGCGAGCATCTCTCCGCCACCCAACCTTTCTCCACCGGCATGCCGCAGCTGGGCGTCGAGCCGCTCACCGAGAAATCGATGTGGGGCGTGACGCCGTTCGATCAGCTGATGTGCCGTATCGACTTCAAAGCGTCGACTTATCTTGGCATGTACACGCCGCCGTCAGAGAAGCCGTACATCGAGTGGCCAAGCCTGCTGGGCGGCATGAACTGGGGCGGTATCACTATCGATGAGCGCACAGGAACGCTGTTCGTCAACGATATGCGGATGCCGTTGAGAATGTCGCTGGTGCGCAAAGAGGATATGGCGAAATATAAAGTCTCCACCGACGAGGTGCCCGGCTTTATGGGAACCGTGCGGCCGCAAATTGCCGGGCCATACGGCGGCGTGCGGATCGATATTTTGCAGTCGGCGCTGGGCGTTCCCTGTAATACCCCGCCGTTTGGCACCATGAGCGCCATTGACCTCAACACTCGCCAGCTGTTGTGGCAGGTGCCGATGGGGTCGGTGGAGGATACCGGTCCGCTGGGGCTGAAAACGCACATGCATATCCCGCTGGGTATGCCGACGCTGGGCGGCCCGACGTCAACCGCTTCCGGACTGGTGTTCTTCGCGGGAACTCAGGATAACTACCTGCGCGCGCTGGATTCCGCCACCGGTAAAGAGCTGTGGCGCGCTCGTCTGCCGGTTGGGGCAGTGGCGGCGCCGCTGATCTATAAATCACCGAAAAGCGGTAAAGAGTACGTGGTGATCTCCGCCGGGGGCGCCAGCCACTCGCCGGACGTGGGCGATGATATTATTGCCTTCGCGCTGGAAGAGTAGCCGCAGCCGTTTCGCTCTTGCGCAAGTAACCGCCCCCTGTGGGCGGTTTTTTTATGGTCCGAAGGCTGGCCGGCGCTAAACCGCGTGACAGGCGACGTGGTGGCCGTCGGCGACCTCCCTTAATAGTGGAATATCGCGACGGCAGCGGTCGCTGGCCTGCGGGCAGCGGGAGGAAAAGCGACAGCCGGAAGGCGGCCGGGACGGGTCGGGAATTTCACCTTGTACCACCGCGACCGGCTCGCTGTCCGGATCGAGGGTCGGTACCGCCGCCAGCAGCGCCCGGGTGTAGGGATGCAAAGGCCGGCTGAATAGCGCATCGCGGCTGGCAGTCTCCACCAGTTGCCCGAGATACATCACCGCCACGTCATCGCAGAGATGTTCTACCACCCCGAGATCGTGGGAGATAAACAAAAACGTCACCCCATGATCGTCGCGCAGATCGGAAAACAGATTAATAATCTGCGCCTGAATCGACACATCGAGGGCCGAAATCGGCTCATCGGCAATAATAAAATCCGGGTTTAAGATCAGCGCCCGGGCAATGCCGATGCGCTGACGCTGGCCGCCGGAAAACTCGTGCGGGAAGCGGTTGTAATGCTGCGGGGCCAGCCCGCAGATGCGCATCACCTCAAGGGTTTTGTCATACAGCTCCGCCCGGCGACAGAGCTTGTGCTCCAGCATCGCTTCGCCAATGGCGTCGCCGATGCGAATGCGCGGGTTTAACGAACTGTAGGGGTCCTGAAACACCAGCTGGATTTTAGGCCGCAGCGCGCGCATTGCCCGCGGCTGCAGTTCGGCAAGTTCCTGACCGCGAAACTTGACGCTGCCGGCGGTCTTCTCATACAGCCCCAGTAGCGTACGGCCAACGGTGGTTTTCCCGCTGCCGGATTCGCCCACCAGACCAAAAATCGTTCCCCGGCGAATCTTAAAGCTCACGCCATCCACCGCCCGCAGTACGCCGGTCTGCTGACCGAACAGCCCATCGCGCAGCGGGAAGTGTTTTTTCAGCCCATCCACTTCAATCACGTATTCATGACTCATGTCACGGACTCCGAAAGTTCACTGTAAAAGCAGGCGGCCTGCCGGTCTTGCCCTGACAGCGGCGGAATGCTCTGTCGGCAGCGCGCGGTGGCTTTTGCGCAGCGCTCGGCAAAGGCGCATCCGGCGGGAAGGGCGGCGAGGTCCGGCACCTGGCCGGGGATTGAATAGAGGCGTCGGCGCCGCGCCCCCGGCACCGGCCGCGAGGCAATCAGCCCCTGGGTATAGGGATGCTGCGGGTGACGCAGAATCGCGGCGGTCGCGCCCTGCTCGACGATACGCCCGGCGTACATCACCACAACGTGCTCGGCCATCTGCGCGATAACCCCGAGATCGTGGGTAATCAGCATCATCGCCATCCGGTTGGCCCGCGCCTGGTCGCGCAGCAGGCGCAGGATCTGCGCCTGCACGGTGACGTCCAGGGCGGTTGTCGGCTCATCGGCAATCAGCAGCTTCGGCTGGCAGCTCAGCGCCATGGCAATCATCACCCGCTGCAGCATGCCGCCGGAAAGCTGATGCGGATAGCTGGCCATCAGGCTATCCGCGCGCGCCAGCCCGACATCCGTCAGGCGCTGGGTAGCGTGCCGCCATGCGGCCTTCGGCGGCTCGCCGCGGTGGCGAATCAGCGGTTCGCAGAGCTGCTCGCCGACGGTGAGTACCGGATTCAGGGCGGTCATCGGCTCCTGAAAAATCATCGCCAGCTGATTGCCGCGCAGGTCGGCCATACGGGCGTTTTTCAGCCGCAGCAGGTCCTGGCCCTCAAAAAGAATTTCCCCGCCGTCAATGCGCGCCGCCTGCGGTGGCAGCAGACCCATTAACGACATGGCGGTGACGCTTTTGCCGCAGCCGGATTCGCCGACGACGCCAACGGTCTGCCCGGCGCGAATAGTGAACGACACATCCTGTACCGCGCGTACCCGGTTTTTGTCGGCGGCAAAAGAGACCGAAAGCTGATTAAAGGTGATTAATGCGCGACTCATTTCAGCCTCTGTTTCATTTTAGGGTCCATGGCGTCGCGCAGGCCGTCGCCCAGCACGTTAATGGCGATGACGGTGATAAAAATGGCGATCCCCGGCGGCATCCACAGCCAGGGCCGGCGCTGAAAGTCGATCAGGCTGTTGGCGGCGTCCATCATATTGCCCCACGACGGCGTCGGCGGTACCACACCAAGCCCGAGGTAGCTGAGCGCCGACTCGCTGAGGATGGCGTTCGCCACCGCCATGGTCGCCATGACCACCAGAATCGGTACCGTATTCGGCAGCAGATGACCAAACAGACGGCGTCGCGCCGACAGTCCCAGCACCTGGGTCGCCAGCATAAAGTCGCGCTCGCGCAGGGAGAGGCACTGCCCGCGTACCAGCCGCGCCAGCTTCGGCCACTCCAGCAGGCTCAGCATAATCACCACCATATAGATGCGTGAGTCCGGCGAGAAATCGAGCTCCGAGAGCATCGCGCCCGCGACAATCAGCAGCGGCAGGCCGGGGATAGTCATCACCAGATCGGCAAAACGCATAATAAGTTTATCGGTCAGGCCGCCGGCGTAGCCCGACAGCGCGCCGAGCAGATAGCCAAGGGTGACCGACAGCAGCATGGTCAGCAGGCCGATAATCAGCGAAATGCGCCCGGCCAGCAGCAGGCGGGTGTAAATATCGCGACCGAGAAAGTCGGTACCCAGCCAGTGTTCCGCGCCGGGCGGCCTGTTAATCATCAGCGCGTCGGTGGCATCGTCTTTCCACGGCGACCACAGCGGCCCCAGTATGCACCAGAGGGCCATTACGACCAGCAGCAGCAGGCACAGCATCGCCAGGCGATTGCGGCGCAGCGCCTGCCAGGCCTGACGCCAGGGGGATGGGGTCACCTGCGCCAGCGCCGGGATTTCCGCCTTGCGCAGGCGTCGGTTAGCAGAAAACAGAGAGCTGAGCATCAGGACCTCACGCGAATGCGCGGGTCGACCCACGCGTAAAGCACATCGGCAATCAGGTTGCCAAGAATGGTCAGCACCGCCAGAAACAGGGTAAAGCCCATTAACACCGGGTAGTCGCGGGCGGCCAGCGAATCGATATGAATATGCCCGGCCCCCGGCCAGTTAAACACTTTTTCGGTGATGATCGCCCCGGAGAACAGCCCCGGCAACTCGAAGCCGAGCAGGGTGATGATCGGCAGCAGGGCGTTACGCAGGGCGTGCTTCAGGATAACCGTGCGTTCGCGCAGCCCTTTCGCGCGGGCGGTGCGGATAAAATCCATTTTCACCACGTCGAGCATGCTGGCGCGAAAATAGCGGGTCAGGCTGCCCGCCTGGAGCATCACCAGCGCCAGTACCGGCAGCACCAGATGGGCGGCGACCTGCAGCACATACCCCCAGCCGCTGTCGTCGCTGCCGGTATTGGTCATGCCGCCCACCGGCAGCCAGTGCAGGTCGACGGCGAACCACTTGATGAGCAGCAGACATAGAAAAAAGGTCGGGAACGACATGGCGGCGAACACCGCGACGCTCACCAGATGATCGAACGCAGAATTGGGCTTCAGCGCTGAGACCACGCCCACCGTCAGGCCAATTCCCCAGTAAAATACCAGCGCCACGCTGGCCAGCAGGAAAGAGTTCCAGATGTACTGGTTGAGCAGCTGGCTGACCGGGATCTGGTACTGCAGCGAGAATCCGAGATCGCCGCGCAGCAGCTGGCCGAGCCAGTGGATATAGCGGGTGAGCAGCGGCTGATCCAGGCCGTAAATGGCTTTCAGTTCGGCGGTGCGGGCGGCGGTGAGGGTGATATTGCCGTCGATAAAATCGCCCGGCGTTTTGGCAAACAGCATAAAGATAATAAAGGAGGCCAGCAGCAGCATCGGCAGCGTTTGCAGCAGCCGTCTCAGGATGAAATTTCTCATGACATTCTCACGTCAGCCGCCGGTCATCCCGGCGGCCGGGGATTTACTTAACGATTTTGACATCCGGCAGGCTGCCGGTCAGGCCGTTGTAGATATCCGGTTTGAAGCCGGTGACCCGGGCGCTGCTCGCCGAGAGAATTTCACGGTAGCCGAGAAGGATCACCGGCGGGTCCTGCGCCAGTACCTGATACAGCTGGTGGTAGATAGGCTTACGCTTCTCGACGTCGAGCACCGAGTTACCTTCGGTAATCAGCTTATCGACCTGCGGGTTGTTATAGCCGGACTCTTTCGCTTCCGCGCTGTAAAAATCCCACACGCCATCATGCGGGTCGTTAAGGGTGCTGGTGCTGAACGACGCCAGATCGTAATTACCCGACTTACGCTGCGCCATCAGGGCGTTGAAATCGACGACCTGCGGTTTTAACAGGACGCCAATCTGCTGCCAGTTCTCTTTGGCGATGGGGATCAGCGCATCGTTGAGCACTTTCTTGCTCACCAGCAGCGTTAACTCCAGGCGTTTGCCCTCTTTAACGCGGATACCGTCCGGCCCCGGTTTCCAGCCGGCTTCGTCAAGCAGCTTTTTCGCCTGCGCCGGGTCGTAGTGATACGGGTTTACCCCGTCGGCGTTCCAGGCCCAGGAGATCGGCGCGATAGGCTCAATCGCCACCTTGCCGTAGCCCTGGTAGACCACATCAATCAGCTTCTGGCGGTCGAGGCCGTAAATCAGCGCCTGGCGTACCTTCACGTCCTTCAGCGCCGGGCGGCGGACGTTAAATTCCACCTGGCTGTAGTCGCTGGAGCCGTAAAGGTTGATGTTGGCAAAGCCGAGCATTTTCAGCTGTTCGATATCGTCAGGACGCGAGGTAAAGGCGTCGTAGTCGGTTTCACCCGTCTGGAAGAGCTGGAAGTTGGTTGACGGGTTGGTCACGCGATAGATAAAGCGCGGGGTGGGCGGCGTACCGCGATAAAAATGGCTGTTGGCGTGGAAACGAATCTCCTGGCCGGGGATGTATTTGTCGTAAACGTAGGGACCGTTGCCCAGCGGTTTGCCGTGCAGGGTGCGCAGATAGTCGAGGTTGCCGCGCTGGTAGCCTTTGCCGTAATAGGCTTTGGAGAGTACCGGACCGCCAATTTTTGCCAGCGTCGTCGCGCCCGGCTGGGTGGTGGTCACCTGCAGCGTTAAGGGGTCAAGCACTTTCAGACCGCTGACGCTATCGGCTTTCCCCGCTTTGTACTCCGCGCCGCCGGCAATATTGGCGAGCGTGATATCGGTATCGCCGTCATATTTCGGATCCAGCAGCACGGTAAGGGTAAAGGCGACATCGTCGGCGGTCAGCGGCGAACCGTCGCTAAAGGTCAGGTTGGGGCGCAGCTTGATGGTGTAGACCTTGTTATCCGGACTCACCGTCCAGCTTTCGGCGAGGCCCGGTACCAGATTGCCGTGGCTGTCCCAGTCGATCAGGCGAGAGAAAATCACGTTGGTGACGTTCTCATCCCAGCCGTTGACGAAAAAGTAGGGGTTAAAAATGCCCTGCGGCTCGGAGATGCCGGCCACGACGGTATCTTTGCGCAGCTTCGCGGCGGCGGGGATCTGGCTGGCATCGCTGGCCGGGGTGATCCCTTCTTTTAAAATGTCGTCGGCGATGGCGACCGAAGAAAATGCCACCGCGCCGCCGAGCAACGCGATTTTCAGAGCAAGCGCGAACCGCGTCTGTTTGGTTTTTAACCCGTGCAGTAGTCTGGACAAAAGTGCTCCCTCATCAAAGAATTGCGTAAAATATTTACAAATCATGACGAAAGATAAGAGGCGCACCGCGCACTGTCTAACACCGAAAAGCTATGGCTTATAGCGATTTAGCATTAGCAATAATTCAGCATTAATCTGTCATTTTTGCGCTAAGCGCCAGCATTCTCTGCTGTCGGTTCGCCGGAGAAGGTCAGGCGGTCTGCTACCCAGCCGGCATGCTGCGCTAAGCGCTGATTTGCCAGCGGTGTCGCCAGGCGTACCCGCAGCTGGCCAATCACCCGTCCCTGAATCTGCTCGCAGCTGCCGTAAAGCAGGCGAGCATCGTCGCCCAGCAGCGCGGCGATATGCTGTAAGTTGGGTTCATGTCCGCTGCTGCCGTCAAAATGCAGCGTGACCAGCTGCTGGTTTCCGCTCAGCGGCGGACGCTCGTCCGGGCGGTCATGGTGCAGCGTGCCGAGCAGGCTTTGGGTGACTTCGTGCCGGGGATGGCCAAATACTCGCCACACCTCCCCCTGTTCGATAATTTCTCCGCGCTCAAGCACCGCGACCCGGTCGCAGAGGGTGCGAATGACGTCCATCTCATGGGTGATCAGTACGATGGTCAGACCGAGGCGCTGATTAATCTCTTTTAGCAGTTTCAGCACCGCAAGGGTATTTTCCGGGTCGAGGGCCGAGGTGGCTTCGTCGCACAGCAGGATCTCCGGCTGCGTAACCAGCGCGCGGGCGATGCCGGTACGCTGCTTTTGTCCCCCGGAAAGCTTAGCCGGCCAGCTGTCGCGCAGGGCGCTGAGGCCGACCAGCGCCAGGATCTCATCGACCCGTCGCCGCCGCTCCGCTCGCGGTACCCCGGCCATTTTCAGCGGCAGCTCAACGTTCTGCGCCACCGTTTTGGTGGCCATCAAATTAAAGTGCTGGAAGATCATCGCGACCCGGCGGCGCAGGTCGCGCAGCTGGCTGCGGGAGTAGTGCCGCGTATGCTCGCCGTGAATGATAATTTCACCGCTATCGGCATTTTCCAGGCGGTTGAACAGGCGCAGCAGGGTTGATTTTCCGGCGCCGCTGCGCCCGATAATGCCGAAGATTTCTCCCTGCGCGATCTGCAGATTAATATCCCGCAGCGCCTGCACGCCGTTGGGGTAGGCTTTACTTATCTGGCTTAGCTGAATATGTGTTGTGGCGTTGGGTTTTTGCGTCACGATAGCGGCTCTGTTAACGAAATTAAGCGGCAGCCCGCAGGCTGCCGATGAACATCCGGCGATTAAAAACCGGGCAAAATTTTGCCTTTATAGCGGGTGAGAATAAAGCTGCGCACGCGGTCTGAGTTCAGGGCTTTCGCCAGCTTCTGAATGCCGGGATCGTTGATGTTGTCGGGACGCGCCACCAGATACTCGACGTACAGGTCGCTGCCTTTTTCCACCAGCAGCGCCTTGTCGGTATCAATTCCGGCCTCCAGCGCATAGTTGGCGAAGATAAACGCCAGATCGACCTGATTCACCGCCCGCGCCAGCATTGCGCCTTCCAGCTCGCGAATTTTAAAATGGTGCGGATTAGCGGTGATATCTTTGGTCGCCGACTGCGGATCCTGCGGGTTTTTAAGGGTAATCAGCCCGGCATTGCTGAGCATCACCAGCGCGCGGCCGGTATTCACCGGATCGTTCGGAATGGCAACGGTGGCGCCATCCGGTACCTCTTTGAGCGTTTTATATTTACTCGAATAAGCGCCAAAGGGTTCAATATGCACGCCGACCACCGGAAGCAGATGGGTATGGCGGGTCTGATTGTAGTTATCAAGGAAAGGGCGGTACTGGTAGTAGTTGGCGTCGAGATTTTTCTCCGCCAGCTGCTGGTTAGGCTGGATAAAGTCGTTAAAGACTTTAATTTTCAGATCGACCCCCTGTTTCGCCAGCTCGGGCTTCACGAACTCGAGAATTTCGGCATGGGGGACCGGCGTTGCGCCCACGGTCAGCGTCTCATTGGCACTGGCGGACAGGGAGAAAAGGGCCAGAAGCCCCGCTGCGAGGATTGTTTTTTTCATTGTCTTATTCCTGAAGCTATTGTTATTTGCGGCTCATCGCCTTCACCAGACGATCGCCGCTCATTTGTACTATCTGCACCAGCGCAATCAGCAGCAGAACGGTAATCGCCATGACGTCCGTCTGGAAGCGTTGATAGCCAAAGCGGATGGCCAGGTCGCCCAGCCCGCCGCCGCCGATGACCCCGGCCATCGAGGTGTAATCCACCAGTAAAATCGCGGTCACGGTCACGGCGGCAATCAGCCCGGCGCGCGACTCCGGCAGCAGGGTGTGCCAGATAAGCTGCCAGGTGTTGCCGCCCATCGACCAGCTGGCCTCCACCAGGCCGTGCTCCACCTCGCGCAGCGCGGTCTCAACCAGCCGGGCAAAGAAGGGCGCGCAGCCGACAACCAGCGGCGGGATGGTGCCTTCAACGCCGAGCGAAGTGCCGGTAATCAGCGTCGTCACCGGGATCATCACGATCAATAAAATGATGAACGGCAGCGATCGCAGGACGTTGACCCCCAGCGACAGCAGGCGATAGAGGCGCGGCGCGTGAAGCAGGCGAGGCTGGCCGCTGAGATAGAGCACAATCCCCAGCGGCAGGCCAATCAGCACGGTAAAGCCCAGCGACCAGCCCAGCATGGTCAAGGTATCGACGCTGGCCTGCGCCACGTCGCCCCAGTCGATATTCGCGAAAAAAGCCAGCGCGCGGTTCATCTCAGTTCCAGTCATGGCGTTGCGGACGAATGCCGTTGAGCACCCAGTTGCCCAGCAGCTGATATTTCCAGCGCACCGGGTCGTGCAGGGTGTGGACGCGCCCGTTGCGCCAGTGGCGATCAAGATTGAGGGCGATGCTGGTCGAGCGAGTGCCGCTAAGCTCAAACAGGCGGCTGGCGGCTTCCAGCGCCGCTTCGGTGGTAAAGACCTTGGCGCGCGCCACGGCGATAGACGCCTGGGCGACGTTATCCTCGCTCAGATCGTATTTATACCGGTCGAGCACCTTCCCGGCCCGCTCCAGCAGCGCGTCGGCGGCCGCCAGGCGGCTGTCAAGCTGGCCTATCTGATAGATAGTCAGCGTCTTCGCTGGCGCGCTCAACGCCGGCATCAATCCACGGCCGGGCGAATTCGCTGACAAAGCTTACCGTATCGCTAAGCGCCGCGCGGGCGATTCCCAGATCGATGGCGGCGGTGGTGAGCTGGGCAAACGGTCCGGCAAGGGTTGGCGTCGCGTAGGATTTCCACGTCGGGAACAGGTGGAAAGGCTCGACGGCCAGATCCTCCGCCAGGACCGTCCCGCTGGCGGTGGTGCGCTGGCCGAGGCAGGCCCAGTCGTCGATGACCGTCAGCCCTGCAGATTCGCGCGGAACAAACGCCAGCTGCGCGTTATTCTCCGCATCCAGCGCCAGAATGCCGATCCAGTGGGCGTAGAGCGATCCGGTGCAGTATCCTTTACGACCGGTGATGCGCAGACCGCGATCGCTGGCCTCCAGGCGGGTGCGGATATCAAGCACCGTCTTACCGCCGGTCTCAGAAAGGGCATTGGCGAAGCGATAGCCTTTCAGCACCTGAGCGAAGAAAAAGGCCTGCTGCGCTTCGCTGCCCTGCAGACGAATATCCTCCAGCAGGCAGTAGTGGTTCTGCGGGATTTGCCCCAGCGACGGGTCGGCGGCGGAAATAATCGCAATCACCTGAGCCAGCGTCGCGGCAGAAACCTCGGCGCCGCCCCACTGCCGCGGGACGGTAATCCCCCACAGGCCGCTGTTGGAGTAGGTATCGATAATCTCCGGCGGGACGCTGCCGCTGCGATCGCGTTGCGCCGCGTCGGGCTGCAGTACCGCCGCGATCTCATGGGCGATGGCGATCGCTTCGTCATCGCTGCGGATAACGTATGCCTTTGGCGTCTGGCGGGTATAGCGAAGGGGGGATTTTTCGTCGGGCATAGTCACATCTCACGGTTCAATAAACGGTATATGCAAAAAATAACTATCTAAATAGTTAATAATTCCTGTGGGTTATATGACAGCTAAAGCAAAGGCTATGCCAGAACGCATTTCATTTTTAATGTTTATTAATCAGTGAGATAGGTTTTGTGGAAAGCTCGCGGGCTGCTGCAATTGCAACCTGAGGCAACCCGCGTGTTGGATTTGCAGCAGCGCAGGAAGGGGAAGCCACCCCGGGAAAGGTCGGGGCAGGGGAATGACAGGGACGATATTTATTCTGCCTGCCAGAGGGTCTCCGGCTCGGCGAACCCCTCTTCGACTCGGGCAAAGAAGCGGCTGGCGTGCAGGCCGTCAACAAAAGCGTGATTGAATTTGCCCGCCACCGGGATGATGCCGTTTTTCAGCTTGCCCCAGGTGAGGGCGGGCACCGCCGCGCCGACGTAATACTCCGCGTGAGTGATGGCGCTGAAATGCAGCCACGGCAGGCAGCTGGCGCAGAAGAAATTCTCGCCGTTGACGATAAGCGGCGCCGGCGCGGTATGTTTCGCCGCTTCAATGTTCGGCGTGGCGGCATGGCTGAAGGCGGCAAAATCGGCGGCGTTGTCGCACCAGACCTGGCGAAAGCCTTCCTGGGCGGTCATCACCGGCGTCATTACCGCCAGCTGGTCATATTCGATAATATCGTCGCCCAGCAGCCGCTGTTTCAGCTGCGGCACCCCGTTCGCCGCGCGAACCAGGGCGTAGAGCGCCAGCTGGAAAAACGAGACGCCGCGATCTTTCGCGCACTCATATAGCCGCTGCGCCTCGACAGGAACGCAGAGATTAAAGCTGGGGTTGGCAAAACCGCGATAAAAATCAAAATGATCTTTACGCGGCCAGTTTTGTTTGTCGATTACGCGATAGTTGGCCACGGGCGTCTCCTGTTGAGTCAGTGCCTGATACTATGCGACGATTTCAATCAGGTTGCCATCGGGGTCTTTAATCACCGCTTCATAATAGCCATCGCCGGTGGTCCGCGGCGGCGAGACCAGAATCCCCTGCGCGGCGGCGCGGTTTGCCAGCGTATTGACCTTTTCAGCGCCGCCAACGGTAATCGCCAGGTGTACCCAGCCGGTGTGGTTGTTATCCGCCGTCTGCGCGACAAGCCCCGGCTTGGTCATCAGCTCAATGGCAATGCCGTCGCCAATCTTGACAAAAAAGGACTCAAAGCCCGGGTTGGTTTGGCTGCAGTACTTCTCATTAATCTCGCCGTCGAAGAAGGCCACCCAAAAGCGGGCCTGTTGCTCAAGCTGGCGGGTCCATAGGGCGATGTGGGCAATTTTCATAGCAAACCTCTTTATAGGGTGTATTGACAGTCAGGGTCTGAATGCACGATCATGCACTTTGTTGCTCGATAAAGATTTTATCAGGAGTTATTTGTGCTCGATTATGCTGCTTTTCCTAAACAACGACAAGCGCTTATTTGCCAGATCCTGCAGGAGAACGGCAGGGTGGTTTGCGCCGAACTCGCCAGCCGCCTTAACGTCTCCGAGCATACTATTCGCCGTGATTTACATGAACTTAGCCGCGAAGGGTACTGTAAAAAGGTCTACGGCGGCGCGGTGATGACCCTGCCGGAGGCGGGGGACTATAGCGAGCGCAAAGAGAAAAATACGGCGACAAAAAGCAGGATCGCGCAGAAGTGCGCAAAGCTGGTGAAGCCCGGCGGCTGCATTTTTATCGATACCGGCACCACCAACCTGGCGATGGCGGAAGCGCTGCCGGCGGAGCTGGCGTTAACGGTGGTCACGAATTCTCCCGAAATCGCTGCCGTACTGCTCAAAAAACCGCTGTATGACGTTGTGATGCTTGGCGGTCAGATCCAGCGGGCCAGCGGCGGCTGCGTGGGCGCCTCCGCCGTGGCGCAGATTCAGGGCATGCTCTTCGATCAGGGATTTATCGGCGGCTGCGCCATGGCGCCTGAGTCCGGTCTGACGGGCTTTGACTACGCCGACTGTGAATTTAAAAAAGCGGTGATAAAACAGTGCAGCGAAATCATCGTCGGCCTGACCTCGGACAAAATCCCGGCGGTGGCGCGCTTTGTGGTGGTCGAAAGCAGCGCCATTGACGTGCTGGTGGTCGAGGAGAATATCAGTCGCGAATATCGCGACGCGTTTAGCGAACACGATATTCGTATTTATACCGTTTAAACGGTTTGCTGGCCTACTTTGACAGCGAAGTGGCAATCAGGCGCAGGCCGAGCGCGCCCAGCACGGTGGCGGTGACGATATCGATCTTACGCTTCATGCGCAGGTAGACGCTGCGCGGTCGCGCGGAAGAGAGCACCAGGGCCACCAGCGAATACCAGCTGACGTCAATCAGGAAGCTCATCAGCGGCACGATATAGTAAAAGGCCAGCGGGATACGCTCCGGCAGCAGGGCGGTAAAAATAGAGGCGAACACCAGCGCCGTTTTTGGGTTGCTGAGCTGGGTATAGAGGCCATCGCGGAAGGTTTTCAGCAGGGAATGTTCCGCCGCCATGCCGCCTGCCGCAAAATCCATCGGCTGCGCCGCGCCGCGGTAGATTTTATACCCCAGCCAGAGCAGATAGAGGCCGCCCGCGACCTTCAGGCCAATAAACATTTCCGGCACTGCCGTCAGCACTTTTTGCAGCCCCATCATGGCCATAATCGAAAAGATAGCCGCCCCCGTCCCGGTTCCCAGCGCGGTGACCAGACCATGCATCCTTGAGCGCGCAACGGCGTTGCGGGCCACGTAAATAAAGCTTGGGCCGGGGCTGATCACGCCCATAATGAGTACGGCGGCAATGGCCATCAGGCTGGATAAAAACATAAACGCTCCTGGTTGATGTTGAGCGCTAAAGTCGCATCCGGCTCCCGCTCATGATTGTTTCACCGTCAAAAAATAAACAATCTTTAGCGCGCTGTCACCCGACTTTACGGCGCGATGTTTCATCGCCTGTTCGAATAACGATTCCCATTTCGCGCGTCGGTGATAAACTGGCTAAATGTGATCTTTGTCATATCGTCATTAAAACAGAGAAAAGAGACACTGCTATGCAACATATCATTGAGGGCTTCCTCAACTTCCAGAAAGAGATTTTCCCGCAACGTAAAGAGCTCTTCCGCAGCCTGGCCTCCAGCCAAAATCCTAAAGCGCTGTTTATCTCTTGTTCCGATAGCCGCCTGGTGCCGGAGCTGGTGACCCAGCAGGAACCGGGCCAGCTGTTTGTGATCCGTAATGCCGGGAATATCGTGCCCTCTTTCGGTCCTGAGCCGGGCGGGGTTTCCGCGACGATCGAGTATGCCGTCGTGGCCCTGGGCGTGACCGATATCGTCATTTGCGGCCACTCCAACTGCGGCGCGATGAAAGCCATCGCCACCTGCCAGTGCCTGGACCCCATGCCTGCCGTTTCCCACTGGCTGCGCTACTCCGATGCGGCGAAAGCCGTCGTGGAGAAGAAAACCTGGGCCAACGAGACCGATAAAGTCAACGGTATGGTGCAGGAAAACGTTATCGCCCAGCTGAACAATATTAAAACCCACCCGTCGGTTGCCGTGGGTCTGCGGGATAGCACGTTGCGTCTGCACGGCTGGTTCTACGATATTGAAAGCGGTGACATTCGCGCGCTGGATAAAAACAGCAAAACCTTTGTGTCGCTGTCGGAAAACCCTGACGTTTATTTCGAATAAACTTCTCTTTCAGGGCACGGAAGCCCTGAGATGCCCACCTCCTGCCATAAATTTCCTGTCTGCCATACTCATTACGGCTTCCTGAATGATTTCTTAAGGAGAAGTGATGATTAAGCTGTGCGCAACCTGCGGGACGTCTTATGACGATCGCGGCAACACCCTGAACCATTGTCGTATCTGTGAGGATGAACGCCAGTACGTCCCGGCCAGCGGGCAGGTCTGGATCAAGCCAGACGATCTGAGCGAGACGCATACGAATACGTGGCAGCAGCATAACGATCGGCTGTTGAGCGTCAGGACGGTACCGAAATTTGCAATCGATCAGCGCGCGTTTCTGCTGCTCACGCCGCAGGGGAATATTCTCTGGGACTGCATCGCCAATCTTGATGCCGCCAGCAAAACGCTGATTACCGCCCTGGGCGGGTTAAACGCGATCGCCATCTCCCATCCTCATTACTACACCACGATGCAGGACTGGGCCGACGCCTTTAATGCGCGAATTTATCTCCACGCCAGCGATCGCGAATGGATTATGCGCGATAGCCCGGCCATCACGCTATGGGAAGGAGATGCGCTGGAGATCCTCCCGGCGGTGCGGCTGCTGCGCCTGGGCGGCCATTTCGCCGGAGGAACCGTTCTGCACTGGGCGAAAGATGACGGTATTATGCTGGCGGGCGATATTATCCAGGTGACGCCGGGGGCGCGCGCCGTTTCGTTTATGTGGAGCTATCCCAATTTGCTGCCGTTGGCGGCCGCCAGCGTGGAGAAGATCGTTGAACGTCTGGGCGATACGCCTTTCGGGGCGCTGTACGGCGCCTTTAAGGGGCAGAACGTCCCCAAAAATGCCCGGCAGATCGTTCTGGACTCAGCGCAGAAATACCTCGCCTGTCTTAAGACGACGGCGCACCGCTGAGAGGCGCGCCGCCGCGCGGGATTTACAGCACGCCGTCGCCGCCGTCGGAGCACCACACCTGGCCGGAGGTGAAGGAGCAGGCATCAGAGGCAAGGGTAACGTACAGCGGCGCAATCTCTACCGGCTGCCCGGGACGCCCCAGCGGCGTATCGGCACCGAACTGACGCACCTTCTCATCCGGCTGGCCGCCGCTTGACTGCAGCACCGTCCAATAGGGACCGGGGGCGACCGCGTTTACCCGGATACCCTTCGGCCCCAGCTGTTTGGCCAGCGATTTCGTGAACGCCACCAGGCAGGCTTTGGTTTGCGCGTAGTCCAGCAGGATGGGGCTCGGCTTAAAGGCCTGGACGGATGAAGTATTAATAATCACGCTGTGTTCTTTAAGATGTCGCAGGGCGGCTTTGGTGATCCAGAAGGCCGCATAAACGTTGGTTTTGAAGGTGGCGTCAAAGTCGGCGGTAGTGAGTTCTTCCAGTGATTCGCAATATTGCTGGCGTCCGGCGTTATTGACCAGAATATCCAGCCCGCCGAGTTCGCTGGCGGCCTGTTCCACCAGGGTTTCGCAGAAGGATTCGTCGCGCACATCTCCCGGAATCGCGACGGCTGTACGTCCTTCGGCCTGAATCAGGGCAATCACGGTTTCCGCATCGGACTCCTCTTCCGGCAGATAGTTTATCGCCACATCGGCGCCTTCGCGGGCGAAGGCGATCGCGACCGCGCGCCCAATCCCGGAATCGCCGCCGGTAATCAGGGCGCGTTTACCGGCGAGCCGACCGGAACCGACATAGCTCAGCTCACCGTGATCCGGCTGCGGCTTCATCTCTTCGGCAAGACCCGGAGGCGATTGCGGCTGGTCAACAAAGGGGGGACGGGGATACTTCGCGGTATTGTTAGCGTTGTCGCTCATACTGACCTCCTCGTGTTAAAAGAGTAAGCGTAGTTGCCTGGTCAGCCTGCCGTGGAATATTGAAGAATAATTGAACGGCTTCGCTGTTATAATTTTGGCGCTTTGATTCCTCTCCCATCGGTAATTTACTGATTGCCGGGAAACTTTTCAAAATGAGAGGCGCCAGCGGCGTTTGGCATTTTAGGATTATTCTATCGCAAGCCTGACGGTATATTTAGCGCCTTTTTAATGCTGTCCGGCGCGCATATTTACGCGGGCGGTGAAGTCGTTAAAAATATTTCCCGGGCGACTCACCAGGTACGGAACTTGTGAAAATGAACATCAGCAACCAGACTTATTAAGACAAGACAAAAATATGCCGGAGGTATGGTTGATGAAAAAATTACTGCCCGTTATTTTCTGTGCGCTGATGGCTCAGGGCGTTTATGCCGCGGACGACGGGGGATTTAAAAAAGATGCCGCTCCGCCGCCGCCGCATAAAATTGACGATGGCTACCGCGGGACGGAGGACGGACGAATTATGACCGTGCGCCAGGCCCTGGAAATGCACGATGGGGCAACCATCTCATTACGCGGCAATCTTATCGAGCAGCACGGTAACGACCGCTATAGCTTTCGCGATAAAACCGACACCATCGCAGTGATTATCCCCGCCGCGGTTTTTGATGGCCGCGAAGTGAAGCCCGATCAGATGATCAGCATCAACGGCAGCCTCGATAAAAAAATGACGCCGCCGGTAGTGCGGGTGGACCGGATCCAGAAATAACCGCTCAAGCAGGAGGAATTGATGTCCGTACAGCATCCAGCCGACCCGGATAAGCGGGGCCGTCATCCATCGAAAGAGGACCCGCGCGAGCAGGGGGAAGTGCCGCGTAAAAGAGACGACAGCGAAGATCATAAAAAAGATCCCTGGCATCCCCAGCCTGAAAAGCGTTAAAAATAGCCGCCCGTCAACGGGCGGCTATTTTTCTTTCCTAAAGATCGAGCGGGGATAAACGCCTGCGCGAGCGGCTTGCCGGCTGGGATATCGCTTTCGCTATCGCCGCGCCGATCTCCGCGCAGGCGGTGATACCCTGAACGAAAGGCTGGTCGTGCATCAGCCAGGGAATGGCGGCGAACGCGATGCGCCCGCGTACTTCGGGCGGTTCCCGCAACGTATAGTCGTCTCCGACCTCAGGAATCTCTTCTCCGGTCGCCAGCAGCTGCTCCCTTAAATGCGGGAAGGGAAGATCTTTATTTTTCAGCGGCTTTTGCCCTCTGGCATCAATAAACACATCAAACGTATAGCGATTTTGTTCGCTGGTAATCACCGTTTTTTCCTGCTCTACCGCCATCTCATAGTCATGCCCTAAGGCGAGAATAGTGATGACGCCCGCTTCGCGCAGCGCCAGCAGCCGGCGGATAGACTCTGAAGGAATGGCGGCATAGCAGTCGATAAAGACCCGCGCAAGGCCATTTTTGAAACGCTCCCGGTCATGGTCATTAAGGTGAGGCACCATCGTCTGAACGGCTTCATGCAGCCGCAGGATCGCGTAGCGCCAGGGAACCGTATATCGCGCGCGTTTGTTGCGCTCAACCTCTTCAAGGTTATCCAGCGCCCAGTGGAACGGATTATGCTGCTGGCGTTTAGCAAACCACGCCTCGCTGAAGCTGTCGGCGTTAAGGCTGTGAAGGGCGATATTTTCGCTCCATAGGGGGTCGGCAAGCGTGATTTCCTGCGCCACCAGCTCAAAGACGCGATCGAGCAGACCGTCGTTGCCCGCGGCGATGGCTTGCTCCATCGCGCTTTCGCTGACGATGCTCAGCGGCTCCCAGGGAATAGGGCAGTAAAAATCCGCTTCCGGCAGAATGCCGGAGCGCGACATCAGCGCGATGCTTAGCGCCTCGCTTGCCTCGTCCAGCCTGAAGGCGAGGGCGTCATCGTCGGACCCGATAAACCGACCGTGCTGGACGGCGACGGCCATCGCGGCGTCAATTCCGCTTAGCGAGGTGCCCATAATGCCCACCCGGCAAGGGGGAATGCTGGCCTCCATGAGGCCAGACCACGGGCTGGGAAACCAGGTGCGGGTCGACTCTTCTTCATCGGGCCAGACGTGTCCGGTGGCGATCACCGCGAGGTCAAAGGCTTCGGCGACCGGCTCATCCTCAACCCACAGTCTGACCCCTTCTTCGGTCGCCTGCAGGTCGCTGACCCGGCAGGACTCATTGACCCGGATGCGAAAGCCCTGCTCCCTGGCCTCTCCGACCAGCGCAAGAAACTGGTCGCGAAAGTATTCACCCAGCAGGATGCGCGGTAAAAATTGACGATCGTGCAAAGCGTCGTAATCCACGCCGTAGCGCGCAAGGCGCGTCCGGCTCTGGGCTTTCAGCCAGTCGAGATAGCTGCTCTGAATGGGGGGGATTTCAATGCTGGCGATATTGGCCAGCATCATGCGCGAATTCTCTTCATCGTTGTAGGGCATGCCCACGCCCGCTTCCTCGGCCTGCTCGTAAATTGACACGTCCAGCGGCTCGCCCTGTTTGAGTAATGAGAACAGGGTATAAATTCCGGTTGGACCTGCGCCGATAATGGCAATTTTCTTCATAATGACTGACCCGCCGTTGTTGTTATCACATTTGTTGTCGGTGGCCTTCCGCCAGTTGAAAAGCTCCACGATAGATCATTTCCGGGTAACGGAAATCTGGCCCAATAATTGTGGTTCAAAATGAGGAAGAGGGCCAATTGCTGGCGCGCATCTTCCTCGGGGTTAGTCAAAGAGGCAGGCTTTCAGAACCAGGTTTCGAGCTGGGCGCCGAAGAATAGCGTCCCCGCGCTATGGTATCCGGAGCTGCCGAAGGTGTCCGTCGAGGAGTAGTCATCCAGCGATTTGTCCCAGCGCATCCAGGTGGCAAAAAAGCGGATTTCCGGGCGTTCAAAGAAGTCCGTCACGTTCTGCATCTTGAAAGTAGGAGCAAACGTCAGCTTGTAATAGCTGCCGCTGGCAGCTCTGTTGCCATTAAAGCCTTTCGGATCGATATCCATATACTGATAGCTGCTTTCGTACTGCAGGGCGAAGTTCTGATTAATCTGCTGAATTATTCTCGCGTTCAGGGTCACCCAGTCGTAATGGTCTGAATCGATATAGCGGCTATTGCTGCTCTGGGCGACGATCAGCGGCGCGAAGCTCAGCCTGTCGGTGAGGGACGTTGTCCCGTAAGAGGCAAACTTGACGGTCCATGCCGGGTTTATCAGATAGCCGTCGGAGCCCGGGCCGCGAACCTCCGCCCCCAGCGCGCGGCCATAAAGCAGGGCCGTTTTGGTACTGCCGGGACGCAGGCCGTAGAAGCTGTCGCCATGGTACGCCAGCATGGTGTTGAACCCCTGCGAGGCCGCTTTATCCGACGCCAGGCCATCGTTAATGCGTTTATCGTTGTCCTGCGAGTATAACCCGTTGAGCATCCACTGCCAGCTGTCCAGCCGGTTATTCAGCGAGAAGGTGTAGTTTTGAATATAGGTGTTATCCGCGCCGGTCATGTTGTTATATTCAACGTTGTCCATCGTATCGATATCGTTGAAATTACGCCCGTATACGGCGAGATTGGTTTTGATATCGCCCCACAAGTTCACGTCATAAATACCGGCGCCGGTACCGATTAAATTCATCATATCGGAATCAAGCCAGTGAATATCAAAGTTATCCCGGTCTTCACGCTTGCCGGCCCACAGCGTGGCCTGTTTAAATGCGCCGCTAAACGAAGGCATATCGCTCATTTCGACAAACGCCTGCCGTACGTTCATCTGACCGTTGAATGAACTGTCGGTATTATACGTTTTATCCCACTCGGCGATTTTCATGTAATAACGCAGCTGGCTGTTATTATCATATTTTCGCCGGTAGTTGATATCGGCGGTTACGTAGGTATCTGATTCATTGCCCAGGCGCCCGACGCTGCCGCCGGTACTGCCCGCAGGCGTCAGAGAGGGGCCTACGGTGCTGGTGGTGCCTTTGCTGGTCAATATTCCGCTGCGCGCGTAGCCGCCGAATTTAATCTCCCGATCCTTCTCTTGTGCGATAAGAGGCTGCGACGGTTTACTTTTTATTCGCGCCAGGTCTTGCTCGGTTTGCTGTTCGACAAACTGTAATCTTTCTTGCGCGCGCGCCGCGTTTTTTTCGGCGCTGGCCGCTCTTTTTTCCGCAGCGTCTATTTTTCGCGTCGCATCCTGTAATTGGATGCGCGACTGTTTTAATTCGGCCTCAAGCCTTTCGAGTCGGGCGTTAATTTCATTCAGGGTCGTATCCGCCGCAGCGGCGGATGCTGGCAAAGCCAGCGCGCAGAGCGTAAGCATATAGGCTTTCATCATTAATACCTGTACAGGGGTAGCTGTGCTCTGGACGCGCGGGCGCAGAGCACAGGTTACTGTGCCATTAAAATGGGATGTTTATTGGGGTGTTAAATTAATAGTTGGGCTTTATTTTTTTCAGGCCTCTTTGGTCGCTTTATCGGTTTTGACAAAAATGAACGTGATAATAAAGGCAAAAATAAAGACCGCGAGTCCGACGGTAATATAGGTAACAAACTGATAGCGATCGTAGAGATACATCAGCGGCGACAGCAGGACCGCCAGACCGTATGAGTTCGCTTTTATCGACAATAGCGACAGCACCATGCCGCCCAGCGCCGAGCTGGTGAGCATCACCATTATCGCCCGTAGCCCGGATTGCATCACGATACCGAATAAAGCCGGTTCCGAAACGCCTAATAGCTGAGTAATGGTCGCGGAAATCCCGGCGGTTTTAAACGCGATATTTTTCGCCTTCAGTGAAATAGCCAGACATACGGCGGCGTTGGCAAAGCCGTACATCGCGCACACCGTAATTAATGGATTAAACCCGGTACCGGCAATCAGCGAGGTTTCAATCATAATAAACATATGATGCATCCCGGTCATCACGGCAATGGGATAGATGAAGCCGATTAACAGACCGCCAATACCCGCAGGCAACGTCAGAAATTGCTGAATAGCCATCACGGCATAATGTTCAAACGCATGCACCAGCGGCCCTAAAACCAGTAAAGCGATGGCCACCGCAATCAGGATGACGATAAACGGCGTAAAAATCAGATCCATCGAGTTGGGCATCACCCGGCGGAAAAAAATTTCCAGCTTAGCGCCGATAATGCCGGTGATCAGGGCGGTCAGAATAGACCCCTGATAGCCGACCAGAGGAATAAAACCCAATACATAAATTGGGCTGCTGTTGCCGTACGCCACGTCATAGGCGTTCGGCAGCGCGGGGGAGACCAGCATCAGGCCGATTAAGAAGCCGATTATTGGCGTACCGCCAAATTTCTTAAACGCCGACCAGCAAATAAACGCCGCCAGAAAGGCGAAAGCGGTGTCGCAAAGCACCGTGGTCAGCGTTTGCAGCGCCACCGGAACCTGATGAACGCTGCCGCCAAACCACGCCTGGACGGTATCGTTAAAAATGACCCCCTTCAGGCCGAGAAACAGGCCGGTGGCCCCGAGTACCGGGACAATCGGCACAAACACGTCCGATAAATTGCGAATTCCCCGCTGTAACCGGCCCGTACTCTGCTTCGTCATTTCATCCTTGCTGATTTCGGCCACCTGGAATTCGTTAACAAACGCCTGGTAAACCTTATTGACGATCCCGGTTCCGAGGATTATCTGATACTGGCCAGCATTAAAAAATACGCCTTTGACTTCGCTAATATTGCGGATTTTATCGTCATCAATTTTCTGTCGATCTTTTACCTGCAAACGTAAACGGGTGGCGCAGTGGGTGGCTGAGGCAATATTTTCCTTGCCGATGATATTCACGATCTCAACGGCGATATTTTTATAGTTGTTCATATTTGACTCATTCCTTAACGAGAAGGGTTTGATAGGGTTTCAGGGGAGTCTCAGCGTCGGCATAATTATTGAGGACAATCTCACCCGCCGGGAGCGTAAAGGGCAGAGGCTGTGCGCTTAAATTGGTTATCGAGATAAAACGCTCGGTCGCCGTTCTCCGTTCGTAGGCAATGATGCGATCGTCAACGTCTTCTATGGCGGCGAATGAACCATAGATCAGCGGTTGCGGATAGTGCTTATTTCGCAAGGCGATCATCTTCTGGTAAAACGCGAATACTGAATCCGAATCGTTTATCTGGCTTTGCGCGTTGACGCTGAAGTCAGCTGCGGAAAACGCCAGCCAGGGCCGCGCGCCCCGGTTAAATCCGCCATTGGCGCTATCTGACCACGGAAAGGGCGTTCGCGAATTGTCCCGCGAGCGCTGGTTGATAAAGCCTAACGCCTGCTGTTCAGAGAAACCTTCCGCCAGGGCGCGGTGGTAGTTATCAATACTGGAAATATCGTCAAATTCCGCGATCGATTGTCGGCGGAAATTTTTCATCCCCAGCTCCTGGCCCTGATAAATAAACGGCGTTCCGGCCATAAAGAAGTACATCGCGGCCAGCGCTTTGGCACCGATGTCATTTTGATAATCCGCGTCGCGGATAAGCTTGGACAGCGCGCGGGGCTGGTCGTGGTTTTCAATAAACGTCGTTCCCCAGCCGGCCTGGCAAAAGGCCCGTTGGCTGGCAAATAGCGCCTCCCTGAATTCGCGAACGTTCCAGTCGCGCTGCTTAAACCATTCAGAACCGTTTTCGACATCAATATCGGCGGCGTGAAAATCGAAAATCATATTAAAGTAGCCGTCTGGCCCAATATAGCTGTCGTACTCTTCCAGAGGCACGCCCGGCGCTTCGCCCACGGTTACGCAGCGGTGACGACGGAAAGTGCGCTCTTTTAGCTCATGGAGAAAGCGCTCGATGCCCGGACGGTTGCGCGATTTCGCTTTAATCGATGCCAGACCATCAATACCGTCTGCGGGCAGAGAGGCGTAGTCCTGATCTTTTTTAATAAAGGTAATTGCATCGATGCGAAAACCGGCGATGCCTTTATCCAGCCACCAGTTAATCATGGCGTAGATTTCCTCGCGCAGCTGCGGGTTTTCCCAGTTGAGATCCGGCTGCTTTTTATGAAAAACGTGCAGATAGTAGCACTCCTCGCCAGCGACTTTTTCCCACGCGCTGCCGCCAAAAATCGATCGCCAGTTATTGGGCGCGCCGCCCGCCGCGGCGGGTTTAAAGATGTAATAATCACGATATTTCGATTGAGGGTCGGCCAGCGCGGCCTGAAACCAGGGGTGTTCATCGCTGGTATGGTTAACCACCAGGTCGACCATTACCTCAATGCCCAGCTCGCCAGCCTGTTTAATCAGGTTATCAACGTCCTGCATCTGGCCTAAATCGGGATTCACCGCATAGTAGTCCGCGATATCGTAGCCGTTATCTGCTCCCGGCGAGCGGTAGAACGGCGAGACCCAAATCAGGGTGATGCCTAGCGTTTTCAGATACGGCAGTTTAGCGATAATACCCGGGATATCGCCAACGCCATCGTTATTGCTGTCATAGAAGCTTTTTGGGTACACCTGATAAATAACCGATTCTTTCCACCATGCGCTTTGTTGTGATTGATTCATCATTTCTCCTGAGTATGAAATCGATACCATATTGAGTGAAAAAAAATTACGCCGAGGCTCTGATAACCAGTTCCGATTTCAGGTCTTCCTCGTCATAGCGATACTGCGTGTGGTTGATCAGGGACAGCAGGCGTTCTACAGAGATGCGGCCCAGCTGCTCAATGGGCTGGCTAACGGTAGTGAGCGGAATATGCACCATCTCCGCCACGGGAAGGTTATCAAAGCCCATGACCGCCAGTTCGCCGGGAACGCTGACGCCGTGGGCCGATAGCGCGGAAATCAGGCCGCAGGCGACCTCATCGCTGCCGGCGAAAATCGCATCGGGACGTTCGCTTTTCGTCATCTGCAGAATTTGCTCAGCCAGGCGCTGCCCGTCGCGCCAGGTGTGGACATGACGAAAAATAAACCGCTCGTTAACCGCCTGCTGTCCGTCTTGCATAGCGGCAATAAAGCCGCGGTTCCTTCTGCTGCCGTGGCCCTTTTGCTGGAATGCGCCACCGGTGGAGTAGGCGATTTTTTTATACCCTTTGTTAAGCAGCCAGCTGACGGCGTTATAGGTTGCCAGTTCATCGTTCATTCTGACGACGGGCAAAGTGGTATTATCTATGCTGGTGTTGCACAGCAGGATAGGGCCATATTTCTGATATTGCTCAATGACGTCTTTGTCACTCTCTACGGCGCATAAGATCACCCCGTCGATGATTTTTTTCTTCAGCAGATCGAGACAGTTTTCTTCTTCGCCCGCGCTATTGTGGTTCTGGACGATCAGCACCGAATAGCCGTTTTTTCGTGCCGTAACTTCAAGGGCGTCGACCAGGCTGGCAAAAAAAGGGTTGGTTATCCTTGAGATAAGCACGCCAATCCGGTGGGTTTTCACCCCGCGCATCTGCTGTGCGACGGTGCTCGGCTCGTAATCCAGCTCTTTCATGGCCGCGAGGATTTTTTCCTTTTTATCTTCAGAGATATAAGGATGATTGTTCAGGAAGCGGGATACCGTCGTGACCGACAGGCCGGCTTTTACAGCGACGTCTTTTATGGTTGCCATGGTTTTTATGAAATCGATATCACATGGGCATAAAATATTTTCGCGCAGGAGTCGGGTCAACCTCATTTTTATAAAACATGACCTGACTCACAATAAAGTTAACGACACGCCTGCTGAGCGGTACGGATGTTGTCGCGGGCAACGGCCTAAGCTCGAGACAACATCCGTGCACCCGCCGCGCTAAATGGAAACATCTTCCTCCGGATGGAGGCGGGGGAGATGCTCAACGAATAACAAGCGAGATGTCCCGTTTTGCTATTATTCCGGCTTTGGCGCGACGAACTTGACATATTAAGCCGGGTTGCTATTTCTTAAACTGGCGCCCCGATAATAAGCGCAACGGTGAGGTGAAAAATGGCAAGTGAAAAAGAGAGGCTGCCCGGGATTAAAGAGAACGAATTTTTTCTTAATTTTGAATGCGCTGCCCGCCAGATAGGCCTCGGAATATTATTGGCGATCATACTGGCAGCCCTTTTGGGTCTCTTTTCTGGAGGATATTTTAGCACTGCCGAAAAAACAACTGCGCAGCGCAATTTAACGGTGGCCTATGACCGCTTCGGTCGTTTGCAAACTGAATTCAGGCTAAAGATTACCGCCCACCCGCAGGTCGCGGATAAATATATTTTTAGCCTTGGCGGTGATTTTACCTCTTCTTTTGAACCTGGCAGTATCTGGCCCCGGCCAGACAGGATGTACAGTCAGAACGACCGGCTCTTTCTGGTCTATAATGATCTGAAAAGCATGAATAATTTTTCTATATGGCTCTACGTTACGCCCACCCGCCCAGGTAAGTTAAACCACTCTTTGCAGCTAAACGGCGAACCCGAAATCCGCTTCTGGCAATTTATTTATCCTTAGGAGGATGCGATGGAGATGGTCTTGCGTGCGTTAGCGATATATTTAATTTTGCTGGTGGTGTTTAAAATCGCCGGCCGCCGGGCGCTATTACAAATGACCAGCTTTGATCTGATTTTATTACTTATTATCAGCGAGGCTACCCAGCAGGCGCTGCTGGGGAACGATTTTTCGGTGACCGGCGCAATGCTGACGATTATGACGCTGGTGGTCGTGGATATGCTTTTCGGATTAATGAAGAAATATTCCGCTGGCGCAGAGTCAGCGCTTGATGGTTGCCCGGTGATTTTAGTCGAAAATGGCGTGCCGTTAATTGACAAGCTGAAAAAAGTGGACGTCTCCTGTGATGATATTCTGGTCGCCGCGCGGCAGAATCAGGGTATTACGGAATTAAGTAAAATCAAATATGCCATACTGGAACGGAATGGCCACATTTCTATTATTCCTGCTGAGAGTTAAAAAGGTCTTTTTATGTCAAATAACCCTTATAACCAGGCGAAAACCACCGGCGAGCTGACTAAACAGGTCGCCAGCGCGCTGATTGACCGTCGTTTACGCTTAACCACCGCGGAATCCTGCACCGGCGGTAGCCTGGCGGCAGCGCTGTGCGCGGAAGCGGATACGGCCGCATTCTACGATATTGGTTTAATCACTTTTAGCGATCGGGCGAAACAGCAGCTTCTCGACGTCAACGCCTCAACGCTGGAAAAATATAGCGCCGTCAGTCGGCAGACCGTTGAAGAGATGTCCACCGGCGCGCTGGCGCGTTCCGGGGCGGATATCAGTATCGCCATTAGCGGATACGCGGGGCCGGACGGCGGCGATGACGGGACCCCTGCGGGAACCGTCTGGTTCGCGTGGAACTTTCGCGGCAGTATCGACGCGCATAAAACGCTGTTTTCCGGCGAGTGCCAGGATGTTGTGGAGAAAGCCGTACGCTATTCACTGGCGATGCTCATCGAGAAACTGCCCGGCTGGCAGAGCGCATAACGCTTTTATTGCGGAGGTTTATATGGCAGTCATGGCGATCACTGGCGGTACTGCGGGAGTCGGTAAAGCAACGGCCCTGCGCTTTGCGCGGGCAGGCTATGACGTCGGCATTATTGCCCGCGATGGCCGAAGCCTTGAGGCGACGAAGCAGGAGCTCCTTCGTTGCGGCGTTCGGGTGCATACCGTGCAGGCCGATGTGGCAAATGCCGATGCGCTCTTGACCGCCGCCGGCGAAATCGAAAATCGGCTCGGGGCTATCGAGGTATGGGTCAATAACGCGATGTGTGCGGTGCTGGCGCCTTTCAGAGCGATGACCCACGACGAATTTAGACGGGTAACCGAGGTCACCTATCTCGGCTACGTTAACGGGACTCGCGCCGCGCTGGCGCTGATGACGCCCCGAGATCGCGGAGTGATTATCCAGGTTGGCTCCGCGCTCGCCTATCGCTCCATTCCGCTACAGTCCGCCTACTGCGGGGCAAAGGCCGCGATTCGGGGTTTTACCGATGCGGTGCGTACGGAGCTGATGCATGAAAATAGCGGCGTGAGTATTGCGATGGTACAGATGCCGGGGCTGAATACGCCGCAGTTCGAGTGGGCGCGCAATAAGTTTGCCTGGGCGATGCGCCCGGTGCCGCCGGTATTTCAGCCGGAAGTGGCCGCCCAGGCTATCTTCAACGTCGCGCGCCGGCCCGTACGCGAACTCTGGGTAGGGAGCAGCACGATTCAGTCCATTATTGGGCAATTTCTTTTCCCGGGCTTCCTTGACCGGCTGATGGTCAAAAAAGCGTGGGAAGGGCAAATGACCCGGCGCTTGAATGCCGACGACCGTCAGGACTATCTCGAACAGCCGGTCAGCGGATTGCATAAAACGCACGGGCGTTTTTCCTCTGAGGCGAAATATCGCGCCACCGCCATCACTTCCGGCGTGCCGGGAAAAGCGCTGCTGGGCGGCGCGGCAGCGGCGGGGGTACTTTTAGCAAAATGGTTTATCTCGCGTAAAAAACGCTAACGCAGCGCGCTACTGTTGGTCCAGAACCATCGATAGCCATATGCGCTAATCTCCAGCTTAGCGTGCTTACCGGGAGTGAGCGCGTCCGCGTAGGTTTTGTCGGCCAGGCAGGGCGTCCACACCGCCGCATAGATCCCTTTCGCGGTAAAACGCAGCGGTTTATCACTGAAATTAAGAAAGGCGATGACGCTGCGCTCGTGGTCATCGTAGCAGATCCCAAGAATCGCCTGCCGATCGGTGCTAATGATGCGGAAAGGCGCAACGGCGATTTCCGGGAATTCTGACCGCGTATTGGCGATATCAATAATACGGTGCAGGAGAGAATGGCGGTGCAGCAGGGAATCCGCGACGTTGACTTTCTGATAGCGAAACGGTCCCCGGTCGATCATGGGAGCCACAAACGTCTGCGGATCGGCTGCGGAGAAGCCGCCGCCCGCTGAACCGGCCCACTGCATCGGCGTACGCACCGCGTAGCGCTCTTCCAGCGCCAGGTCGTCACCCATGCCGATCTCATCCCCGTAGCGCATGATCGGTACGCCGGGCAGCGAAAAAAGCACGGCATGACAGAACGCCAGCCGCCGCCGGTCGCCGTTCAGCATGGGCGCCAGCCGACGGCGAATACCGCGCTGATAAACGTTCATCTCCTTATCCGGCGCGAAGGCATCCAGCACGGTCCGCTTGTTCTTGTTACCGATCCCTTCAAGATCCAGTTCATCGTGGTTGCGCAGCCAGTTTGCGAAGCAGCAGGCGTCAGGAGGCACCACCATTTTCTTGATGGCGTCGATCAGCGGGCGGGCGCTCTGGCTGGCGAGGCTGACGTAAAAATATTTGTTCAGCCAGAAGTTAAGTACCATGTTAAGTCGGTTATTATCGCCAAAATAGTCGCGATACTGCGCCACCTCAACGTCGACTTCGCCGAGCAGTATGGCCTGCGGATTATGTCGTTCAACTAGCCGACGCAGATGCTCCAGGAGCCATAGCCCGCGTTTCTCCTCGCCGCGTCCGGCCTGTTTCGTCAAATGCGAGGCGGCATCCAGACGAAAGCCGGAAACCCCCAGCTTCAGCCAAAAGATAACGATATTTTCGACCTCTTTGATCACCGCGGGAGAGGCCAGATTGAGATCGGGTTCATGGCGGTAAAACATATGGCGAAAATATTGCCCGGCTTCGTCATCCCACGACCAGATGCTCTCTTCGACGCCGGGAAACATGGGCGGCGTATCGTCATCATCGCTATCTGCCCACAGATAATAGTCGCGGAACGGCGAGCGACGGCTGCGCCGCGCTTGTTGAAACCAGGGGTGAGCGTCGGAGGTGTGCTGGATCAGTAATTCAATAATAACCTGCATGCCTAATTCGCGGGCCTGCTCGATAAAAGCAATGATATCCGCCAGTTGACCAAATCGCGGATCGACCTGCAGATGGTCGCTGACATCGTAACCCTCATCCAGAAACGGCGTCAGGTAGAAGGGCGTTATCCAGATCACCGTCGCGCCCAGCCGGCGAATATAGCGCAGCTTCGCGGCGATCCCGGCGATATCGCCGCAGCCATCGCCGTTAAGATCGTAAAACAGCGCTGAATCAATCTGATAGACAATGGCCCGCGTATGCCAGTCAGCCATAGCCCACCTCAGTGATAGCCTTCATTTCCGGAAACTTTGCCGCGGAATACGTAGTAGCTCCATGCGGTGTAAACCAAAATCACCGGAATGATAAGCAGGGTTCCTACCAGCATAAATAGCTGGCTGGCCGGCGGCGCGGAGGCTTCCCACAGCGTGATATGCGGAGGGATGATATTGGGCCACAGGCTGATGCCCAGACCGCTGAAGCCGAGAAAAATAAGCCCAAGCGTCAGGAGGAAAGGGCGGGCGTGGCTCGCGGGATGAGCGCTCAGGCGCCAGATCCACAGGCTAAAGACAAGTACCAGAATGGGAACGGGCACAAACCAGTAGAAATTAGGCAGGGTAAACCAGCGTTCAGCAACGGACGGCCAGCCCAGCGGCGTCCAGACGCTGACCACGGCGATAACCGCCATCAGCGCCAGAAGCGTGTGACGGGTCAGCTCACGCATGCGCTGCTGCAGCGCGCCTTCGCTTTTCATGATAAGCCAGGTGGTGCCGAGGAGCGTATAAGCCACCACCAGCCCTAAGCCGCAGAACAGGCTAAAGGGCGTCAGCCAGTCCAGCGCTGAGCCGATGAACCTGCGGTCGGCAACCTCGAAGCCGCTGATGACCGCGCCCACGACTATCCCCTGGCTAAAGGTGGCCAACAACGAGCCGCCCACAAATGAGTAATCCCAGAATTTTTGATGAGAGGGGGTGGCCTTAAAACGAAATTCGAAGGCGACGCCGCGAAAGATCAGGCCAATTAACATGGCGGTGAGCGGAATCGTTAGCGCATCGGTGATGACGGCGTAGGCCAGCGGAAAGGCGCCGAATAGCCCCGCGCCGCCCAGCACAAGCCATGTCTCATTGCCGTCCCACACCGGGGCGACGCTGTTCATCATCACGTCGCGCTCGTTGGCGTTGGGCACAAAGCTGAAGACGATTCCGATGCCGAGATCGAAGCCGTCCATAACGATATACATCAGCGTGGCAAACACTATGATGACAAACCAGATAACGGGGATATCGATGCCCATTAGCGAGTCTCCTCTTCAGGCACGGCTTCTGCGGCGGAAAGGGGGCGAGCCGGCGTACCGGAGGTTGTCGATGTCAATTCGCTGACGGGCTGAGGCCCTTTCTGAATCAGCCGGATAATGTAGTAATAACCTACGCCAAACACCGAACAGTACACCACGATAAAGACCAGCAGGCTGACGATCATTTGCGCTGTGCTGTGGAGAGAGACCGCATCCCGGGTGCGTAATAAACCATAGATGACCCAGGGCTGGCGTCCCGCTTCGGTCGTGATCCAGCCGGCCAGCAGCGCCAGCAGCCCCGCCGGCCCCATCGCCAGCGCAAACCACTGAAAGGCGCGGGAGTGAAAAAGACGCTGCCGGTAGCGGAGCCACAGGCTCCATACGCCGAGGGCAATCATCAACACGCCCATGCCGACCATGATGCGGAAAGACCAGAAGACGATAAGCGAGTTTGGCCGATTCTGCGGCGGAAAATCTTTCAGCGCCGGCACCTGCTTGTTCAGGCTATGGGTGAGGATCAGGCTGCCAAGCGCAGGGATTTCCAGCCCGTATTTGGTGCGTTCTTCATCCATATCGGGCACGCCAAACAGCAGCAGCGGGGTGGCTTCTCCGGGTTTGTTCTCCCAGTGGCCTTCTATGGCAGCGATTTTTGCTGGCTGATGTTCAAGCGTGTTGAGCCCGTGCATATCGCCAACGATGGCCTGGACCGGCGCGACCAGCAGGGCCATCCACATCGCCATGGAAAACATTTTACGTATGGCCGGCGTATCATTGCCCCGCAGAAGATGCCAGGCGGCGGAGGCGCCGACGAACATCGCGCTGCTGAGAAAAGCGGCAATCGCCATATGGGACAGACGATAGGGGAAAGAAGGGTTAAAGATAATCGCCAGCCAGTCCTGGGGAATGACATGACCGTTTTCAATGGTAAAACCCTGCGGCGTCTGCATCCAGCTATTTGACGCGAGGATCCAGAAGGTTGACATCAGCGTGCCCAGCGCCACCATGCAGGTGGTGAAGAAGTGCAGGCCGGGAGGAACTTTGTTCCAGCCAAAGAGCATAACGCCTAAGAAACCGGCTTCGAGAAAAAAGGCGGTGAGCACTTCATAAAGCAGCAGGGGACCGGTAATACTACCGGCAAACTGTGAGAAACCGCTCCAGTTGGTGCCGAATTGATAAGCCATGACCAGGCCTGAAACCACGCCCATCCCGAAATTAACGGCAAAAATTTTCAGCCAGAAATTATACAATGAGCGCCAGACGTCATCTTTTGTCCGCAGCCACATCCCCTCCAGCACCACCAGATAGCTGGCCAGTCCGATGGTAATCGCCGGAAAAAGGATATGAAAAGAGACGGTAAATGCGAACTGCAGCCGAGCCAGATTAAACGCGTCGAGTTCAAACATATTCCGGACCCCATCACAGAACACCCCCCCGAATTGAGCAGGGGGAAGTGATTAACAGCAGGTTATCGAGGACCAGGGCTTTTCTTGCCTGCGCCGAGCTCTGCGCCGGTCAGAGGATCGCCATCCGGATCGGATTGGGTCCGTTTCGCCATGGTTTTCGCCAGGGCCTTTTGTTTGGCCGTTAGCTTAACGCTGGCGCCACCCTCTCCGCCATCCACTGCAGGCTGTGGATTTGCCACATATTCGAAGTGCCTATCGCTATTCCAGCTACCGCGAATGTCGTCGCCCTCTGACATATTGTAGTAGGTGCTGGCGTATTCAGGGACGGGCGGTAATTTTCCCGGCGGATAGTTATTTCTGATGGACTGGAGCGCTTTTTCGAAAGAGAGCTGATGAGCGGCTTCCCGGGTCATCAGAAAGGCCAGCGCATCCTTCACTCCGGGGTCATCAGTGACGTTGATCAGGCGCTCATAAATGATTTTGGCCCGCGCCTCGGCCGCCACGTTGGACCGTAAATCCGCGGTTGGCTCACCAATCGTATCAATATAGGCGGCGGTCCAGGGCACCCCGGCGGAGTTGGTCAGCGGCGTGCCTGCGCCATACAGCAAAGAGGTGATATGGCTGTCGTTACCGTTAGCGGTAAGCGAGCGGTACAGGTCGGCTTCGTTTTCCGCGCCTTCCGCCAGGGCGCCTTTGGCCCCTTTATTGAGCATGCCAACCAGCGAGCCGATAATTTCAAGGTGGCTCAGCTCTTCGGTGGCAATGTCCATCAGCATATCTTTACGGCCCGGATCGTCATCGCTCAGGCCCTGAGTAAAATACCGGCATGCGGCGGCCAGTTCGCCCTGGGGACCGCCGAATTGTTCCAGAAGAAGGTTCGCCAGTCCCGGATTCGGCTCGGCGACCCTTACGGTATACTGAAGCTGCTTAACGTGTCGGAACATAGGCTCTTATCCTTATTGCTTATTTTTTCGCTTCAACGCCTTCGGCTTCAGAGCGCAGAAGGAACTCTTCCGTTGTTTGCGGAATATGTTTCAGCAGCCAGTCGGCCATGGCCCGCTCTTCTGCCAGAATCGATTCGATGGCGGGGATTGAGGCGGTGTCGCCGGCTTTATTCGCGGCGGCAAGCAGGGAGGTATAACAGGCAATTTCAAACTGCTCAAATACATAACCGCTAATTGACCCTTTAACGATTTCATCGGAAGGGAACATCCCGCCAATGGATTGGCCCAACGCGGCCATTTTGCTCATGGAATCCTTCAGCACCGAGCGTGATATATTATTACGATCCAGAATCTCCTCCAGTACCGTAATTTGGCGTTTGGTTTCAGTTACGTGCTGTTGAATTCTGCTGCGCAGGTCAGGATAATTATCGATGCGGCTCGCCATGGATTCCAGCATAGATTCTGCCTGTTTTTCCATTGCATGCGCATCGCGTAGCCAGTCGTGATAATGTTCAAGATAATTCATAATCAACTCCTTAATATTGGTTTACCATCTGGCTATTTATTTTGGGCGTCTTTATTAATATTGCCGACCGCCAGGTCAGTTAATTTAAGGTCGGTTGATTTTTCTTCTTCTAACGTTTCCGCTAAAAGTTTAACCGCTTTTTTATAGCCAAGCTGTTCTGCTAAAGTGGCGAGAGTGCCGTAGCTGGCAATTTCATAATGTTCAACCTTTTGCGCAGCGGCAATTAATGCCGCATCCCGCACTTCATTTTTCTCCGTGCTCTCAATAACTTCGTTAGCTTCTTCAATCAGCCCCTCCATGGCCACGCATTTCATCCGTTTAATTTTGATATCAGGCTCTTGCTCGACAATTTGATCGATACGTTCAATTTGCCCCTGAGTCTCCTCCAGGTGGGCCTTGAACGCGGCGCTAAGCTGTTCGCTGGACGCCGCTCTGGCGAGTTTCGCCAGGCCGCGGGTTAATTGTTTTTCTGCGCTATATGTATCCGATAAAAGATGAATAAAAACGTCTTCTATGCTCTTCATATTCATATTAATTACCTTTATAAACGGAGAATAACTGCGAGTCCGCAGACTCGCAGGTTACTCTTTTAGTTACAAGAGAATGAGGCGATTAATATCAGGAATTATCAGATTTACGCCCGCCGCCATGGCTATTTTGGCCGCCTTTCTTTCCGGCCTCAGATGCGCGCTGCGGATCGTTTTTAAAGTTACCACCGCTGTGCTGACCGCCTTTACGTCCTGCTTCAGATGCTTTATCACGGTCTTCAGCGAAATTACCGGAACCACCACGATGTTCTGCCATATTTTCATACCTCTGTTGTTGAGTTTATGTCAGGAAGATACGCTTCAGGTACGTATCCGTTGTCGTTCAGAAATTAAATTTAGTCGTTATTTTTGAACAGTCAAACCGGTTTGTGGTGATATTTTTTGAAATACTCTGAATTGCGCTGCTGTTACCGTTTCGCTTGTTTTTAATGAATGTCAGCATAACGGGTTATGATCTAACGAAAGATTTTTATTCGCGAGGGAATATCGGCGGGGCCGCTGCGTTAATAAATGCAGCGTAGACGCGGCGCAGGGCTTTACGTCTCTTTACATAAGCGCGGGAAATAAGTTGTCGGAATGGTGAAAGATATTAAGGACACGACCGGGAAAAATCAGAAAATAGCGTATCGCCAGTGCTGAAAGTAATTTTCGGATATTTCAATGCGGGAGATAAAAGGCACCAGATCACGAGGCTGTGAAATGGTGCGTCCGAGTGGACTCGAACCACCGACCCCCACCATGTCAAGGTGGTGCTCTAACCAACTGAGCTACGGACGCATTATGGTGCGTTTAATTGGACTCGAACCAACGACCCCCACCATGTCAAGGTGGTGCTCTAACCAACTGAGCTATGAACGCAATGTTGCAGTGGCAACGGGGACGCATATTAGCGGGAGGGAGGGGTTGTGGCAAGAGGCAAACGTCACTTTTCTTCCAGATTTCTCACGATCGCAGAAGTTTTATCCATATTGGTTATATTTTACTGATGCAAAAGAATATTTCTTCACCAGCTTGAGAAAACGGCGCTGAATCAGCGCCGTTGGATAGCGACTTCGCTTCCGTGACGGGCTAGCGCGCCGCGCGTTGTAAAATGACGCTGGAAGGCTGACGCTGCAGGAAACGCATGCGCAGCATCATCATTACGGCGGCGGAGGTGAGGCCAATAATAAAGCCGCACCAGAACCCGGCGGGGCCCATGCGCGGTACCACGATATCGGTCAGCGCCAGCAGGTAGCCGCTCGGCAGTCCCAATACCCAGTAGGCGGTAAAGGTGATAAAGAAGATGGAACGCGTGTCTTTGTAGCCGCGCAGAATTCCGCTGCCGATCACCTGAATGGAGTCGGAAATCTGGTAGATCGCCGCCAGCAGCATCAGCTGGGACGCGAGGGTAACCACCTCGGGATTATCGTTATACAGCAGCGCGATTTGCTTGCGCATCAGCATGGTGAAAACCGCCGTGAAAACGGCCATGCACACCCCGACGCCGACGCCGGTTCTGGCCGAGGTCTGGGCCTCCAGCGTGGAACCCTGCCCGAGACGGAAACCGACGCGAATGGTCACCGCTGCCGCCAGCGAGAGCGGCAAGACGAACATCAGCGAGCTGAAGTTGAGGGCTATCTGATGCCCGGCGACGTCAACGATCCCCAACGGCGAAACCAGCAGCGCCACGACGGCGAAGAGGGTCACTTCGAAAAACAGCGCCAGCGCAATCGGCAGGCCCAGCTGTACCAGACGCTGGATGACGGCGAAATCAGGTTTACTGAAGCGCTCTGTGTGATGAATATCGCGCATCGAACGCGCGCGGCGCACCCAGAAGAGCATGCTGAAAAACATGACCCAGTAAACCGATGCCGTCGCCACGCCGCAGCCGATACCGCCGAGCTCCGGCATACCAAAGTGGCCGTAGATAAAAATGTAGTTCACCGGAATGTTGACCAGCAGACCGATAAATCCCATTACCATACCCGGTTTGGTTTTCGCCAGGCCTTCACACTGGTTGCGAGCGACCTGAAAGAACAGATAGCCGGGCGCGCCCCACAGCAGCGCCCGCAGGTAGCCGACCGCTTTCTCTGCCATCGCCGGGTCGATGTTATGCATTGAGCTGATAATGTAACCGGCGTTCCACAGCACGACCATCACCAGGAGGGAGACGAAGCCAGCCAGCCAAAACCCCTGGCGTACCTGGTGAGCAATACGCTCGCGACGGCCGGAACCATTCAGTTGGGCAATAACGGGCGTCAGGGCCAGCAGCAGGCCGTGGCCAAAGAGGATCGCCGGTAGCCAGATAGAGGTACCGATGGCGACGGCCGCCATGTCGGTGGCGCTATAGCCACCCGCCATCACGGTATCGACGAAGCCCATGGCGGTTTGCGCCACCTGGGCGAGTATAACGGGTATAGCCAGTGCTAATAACTGACGCGCTTCAATAAAATACTTCTGCACGTAAACACCTTTATATTGTTGTTATTGGAGGACTAAAAAAGCCGCCATATGTGGCAGCAAGAAGAAAAGCAGAGGGATTTGCCAGACTATTGTAGCGAGGATTAGCCATTTAGCCAGTGAAAAAATTCCACTGCACGTTGTGCGCTGGCAACCTGTTTTGCCACCTGTTATTGTTCGTCATAGCCTAAAACGGTACTGATACCGTCACGAATTTATACAGGAGCAAAATATGTTTACCGGTATTGTGCAGGGGACCGCCAAAGTGGTGGCGATCGATGAAAAACCTAACTTTCGCACCCACGTCGTGGAGCTGCCTGAGCATATGCTGGCGGGGCTCGAAACCGGGGCTTCCGTAGCGCACAACGGCTGCTGCTTGACCGTCACCCATATAGACGGCGCGCGAGTGAGTTTTGACCTGATGAAAGAGACCCTACGTATAACTAATCTGGGCGAGGTTGGCGAGGGCGACAGCGTTAACGTTGAGCGCGCGGCGAAATTCAGCGATGAAATTGGCGGTCACCTGATGTCCGGCCATATTATGACCACCGCGGAAGTAGTGAAAATTCTCACCTCGGAAAATAACCGCCAGATCTGGTTTAAGGTTCAGGACCCGACGTTGATGAAATATATCCTCTATAAAGGCTATATCGGCGTAGATGGGATTAGCCTCACCGTCGGTGAAGTGACGCCAACCCGCTTTTGCGTACATCTAATCCCGGAAACGCTGCAGCGCACCACGCTTGGGATGAAAAAGCTGGGCGATCGGGTGAATATTGAAATCGATCCGCAGACTCAGGCGGTCATCGATACCGTCGAGCGCGTGCTGGCGGCGAAAGAGGCGGCACTGAAAACGGCGGCCGAGTAAAAAATATCCCCGCCGATGCGGGGATATTTTTAGCGGGCCACGCGCAGGCCGTGTTCGGCCCCGCGAGAAAAAACCACCTGCCAGAGCTGAATATCGCGCGCGCGGAAAGCGCCAGCGCAGGCATTCAGATAATAGCTAAACATACGTTTGAAGCGTTCCGAGTAGTTGTCGGCGATTTCCGGCCAACTGGCGAGGAAGCGCTCATACCAGGCCATCAGCGTCGTGTCGTAGTCGGCACCAAAATTATGCCAGTCTTCCATAACGAAATGCGATTCGCTGGCTTCGGCAATATGGCGCACCGACGGCAGGCAGCCGTTAGGGAAGATATATTTGTTAATCCACGGGTCAACGCTATGATCGGTTTTTTTCGAACCGATGGTATGCAGCAGGAAACGACCGTCGGGTTTCAGATTACGATCGACCACATCAAAATAGGTGGCGTAATTTTTAGGCCCGACATGTTCGAACATGCCGACGGAAACAATACGATCGAAGCTTTCGTGCAGGTCGCGATAGTCCTGGAGCAGGATGGTAACGTCGAGGTCCGCGCAGCGCTGCTGCGCCATTTTCTGCTGCTCTGCCGAGATGGTCACGCCAACCACGCTGACCTGGTAATGTTTGGCCATGTAGTAAGCCAGCCCGCCCCAGCCGCAGCCGATATCGAGTACCCGCATCCCTGGCTCAAGCTCAAGTTTACGGCAGATCAGATCTAATTTTGCCTGCTGCGCGTCATCGAGAGTCTGCGCGTCTTTCCAGTAAGCGCAAGAGTACTGCATATAGGGGTCGAGCATGCGGCTGAAGAGATCGTTACCTAAATCGTAATGCTCTTTACCGACAATCCAGGATCGTTTTTTACTTTGCAGATTGAATAAGCGTGCGCTGGCGATACGCAAGGTATCTTTGAAATGATGGGGAAGCTGATTTTCCAGACCGGCGCGTAAAACTTTATGGAAAAATATATCCAGCCGCTCACAATCCCACCAGCCGTCCATATAGCTCTCGCCTAACCCCAGCGACCCTTCCTGTAAAACGCGCTTAAAAAAGAGAGGGTTTTTAATTCGCAGGTCGGAGGGAGCAGGACCATTAATTTCAATGCCCGCACGGCCTAATAATTCAGCTGCAATTCGGTACCAGTCATCATTTGGTACACTTACTTCTTCTATACACGATGAACTCATAGCTTCTCCATCACGCCCAAGTGATCAGAACCTTAAAACAGCGTAGACGCTTTTTTGGCTTTGTGAGAAATCTCACGGATAATCCGTGAGGCTGCTATCCGACGTAGAACAGAGGAAGGGAGATAACCCTTGCCGAAAGGCCTTCCATGGTGAAACGGGATGCATCCTGCTCCCGTTAAAATCAATTAGTTTTCTATTTATGTGATGCCGGATCCAGTATAGGCCGCTAAAAACAGGCTTTCAACAAAAATATCTTAGCAAGCTAATTACTGGATCTTTGCACTATCAGCACATTACCTTAAGCATGTGACGATTTTGTTGCCAGATGCGCGGCTTTGTGCTGCATGCGGTAGCCCATCCCGGCCAGCACGATGGAGACCAGCATCACGCTGGTGGTCGTTTGCAGCGGGGTGGCAATCAGCGTCGAGACCAGCAGGCTGGTAAGGAAACAGAGGCCAAGCTGCAGGGTGTTTTGCAGCGCAGCGGCGCGACCGGTCGCCTGCGGGAATGGCTTCAGGGCCTGCGCGACGACGATAGGGTAAATACCGCCATTCACCACCGCCATGGCGCAGAACGGAATCATCAAACCAACGAGCGTGGCGTTTTCCCGCAGGCCTACCAGCCAGGTGGCGGCGACGCTGAGGGCGAAAATCGCCAGCAGCCAGGGCAGAATTTGCTGGCCCTGCCATTTTTGCAGCGCCGCGCGGCAGCCATAACCGCCCACCAGAAACGCGATAGTTTGCGGAACGTAGCTCAGGCCGATAACGGTCGGGCCATAGCCCATTTCATGAAGAATAAACGGCGACCCCGTCAGCCAGGCAAAAAAGCTGGCGGAACAGGCGGCGTAGATGAGCACGTTACCGCTATACTCGCGCGAGCGCAGCAGGGTGAGAAACGTGAGCTTCTGCTGGGCGCTGGCAACCGGTTTGTTCGCTGGCTTCAGGCGCAGGGCGGGCAGCATCAGCAGCAGGGTAATCGCGAACAGCACGGCAAAAATAGCCTGCCATTCAAAATGGACCAGCAGCCAGCTGCCGAGCAGCGGTGCCAGCGCCGGCGATAAACCGACCAGCGGCATAATGGCGGCGAAAATCCGGTTGGTTCTTTGCGCTGGATAATAATCGGTGACCATCGCCTGCCAGGTCACCGCGGCGGCGCAAACCCCCAGGGCCTGAATAAATCGCAGCGCGAGCATCAGGTTGGCATCGCGAACCCACAGCATCCCCAGACAGCCGATAGCAAAAATGGCCAGCCCGCTCAACAGCACCGGCTTGCGGCCATAGCGATCGGAAAGGGGCCCCCAGAAAAGCTGGCCCAGCGCAAAGCCTGCCAGGAACAGGCTCAGGCTGGCGCTGACGGAGGCCGCAGAAGTGTTCAAATCTTGTTGCATGGCGGCGAAAGCCGGAAGATACATATCGGTCGCCAGAAAGCCCAGTACGCTGAGTCCAGCCAGCCAGACTAAAAATCCTTTCCCAGGTTGTTGCATCATCTTCTCTTTTTATTGTTGCAGGTACGATGGCGCAGAGTGTAGGGAGTGCATTAAGGCTTGTGAAACGCTAATATTTGTCAGGTGAATTCAAAAATTTTGCAGGCAGAAAATGTGGTCCGAATACTCGCTTGAAGTTGTCGATGCTGTCGCCCGTAACGGCAGCTTTAGCGCCGCAGCGCAGGAACTGCACCGCGTACCCTCGGCCGTCAGCTATACCGTGCGTCAGCTGGAGGAGTGGCTGGCGGTACCGCTGTTCGAACGCCGTCATCGTGATGTGGAATTAACGCCGGCCGGCGTCTGGTTTTTACAGGAGGGGCGCTCTGTTATCAAAAAAATGCAGATCACCCGCCAGCAGTGCCAGCAGATAGCCAACGGCTGGCGCGGGCAGCTCTCTATTGCGGTGGATAATATCGTTAAACCCACGCGCATGCGGCAGATGATCGTTGATTTCTATCGTCATTTTGATGACGTCGAACTGATTGTTTTTCAGGAGGTGTTCAACGGCGTCTGGGATGCGCTCGCCGACGGTCGCGTGGAGCTGGCCATCGGCGCGACGCGCTCAATTCCGGTAGGGGGCCGCTACGCCTTTCGCGATATGGGAATGCTGAGCTGGGACTGCGTCGTCGCGAGCCACCATCCGCTGGCCAAAATGGCCGGGCCTCTGAGCGATGACGTCCTGCGCAACTGGCCGTCGCTGGTCAGGGAGGATACCTCGCGCTCGCTGCCGAAGCGGACCACCTGGCTGCTGGATAACCAGAAGAGGGTGGTGGTGCCGGACTGGGATGCCTCAGAAACCTGTCTCTCCGCCGGACTGTGCGTCGGTATGGTACCCGGGCATTTAGCGCGCCCGTGGCTTGATAGCGGCGCATGGACGGCGCTGGAGCTGGAGAACCCCTTCCCGGACGCCGCATGCTGCCTGACGTGGCAGCAAAGCGATGCCTCGCCGGCGCTGCTATGGCTGCTGGATTACCTTGGCGATAGCGAAACGCTAAACCGGGAGTGGCTGCGGGCGCCGGAATGACCGACGCCGCGGGAAAGGTTAACGGCGATAATCAACAAACGGGCCATCGGCCACGGAACGGCGCTCGACCAGGCGAGGGTGGACTTCAATCGACTGCGAGATTTCACGCTTATTAACGATGCGGTCCAGCAGCATGTTAAACGCCGCTTCGCCAAGAGAGTCTTTAGGCTGATGAATGGTGGTCAGCGCCGGGCTAAAGTAGCGGGCGTTGCGCACGTTATCATAACCGATCAGCGAAATATCCTGCGGCACGCGCAGACCCATTTCATCCGCCGCGCAGATGGCGCCCATCGCCATAATATCCCCGCCGCAGAAGATGGCCGTTGGGCGAGGATGCTGGCCGAGAATCTGCTGCATGGCGCGGTAGCCGGATTCCGGCTCAAAATCGCCCTGCACAATCCAGTTTTCCGGAACGCTAATCTGCGCCTCTTCCATCGCTTTCATAAAACCTGCCAGCCGGCCTGCGCCGGTGTTACGCTCCAGCGGGCCGGGGATCACGCCGATATCGCGATGCCCGCGTTCAATAAGGTAGCGCCCGGCGATATAGCCTCCTTCAAAGGCGTTATCGACAACCGAGTCGGTGAAGTCGGCTTTTGCCTCGCCCCAGTCCATTACTACCATCGGAATATGACGATACTCTTCCAGCATGCTTAACACCGACTCCGGATACTCGGAGCACATCACCAGCAGGCCGTCTACGCGTTTCTGCGCCATCATTGACAGATAGGCGCGCTGTTTCTCAGGGTCGTTCCACGCGTTGCCGAGGATCAGGGTGTAGCCCTTCTGGAAGCAGCTCTTCTCGACGGCTTCGATAATCTCAGCGAAATAGGCCGCTTCGCTGCTGGTTGCCAGCAGACCAATAGATTTGGTGTGATTGACCTTCAGGCTGCGGGCAACGGCGCTGGGGGAGTAATGCAGTTCTTTTATTGCCGCCCACACCGCATTGCGCGTCTCTTCCGCAACGAATCGGGTTTTGTTAATCACATGTGACACTGTTGTAGTGGAAACGTTTGCGCGCTTCGCTACATCTTTAATAGTTGCCATTACTTCTCACTCCAGACCTTGACCTGATCGTCTGTTTATCGGTACGTAAACGTTTGCCTGTACACACCCTGGCGCCAAAATTGAGCATGGCATCACGTCGGGAAAACGACACAGAACGACAGGAAGGGGTCAATGGCCGATACGCTTTCAAATTAGCGTGGGATTTTGTCCGATCTTGGGGCAAAGGGGAAGAGCAAAAATGTGCATCACTCTAAATCTCGGAAGATTTTTACGCTATTCTGTGTAAAAATGAGCAAGCTCACTTTTCATGTGGGGATAATCAGGGGGAAAAATTGATGGATACAAATTTAAAGTTTTCGCTGACGACGACGATTATTGTTCTTGGTTTGATTGTTGCCGCAGGTTTGACTGCAGTACTGCACTAATTATGCGATAAGGGAGGGGCCGCTCTCCCTTTCTCTCCGCCATTATTATCATTTTCGCAAAAATCTTTTGCCATTTCGTTCACTTTTGTTTTTCTGTGATTGATGTCATGCTTTTGACTTCTGATGAGATGCCGTCGCGGAAGGCGGCCTGATGGAGTCCCTGCATGAAAATCAATTTTCCCCTGCTCGCGCTGGCGATCGGTGCCTTTGGTATCGGCACAACCGAGTTCTCCCCGATGGGGCTATTACCGGTTATCGCTAAAGGCGTGGACGTTTCGATTCCGGCGGCGGGAATGCTGATTAGCGCCTATGCCATCGGCGTGATGGTCGGCGCGCCGCTGATGACTCTGCTGCTCTCCCACCGCGCGCGCAGAAATGCGCTGATCTTTCTGATGGCGATTTTTACCCTCGGTAACGTACTCTCTTCCATTGCTCCGGATTACACCACGCTGCTGCTGTCGCGCATTATTACCAGCCTTAACCACGGCGCCTTCTTCGGCCTGGGTTCGGTGGTGGCGGCGAGCGTTGTGCCAAAACACAAACAGGCCAGCGCCGTGGCGACGATGTTTATGGGGCTGACGATCGCGAATATCGGCGGCGTTCCCGCGGCGACCTGGCTGGGCGAAACCATCGGCTGGCGGATGTCGTTTCTTGCCACGGCGGGGCTGGGCGTGATTGCGATTATCGGTCTGTGGTTTTCTCTACCGAAGGGCAGCGCCGGCGAGCGCCCTGACGTCAAGCAGGAGCTCTCCGTGCTGATGCGTCCGCAGGTGCTGTCGGCGCTGCTGACGACGGTACTGGGGGCAGGGGCGATGTTCACGCTTTATACCTATATTTCTCCCGTTTTGCATACCATCACCCACGCCTCTCCGCTGTTTGTGACCGCCATGCTGGTGCTGATTGGCGTCGGCTTCTCGCTGGGTAACTACCTTGGCGGTAAGTTTGCCGACCGTTCCGTTAGCGGGACGCTGAAGGGCTTTCTGCTGCTGCTGATGGTTATCATGCTGGCGATCCCGCTGCTGGCGCAATCGCAGGTGGGCGCGGCAATCAGTATGGTGGTCTGGGGCGCGGCGACCTTTGCGGTGGTGCCGCCTTTGCAGATGCGCGTGATGCGCGTCGCCCACGAAGCGCCGGGGCTGTCATCATCGGTCAATATTGGGGCTTTTAACCTCGGAAACGCGCTGGGCGCGGCGGCGGGCGGCGCGGTGATCTCTGGCGGCCTGGGCTATGCCTTTGTCCCGGTGATGGGGGCGATTATCGCAGGCGTGGCGCTACTGCTGGTGCTGTTCAGCGGCCGGGCGCAGCCGGAAGAGGCGTTCGCCAACCGTTAATATTGCGTGAAGTCATACAATAACCGCAGAAGCTGCAAGGCTTCTGCGGTTTGCTTTTATGCAGCCAGATTAGCAGCAACAAACTTCCAGTTTACCAGCGCCCAGAAGTGCTCCAGATAGTTCGGACGGGCGTTACGGTAGTCGATGTAATAAGCGTGTTCCCAGACATCCACGGTCAGCAGCGGAGTTGCGTCGCTGGTCAGCGGCGTACCGGCGTTGCTGGTGGAGACAATAGCCAGGCTACCGTCGGCGTTTTTCACCAGCCAGGTCCAGCCTGCGCCGAAGTTTTTTACCGCTGCGTCGGTGAATTTGGCTTTGAAATCAGCGAAGCTGCCGAAGGACTTAGCAATAGCCGCCGCCAGTTCGCCTTGCGGTTCGCCGCCGGCGTTCGGCGCGAGGCAGTTCCAGTAGAAGGTGTGGTTCCAGACCTGAGCTGCGTTGTTAAAAACGCCGCCATCGGAAGAACGCACGATCTCTTCCAGGGTTTTGCCTTCAAACGGGGTGCCTTTGATCAGGTTATTCAGGTTGGTGACGTAGGCCTGGTGGTGTTTACCGTAGTGGTATTCCAGGGTTTCTGCGGAAATGTGCGGCGCCAGGGCGTCTTTTGCATATGGTAATGCAGGTAATTCGAACGACATTGCTACTCTCCTTTTTATAGTTTGCCTGCGTAATAACCATGTATTACGCAGGGTAATAATAGTAGCAAATTAAAAGATGTGGCAAAAGAGAGAGTTACCCTGCCGCCGCAGCGACAAGGCACAATTAGCGAATGGTTTTCGGCGTCATGACGCGACGCGCGCCAACGTAGTGGCGTACCCAGTAATCGTCGCTTAATGAGGTGATCTGAATATCGCGGCCGGTACGCGGAGACTGGATAAATTTGCCGTTGCCAACGTAAACCCCGACGTGATCGGCAGTGCCGCGCCCGCGGGTGCGGAAGAAGACGAGATCCCCGCTTTGCAGCTCGCCGCGATCCACCGGACGGGCGTCGCGCAGGTGATACATCTCATTGGCGGTGCGCGGAATGTGAATTTTAACCAGGTCCTTATAGGCGTAATAGACCAGACCGCTACAATCAAACCCGGTACGCGGAGAGGTGCCGCCCCAGCGATAGGGTTTGCCAATCTGATCCATCAGCTTGGACATGGCGGTGCTTTGCGCCTTTTGTACCCGAGCTTTATGCGCGTCGGCGATGGTCAGCTGCGGCTCGTCGGCAACCGGTTTGCAGCGGGTTTTATAGCCTTTACGCACCACGCACTTTTTCTGCACGCTTGCGGTTGCCAGCTTGCTTTCCGCTATCGACCTTGTCGAGCTGGCGCACAGTTTTTTATAGCCTTTGCGCAGAACGCATTTTTTTGTGGCGCTGGCAGTCTGGCGTGACGCGGTTGATTTGCTGCGGCTGGCGGTCGACCTTTTCTTGCTGGGGGTTTTGGCGGTGGTTTTACTTTTAGAACTGGCTGCTTTTTTCTTACGCTCTGCGGTCGTGCCCTTGGCCGGATGCGCTTTTGGCGTGGCCGAAGCGTGCGTATGCCCGGAAGCATGCGCCAGCGGCGTAAGTGAAATAGATGTGAAAAGTAATGCACAGAGCGAAATCGCGATTTTGTTAAGACGCGCCACTGAGCAATCCCCTGATTAAATTACAGACATATACAGATGCCTGACGATGAATGACAAACCGCATCGATTCTAAAGCATAAAATCGTGGAGAGTTACTACTCTTTTGTATCTAACGTCTCGTTTGGTTAACATTTGCAAAAAAATGCTTCCGTCAGCGGTACCCGCGCGTGAAAAACGCGCAACGCGTTGCCGCGTATAGCAATAAAATGATATTTTTAAGGCAACTTATGCCGACAGAAGATAAAATGTGGCAAGTGAAAAAAATGTTATTATCGGTCCTGCGCCCAGGGCGCTACAATGACAAATTACTGCCGTAAAGAAGTTTAAGGAAGCACGACAATGAGCACGACTTTAGAAAAAATCCAACGTCAAATCGCTGAAAACCCGATCCTGCTGTACATGAAAGGGTCGCCGAAGCTGCCAAGCTGCGGTTTCTCCGCTCAGGCCGTTCAGGCGCTCTCCGCCTGTGGCGAACGTTTTGCCTACGTCGATATCCTGCAAAATCCGGACATCCGCGCAGAGCTGCCGAAATACGCTAACTGGCCGACCTTCCCGCAGCTGTGGGTTGACGGTGAACTGGTCGGCGGCTGTGACATCGTGATTGAAATGTATCAGCGCGGCGAACTGCAGCAGCTGATCAAAGAAACGGCCGCGAAGTACAAGACTGACGAACCGAAAGCCGAGTAATTCGGCTGCCAATAAAAAAGCGACTTCCGGTGAAGTCGCTTTTTTTATCGCTTACTCTTCGGCCACGGGTAATGGCCAGCCGCCAAGGCGCTTCCAGCGGTTGACGATTTCGCAGAATAGCTGGGCGGTTTGCTGGGTATCGTAAAGCGCCGAGTGTGCCTGGGTACCATCAAATGCCATTCCCGCGGCAATACAGGCTTTCGACAGCACCGTTTGACCCAGAGCCAGGCCGCTCAGAGCCGCGGTATCGAAGGTCACGAACGGATGAAAGGGGTTACGTTTCAGGCCAGCCCGCTCTGCCGCCGCCATGGTAAAGCTGTGATCGAACGTGGCGTTATGCGCGACCATAATCGCGCGGCTGCAGTCGCTCTCTTTCATTCCCTTGCGGACCATTTTAAAAATCGCGTGCAGCGCATCGTATTCGCTCACCGCGCCGCGCTCGGGATCGTTAGGGTTAATACCATTAAAAGCCAGCGCTTCGGGCTGCAGGTTGGCGCCTTCAAAAGGCTCAACATGAAAATGCAGCGTTTCGTCCGGCATCAGCCAGCCTTCCTCATCCATTTTCAACGTAATAGCGGCGATCTCCAGCAGGGCGTCGGTTTTGGCATTAAACCCGGCGGTTTCAACATCGATTACCACAGGATAAAAACCGCGAAAACGGTCGCACAGACCATTAAGTTGAACGTTCTCGGACATCAGATTCTCTTAGCTGGAAAAAAGTAGCGCGCATTATGGCAAATTTTGCCGCGGCTTGCAGCAGGAAGGGGATAAAACAGCAGGCACCGCGGGTGCCCGCAGCCGATCAGTTGCCGAGGCCTTTTCCGGCGTCTTTCTCTTCAATCAGTTCAATTTTATAGCCATCCGGATCTTCGACGAAGGCGATGACGGTGGTGCCGCCTTTGACCGGGCCGGCTTCACGGGTCACGTTGCCGCCGTTCTGGCGGATACGCTCGCAGGCTTCGGCCGCGTTTTCAACGCTGAGCGCGATATGGCCATAAGCGCTGCCGAGATCGTACTTATCAACGCCCCAGTTATAGGTCAGCTCAATCACGGCGGTATCGCTCTCTTCGCCGTAACCCACGAATGCCAGCGAGTATTTATACTCAGTGTTTTCGCTGGTGCGCAGCAGTTTCATGCCCAGCACGTTGGTGTAAAACTCAATAGAACGTTGCAGGTCGCCAACGCGCAGCATGGTGTGAAGTAAGCGCATAATGTCCCCTATGCAGTTTATTTTGATACATCAGAGCGTTGAGTATAGCGGCGATAACCCGCCGCTATCAATGGAGGGATTACAGGGTAGGGTAATCGGTATAACCTTCCGCGCCGCCGCCGTAGAAGCTTTCCGGACGCTGCGGATTCAGCGCGGCCTTCTTCTGCAGGCGCGCGACCAGATCCGGGTTGGCAATATAGTCGCGACCGAAGGCCACGGCATCGATCAGGCCTTTACCGATCAGATCGTTTGCCTTTTCCACCGTGTAGGCGCCAGCGCCGATAATAGCGCCCGGGAAGCGGTCGCGGACTTTCTGACGGAATTCATCGCTGTACGGTTGGCCGCCAGCCCAGTCCGGCTCGGACATATGCAGGTAAGCAATACCGCGTTTGGCCAGCGCTTCGATGAGATAGAGCGCGTCGGCTTCTTCATTCGGGCCATTATCGACGTTCTGGAAGCTGCCGATAGGCGAGACGCGAATCCCGATACGGTCGGCGCTCCACTCTTTACTCGCCGCATCAACCACTTCCAGCACCAGGCGAGCGCGATTTTCCACGCTGCCGCCGTACTGGTCAGTACGATGGTTGGAAGAAGGGGAAAGGAATTGGTGCAGCAGGTAGCCGTGCGCGGAGTGCAGTTCGACAAGGTCAAAGCCGGCATCGCGGGCGTTGCCTACCGCCTGGCGGAAATCATCAACGATCCCCGGGATCTCGGCGGTTTCGAGCGCGCGCGGCATCGAGGTGTCTACGCGAATAGCGTGGCCGTTTTCATCACGCAGCGAGGTACGGGTGCCCGCGCTAATGGCCGATGGCGCAACCGGCGCGGCGCCACCCGGCTGGATGCTGCTGTGGGAAATGCGCCCGGTGTGCCACAGCTGAACGGCAATACGCCCGTTTTCGGCGTGTACGCCGGCGGTAATTTTTTTCCATGCGGCAATCTGCTCCGGGCTGTGCAGGCCCGGTGCGCCCGCGTAGCCTTTAGCCTGAGCGGAGATCTGGGTAGCTTCGGAAATAATCAGGCCTGAGCTGGCGCGCTGGCGGTAGTATTCGCCCATCAGCGGGGTAGGAATATCGCCCGGTTCAATGCTGCGCAGACGCGTCAGCGGAGCCATAAACACGCGATTCGGTACGGTTACCGCACCCACTTTCAACGGGGTAAACAACTTTGATTCTGACATAATGACTCCTGAGTAGACCGGTCGTCTTGAAACGGGGTAAATAAAAACGCCTGTTAAACGGCAGGCGCAGCAATAATACGTTTGGCGTGGGCAAGGGCGCTTTCCAGCGGCGTTGCGCTACGCGTAATTTTAGCCTGCAGATTCGCCCCCAGCCACAGGGAGTAAAGCACCTGCGAAAGCGTTAAGGCGTCGCCCTCAAACGCAAGGCTGCCCTCCTGACGGCCTTTCTCCAGCGCATCGCCGAGGAGAACGATGATCTGGCTGGCGCCTTTATCCATCGCGGTGCGCATATCTTCCGACAGATCGCAGACCTCTGCCGACAGCTTCACCGTCAGACAGCCGCTGATGATGCCCTGCTGGCAAAACTGCGTCAGCGTATGCTGATAGTAGGCCAGGAGGCGGTCGCGATAGTTCCCCTCGCCGTGGTCAAAATGATCGACCAGGCGCTGAAGATATCCGGCGTAGTGATGGTCGAGCAGCGCAACGCCAAAGGCTTCTTTAGAGCGAAAATAGTGATAGAAAGAGCCTTTCGGCACCTCCGCTGTTTTCAGCAGTTCGCTCAGACCCATACCGGTAAACCCCCGATGCATGCAGAGCTGCTCGCCGGTGGCCAGGATATGTTCGCGGGTGTTACATTCACTGTGCTTGTTCATGGCGCTCACTGTAATAGACCGATTGGTCTAATGCAAGTCATAATTAAAAATGCCGCCTGGCGCAGAGGCTGATGAACAAAATTTGCGTACGGCGGATGAAACGTCTTCAATAAAGAAAGAGATGAGCGGCAGGAGAGGCGAAGTGGCTGAACAACTGGAATTCTTCCCGGTACAGAGTCCGTGCCGGGGGATTTGTCAGTCTGATGAACGCGGCTACTGTCGGGGGTGTATGCGTAGCCGCGACGAGCGTTTCAACTGGCAGAAAATGAGCGATGCGCAAAAGCAGGATGTTTTGCGTCTGTGCCGTCAGCGGCTACTGCGCAAATTACGCGCAGCTAAGCAGGATAGTGCGGAAGAACCGCAGCAACCCTCACTGTTTTAAGCCTAAAATTGCGTATACTCAGGGCACTTTTTTATTGAGGAAGCTGTTATGGTTCAGCGTATTGCTATGGCTCCGCAGGGGCCGGAATTCTCTCGTTTTGTGATGGGCTACTGGCGTCTGATGGACTGGAATATGTCCGCTCAGGCGCTGGTGGGCTTTGTTGAGCAACACCTGGATCTGGGCATTACCACCATCGATCATGCCGATATTTACGGTGACTATCGCTGCGAGGCGGCGTTTGGCGAAGCGCTAAAGCTGGCGCCGCATCTGCGCAGCAGGATGGAAATTGTCACCAAGTGCGGGATTGCCACGAAAGCGCGGGCGGAAAACACCATCGGCCACTATATTACCGACCGCGACCATATTGTTCTCAGCGCGGAGCAGTCGCTGCGTAACCTTGCCACCGACCATATTGACCTGCTGCTGATTCATCGTCCGGACCCGCTGATGGATGCGGATGAAGTGGCGGAAGCCTTCCTGGCCCTTCACCATAGCGGCAAGGTTCGTCACTTCGGCGTATCGAACTTTACCCCCGCCCAGTTTACCCTGCTGCAGTCGCGCCTGCCGTTTACCCTGGCGACCAACCAGGTGGAAATTTCTCCGGTTCATCAGCCGCTGCTGCTTGACGGTACGCTGGATCAGCTTCAGCAGCTGCGTATTCGCCCGATGGCCTGGTCCTGCCTCGGCGGCGGTCGTTTGTTTAACGACGACAGCTTCCAGCCGCTGCGCGATGAGCTGGCGCGCGTTGCTCAGGAGCTGAATGCGGAGAGCATTGAGCAGGTGGTGTATGCCTGGATCCTGCGCCTGCCGTCGCAGCCGTTGCCGATTATTGGCTCAGGGAAAATAGAGCGCGTGCGTTCCGCGGTGGTGGCCGAAAAGCTGAAGATGTCCCGCCAGCAGTGGTTCCGTATCCGCAAAGCGGCGTTAGGTTACGACGTTCCGTAAACCCCATCACCTCCGCAATGGCCTACACTTAGTAGCGACAGAGCCATTAAGGAGGTGTTATGCAACGATGTATTCTCGCCATACTTACCCTGGCCGCGTGCGCAGGCGCGCAGGCGGCCAGTGAAAGCGTCGATATCAATCTTGTCACCAGCCAGAGCGTCGGTCAGGCTATCGGTAGCGTTAAAATCAGCGAAACCGCGAAAGGCCTGGAATTTACGCCAGACCTGAAGGCGCTGCCTCCCGGCGAGCACGGCTTCCATATCCACGCCAACGGCAGCTGCCAGCCCGCGATTAAAGAGGGTAAAGCCGTCGCCGCTGGCGCAGCAGGCGGGCACTACGATCCGCAAAAAACCGGTAAGCATGAAGGTCCCGACGGCGCCGGTCACCTCGGCGATCTGCCGTTCCTGGTGGTCAATAACGACGGTAAAGCAACCCAGCCGGTGGTCGCGCCGCGCTTAAAAACGCTGGATGAGGTTAAAGGGAAGGCGCTGATGATTCACGTGGGGGGCGACAATATGTCCGATAGCCCGCAGCCCCTTGGCGGCGGCGGCGAGCGGTTCGCCTGCGGCGTGATTAAGTAGTTCTTTCCGTTAAGGTGCCGGCAATGGGCGCCTGTTCCAGCTGCGACAGCGCGCACCACAGTCGCCAGATAACCGCCGCCAGCTCTTTGGCTGCCGGCTGGTGGTGGTGATTAAGCGCGTCGCAGATGCGCTGCAGCTCCTGCAGCGTCGAGGCGAGTGGCCGCTGCTGTACCCCGCGCTCGCTCATCACATCCCGCAGCAGGCTGATGCATAAATCGCGCACCTGCGATAGCGGGTCGGAACGGGTTTCCCACTCGCGAAGCTGCCACACCACGTGGGAACAGTTGAGCAAAACCACGCCCCAGCGCAGCAGCCAGCGGCGCGCCAGCGCATCCTGGCTATTGCTGAGCTGGCTGATGTGGTGATAAACCAGCGATTCAAATTCATGCTCGCTATGCTGCGGGCGGCGGCTTAGCTGGTCGACAAAGTGACGCCGTAACGCACGGATATGACGGCGGCTTTTACGCGCGTCTGAACCCGGGCTGATGATGGCGAACGCCAGCCAGGCAAGGCCGACGCCGATGATTTTGCCCAGATTATCGTTAAGAAACGATGCGTAGTCGTAGACCGGCGGGTTGGTCACCGAAATAAACGACCCCATAAATACAATCAGCTGCCCCCACAGTCCGGCGAGCTTAGGCATCTGGAGTTTCAGCAGCTGCATGGTGGTCAGCAGGGGAAACAGAAACAGCAGGAACTGCCATAAATCGGTTATCTGCACCATCAGGCCAAACTTCACCACAAAGCTAAAGAGTGAAAGCAGGATCAGGGTACGCATCAGCAGCGTTAGTGACTTAAACGGCGAAGGAGAGACCGAATAGAGCACGCAGCAGATCGCCGCCAGGGTCAGAGCTGCGGCGCAGGCCTGCCATTGGGTGCTAATTCCCCAGGCGCCGACCATCACCAGCGCGCAAAAAGTGCGTACGCCGTTCCATAAGGCTTCGGCCTGATCGGTATGGCGAGCCAGCGCTGGCGCGGAAGGTACGTTAAATTCGGTTATCGCGCTGGCGTTTTCGATGCGCCTGAGCCAGCGGCTGCTCTCCAGATAGAGACGACAGAAGTAGCGCAGACGCTTCCAGAAGGCGATATGCCGGTAGTCAGCGTCCGCGGGGGGCGCCAGCGGAGCGATGATGCGGGCAACGCTCAGGGCGTCGGCGTTGGCATGAGATAACTCGTTGAGCAACGACTCCAGTATCTCGCGGGTGCGGGCGGGCGCGGTGGGCCAGTTGAGCAGCATTCGCCGCAGGCTCGAAATCACGCTGGTCATTCGCAGCTGTTGATGCAGCAGGTAGTTCAGCAGCGGGTTTTGCCGACGAAAGCGATAGTGGCTCCAGAAAGCCTGAATGCGCAGCAGATTCATGGTCAGGATTTGCCCGATCACGCTCTCGTGCGCGGTGCGAATGGCATCGGTCGTTTCCGGCACCCACAGCAGGCTGGCGTGTTCCAGCAGGCGCGCATGCATGTTTTTCAGCGCCGTCAGCAGCGTAGCGCCATCGGAGGTGCTCGGTAAGATCATCATCATCAGCCCGCCGCACAAAATACCGACGATGACTTCGCAGACGCGCGACTGGGCGATGGTCCACAGTTCGTTCGCGTCGGTGATATTGATAACCGGGAAAGCGATAATCGCGCAGGTGTAGCCCGCAAGCTGGAAAGCGTAGGCGACGTTATTGGTAAACATCGCGCAGGCCCACGTGCAGAGGGCTATCCACGCCGAAATGCTGAACAGAAACAGCCACGGATCGTTGAGCGTATGCCCGGCCAGCAGCAGCGCCGCGCAGGCGCCGAGCAGGCTGCCGGCAATACGCCCGAAGCTTTTGCTGATCACCCCGCCGACGGTGGGAAAGCTGACCACCGCGGCGGAGGTCATCGCCCAGTAGGGTTCGTCAAGATTCAGCCAGTAGGCGACGCTCAGCGCCAGGCACATGGCAATCCCGTTACGCAAGGCATAGCGCCACTGCGGACGGCTGGCCTTAATCCACGGGAGCGAGCGCCACGTCAGAGCCTGCAGCTTCATTATTGCGCGCCGATGGCTACGGTGCAGGTGGTACCGGAGACCAGGATGGTATCCGGCGGCAAATGATCAAACTCAATACGCACCGGTACGCGCTGGGCAAGTCGGACCCACGGAATATTCGGTTTAATGTTCGCTACCAGATCGCCGCCGCTCTCCACGCTCTGGTCGACGATGGCGCGTCCGATGCTGCTCACGTGACCCTGTAACTTCTGCTTGCTGCTATAAAGAATGATCTGCGCGCTGTCACCGGGACGGATATTGCGCAGTTTCGTTTCTTCAAAATAACCCACCACGTAGAAGGAGCGGCTGTCCACGAGGGCGAAAACCGGGTGGCCAACGGCGGCGTAGTCGCCAACCCGGGTTGAGAGATTGGTAACCCAGCCGTCAACCGGCGCTTTTATTTCCGTCTGCGTGAGCTGCCATTGGGCGTGATCGAGAGTGGCCTGCGCCACGCCAACCACGGCCTTAGCGGCTTCGAGGTTGGTCGTGGCGGTATTCAGCGCGGTGTTGGCGTTTTCTAAATCTTCTGCCGAGATAAAGTTCTGTGAAAGATGGCGCCGACGGCTGGCATCGCTGGCGGCTTTTTTCTGTTCTGCCTGCGCGCGGGCGACTTCCGCTTTGGCTTTAGCAAGCTGCGCCCGGGCGTTGAGCAGGGCGATTTTATAAGGCGTGTCATCGATTCTGAACAGCACGTCTCCCGCTTTAACCAGCTGGTTGTCGCGCACGTTGAGCTGCAGGATGCTGCCGGAAACCTGGGGCGTGACGCCAACCTGCTCGGCGCGGACCTTGCCGTCGCGGGTCCACGGGGATTGCGTGTAGTAATTCCAGACCAGCCAGGCGGCAATAATAGCCAGCGCGGCGACCAGCAGCGTGGATAAGTATTTTAGTTTCTTCATGTAATGAACATTACCAGATAGTCAGTAAAACCAGCGCCAGACAGACGGAGAGCGCAAAGAAGGAGAGGTCCATTAGCAGGGGATGCCAAATCTCGCCTGCATACATCCAGTCCCGCAGCTGGCGGTGGATAATCAACCAGATAAAAAAGCCCAGCAAAACGGCTTTAAACACGGGAGGGAAATAGACAGAAGCGCCGAACACCAGGTCCTGGAGCGACAATCCGGCAGTGTTAAGACTCAGTTTCACAAGCAAAAATCCTTTGCCGTTGCAGGAGGAATGTTCAGGTTATGCGATTATTCACATTGTAAATCATTGTTCTGATTTTAGTGAATCGGGTAATTCATTTGTTTTGGTAATTTAAATGCTGCACACTATTCTAAAATCAGTATAATAACTTAGCAAGCTAATTATAAGGAGATGAAATTGGAATCGCCACTTGGTTCTGATCTGGCACGTTTGGTGCGCGTCTGGCGCGCGCTAATCGACCATCGCCTGAAACCTCTGGAGTTAACGCAGACGCACTGGGTCACGCTGCATAACATTCACCAGCTGCCGCCTGAACAGTCGCAGATTCAGCTGGCGAAAGCCATAGGTATTGAGCAGCCGTCGCTGGTTCGCACGCTCGACCAGCTGGAGGAGAAAGGGCTTATTTCTCGCCAGACCTGTGCTAACGATCGGCGGGCAAAACGTATCAAGCTTACCGAAAAAGCCGAGCCTCTGATCAACGAAATGGAAGAGGTTATCGGCAAAACGCGTGATGAGATTCTGGCCGGCGTATCTAAGGAAGAGGTGGAAACGCTGCTTAATTTGATTCGTAAACTTGAACACAATATTCTCGATCTCCAGGCAAAAGATTGACCTTAGCGAGGCCTTGAGGACTCTCAAGGCCTCTTTTTTGTTTATTCACGCCAGACCACTACGCGGTTACGCCCGCTGTTTTTCGCTTCGTACATCGCGGTATCCGCGCGCTTAACGCACTCTTCTGCCGAAACGTGCGCATCCTGCGTGGTGAACACGCCCATACTGATGGTCATTCTCTCCGGTAATCCCTCCTGCTTCTCGCTGACCGACAGGCGGATACGTTCGGCGATTGCCAGCGCTTCGTTGGCGCCGATATTCACCAGCAGCACGGCAAACTCTTCCCCGCCGATACGCGCGGCAATGTCCTCCTGGCGCACGTTGTTCTGCAACACGCTGGCAGCAAACTGAATCACCTTATCTCCCTGCACGTGACCGTAGGTGTCGTTGATGCGCTTAAAGCGATCGAGGTCGCAGACGATAACCGACAGCGGCTGTGAAGCGGAAGCCTTCGACAACCGCTGAGTCAGGGTGTCATAGAAATAGCTGCGGTTATACAGCCGGGTCAGGGGATCGCGAATCGAGTTCTGGTAAGAGCGGACGTATCTTTCGTTTGATTCGCGATAGAGTATAAAAACGTCACCAAGCAGAATTAAAATCAGAAACAGGGTGCTCAGCGTTTCAAAAAGTCGCGCCTGATTCCACGAGTGAGCGTTACCGCTAACCGTGGAGAGCAGCACCAGCAGCGTAAAGATATAGGCGGTACAAAAAAAAGCGCCGCTGTACCAGAATATATTACGCAGCCGAGTCAGGCCGATCAGTAAAATCAGCGTTAATGACCATATGATAATTAATAGCCAGCCAATTCGATTATGCCATAGTGGCGTAAAGGTGTAGGTTAGATTGTCAATGAATTCAATGCTTAGCAACGGCGAGTTGCTTGAATGAACCCACGATAATATGAGCGTTGCGGTGATAAAAATAAAACAACTACTGAGCACCGCACCGTGAATTTTTCTTGAGTGGCCGGTAATATGTCGGATGCGATATAAAATAATTGAGGTTATAAATAAAACAGCCATCATTACGTTGCGGAAAAAATAAAAAATCAGCGCGTCATTTTGATTGATCTCGCGCCCCTGAGCGCAGACCAGCCAGTCGGGATAGCTGCCTATCGTTCCCAGCATCAGCAGGGCCGAGCAGGTAAATGCGAAGGCTATCGGGGCCAGGTACAGCTGTTTTTTATCACACAGATATTTCATGCCCATAAAGCAGGCAATCATAATATGAAAACCCATCAGTGAAATAGTCAGTACTGGGAAAAGCATGGATGATGTTGTAGAGATACGATGAATTAATGAGGTAGTGATAAAATTAACCACGGCAATGGATAAGCCGCACGCGACAGCGTAAATAAATATCCGGTAGGGTAAGCTTTTTATATTAACGCGCATAGTCATCATCCCTGAGAAGTGCGAAGGTAAAACGACAAGATAGTCGTGAATGCTTTTAAATAATACTGGCTGGAGAATACGTGATGGTGGCGGGCAGAATATTGCGCGGGCGCAAATTAGTGTGTGTATAAAAGAAAAATATAAATATATATGAATTATTTATTTACGATGGGAAAATAATGCGTATTTTATATCAATAAGCGGCCCGTCCGGGCCGCAGAGAGAAGATTTAGCGCGGGGAGACCGTAACCTGGCTGCCGCTGCCGGCAATGGCTACGCGCTGGCCGACGGAGAACGGCGTGCTGCCTTGCTTTTGCACTACCATGATGGTGTTACCGTCATCTTTGCGGATTTCCAGCTCAACGCCCTGAGTTTTGTTCATCGCGCCCTGTACGCCCTGACCGGCTACGCCGCCGGCGACAGCGCCTGCCGCCGTTGCCAGGGAGCGACCCGTGCCGCCGCCAATGGTGTTACCGAGGAAGCCGCCGAGCACCGCGCCGCCGATAGCGCCGATGGCGTTGCTGTCATCTCCGCCCTGAATCTGCACCGCGCGGGTATGCACAATGGTGCCGTAGGTCACGCTCTGGACCTGTTTGGCTTCAGATGCGGAGTAAACATCGCCGGACAGGCCGCTGCTGCTGACGCAGCCTGCAAGCGTAAAACCAATCATCGAGACAGCCAAAACACGTAAAATCATTTATGAATCTCCTGTTCACCAAGAAGCGTTCTGTTGAACTTCCTTGTAGCCAATTATATGGCATTTAAGCGTCTGCTGGCATAGCAGATGCAACGACTATACAAAAAATAATAATCAGAGTCGTCTCAACCTAAACTAAACACAAGTTCTTTACCCTAAGAACCGGCAGCGCTGCTTGTATTGTTAAAAAGTATTATAGCAGCGTAGCTTTGCCCCCTCGTTTATGATGGAGTGTGGGGATATACGAGAGTCATGGAATGAAGGAAAGCGTATGAAATCAGGCCGCTTTATCGGCGTTATGTCCGGCACCAGCCTTGATGGTGTTGATGTTGTTCTCGCAGCAATTAATGAAAATCTGGTTGCCCAGCAGGCCAGCCTGACCTATCCCATCCCCATCGCGATTAAAGAAGATATCCTGGCCATCTGCCAGGGGCAGCCGCTGACTCTCTCGCAGCTGGGGCGGCTCGATACGCGCCTGGGACGCCTATTTGCCGATGCGGTTCTGGCATTGATGGCTCAGGAAAAGCTTAAGGCGGCTGACATCATCGCTATCGGCTGCCACGGCCAAACGGTCTGGCATGAGCCAGCAGGCGATGCGCCGCATACTCTGCAGATTGGCGACAATAACCAGATTGCCGCGCATACCGGCGTGACGGTGGTCGGGGACTTTCGCCGTCGCGATATGGCGCTCGGCGGGCAGGGCGCGCCGCTGGTCCCGGCGTTCCACCACGCGCTGCTGGCGCACCCGGTTGAGCGTCGAATGGTTCTCAATATTGGCGGGATCGCCAACCTCTCTTTGCTGGCGCCAGGTCTGCCGGTGCGCGGCTACGACACCGGCCCGGGCAACATGCTGATGGATGCGTGGGTCTGGCGTCAGTGTGGTAAACCCTTTGATAAAGACGCACAGTGGGCCAGCGAGGGTAAAATTGTGCTGCCGTTGCTGCAGGATATGCTAAGCGATCCGTGGTTTGCGCTGCCGGCGCCAAAGAGCACCGGTCGTGAATACTTTAACTACGGCTGGCTGTCGCAGCATCTGGCGCGTTATCCGGGGCTTCGCGCCCAGGACGTTCAGGCGACCCTTGCGGAGCTGACCGCCGTCAGCATCAGTGAACAGGTGCTGCTCAGCGGGGGATGTGAACGTCTGTTGGTATGCGGCGGCGGGGCGCGCAATCCGCTTCTGATGGCCCGTCTGGCGGCGCTGCTGCCGGGAACCGAGGTATCGACGACCGATGAGGCGGGGATCAGCGGTGATGATATGGAGGCGCTGGCTTTCGCATGGCTGGCGTGGCGGACGCTTGCCGGACTACCCGGCAATCTCCCTTCCGTGACCGGCGCGTCGCAAGCTTCCGTGCTTGGTGCGATTTTTCCGGCCAATCCGCCGCAAAATCAGAGTTAACTGAAATCACCCGCGCCGGTTTCTTCGTAAACTGGACAGCGTTGAGGGAGGGCGTTATGCCTTCCCGGACCGGGAAAGTCGAAGGCAAATTGATGAAAAAAATTCTTATTCTTGCTGTACCTTTTATGCTGGCGGGCTGTAGCTACTACAACCAGTTTGTCGAGCGGATGAATACGGACACCCTCGAGTATCAGTGTGACCAGAAACCGTTGACCGTCCATCTCAATCATACTCGCCAGCAGGTCAGCTTTATTTACGATAATCAGCAGCTCAATTTACAGCAGGGGCTCTCCGCTTCTGGCGCGCGCTATACCGATGGCGTTTACGTCTTCTGGTCGAAGGGCGATAGCGCCACCGTCTATAAACGGGACCGTATCGTGCTGGAAAACTGTCAGCTGCAAACCGCCAAACGTTGAGATTTCAGCCATGGGGGCGCACAATAACGCTACCCTTTGATTATTTTCTCAATTGCCATGTCTGATAACGACGAATTGCAGCAAATCGCGCACCTGCGCCGTGAGTATACCCGTGGTGGCCTGCGCCGCCACGATCTTCCCGCCGAACCTCTGGCACTCTTTGAGCGCTGGCTGCGTCAGGCCTGTGACGCAAAGCTCGCTGACCCAACGGCGATGGTTGTCGCGACCGTCGATGAAAACTCGCAGCCTTACCAGCGCATCGTGTTGCTCAAGCACTACGATGAGAAAGGCCTGGTGTTCTATACCAACCTCGGCAGCCGCAAAGCCCATCAAATTGAAAAAAATCCCCGCATCAGCCTGCTTTTCCCATGGCATATGCTGGAACGTCAGGTGATGGTTATCGGTAAAGCGGAACGCCTTTCAACGCTGGAAGTGGTGAAATATTTCCATAGCCGTCCGCGCGATAGTCAGATTGGCGCATGGGTGTCGCAGCAGTCAAGCCGTATCTCGGCGCGCGGCATTCTTGAGAGTAAGTTCCTGGAGCTTAAGCAAAAATTCCAGCAGGGCGAAGTGCCGCTGCCGAGCTTCTGGGGCGGATTCCGCGTCAGTATCGAACAGATGGAGTTCTGGCAGGGCGGCGAGCATCGTCTGCACGATCGTTTTCTCTACCAGCGGCAAAACGGCGGCTGGCAAATCGACCGACTGGCGCCATAAAGGACGCAAAAATGTTGTGTTAAGCGCTGGTGCATCGTGGCCCGGCGCTTTATTCTATACGCTTCATTTTTCAAGCTGCATCTTTGTTAGCTGCGCCTGCCTGGCTCTGTCGCTTACCTGAGTAAGTTCCCTGGGCTTTCACATGCTTGCCGCGGCGACGCAGCTTGAATAATTTTGCGTAGATATTTTTTTCGCGTCTGGCGAAAAGTCGTGTACCGGCAGAGGTGCAGTCGTTTTATAGATGGAGAATTTGATGGCAAGCAGTAACTTGATTAAACAATTGCAGGAGCGGGGGCTGATAGCCCAGGTGACGGACGAAGAAGCGTTAGCAGAGCGACTGGCGCAAGGCCCGATCGCGCTCTATTGCGGCTTCGATCCCACCGCTGACAGCTTGCATTTGGGGCATCTTGTTCCATTGTTATGCCTGAAACGCTTCCAGATGGCCGGCCATAAACCGGTTGCCCTGGTGGGCGGCGCGACCGGTCTGATTGGCGACCCGAGCTTTAAAGCCGCGGAGCGTAAACTGAACACTGAAGATACCGTGCAGGAGTGGGTAGATAAAATTCGTAAACAGGTCGCGCCTTTCCTCGACTTTGATTGCGGTGAAAATTCTGCCATTGCCGCCAACAACTACGACTGGTTTGGCAGCATGAACGTGCTGACTTTCCTGCGTGATATCGGCAAGCACTTCTCGGTAAACCAGATGATTAACAAAGAAGCGGTGAAGCAGCGTCTGAACCGTGACGACCAGGGCATCTCTTTTACCGAGTTCTCCTACAACCTGCTGCAGGGTTACGACTTTGCCTGCCTGAACAAGCTGCACGGCGTGGCGCTGCAAATCGGCGGTTCTGACCAGTGGGGCAACATTACCTCCGGTATCGACCTGACCCGTCGTCTGCACCAGAACCAGGTCTTTGGCCTCACCGTTCCGCTGATCACCAAGGCGGACGGCACGAAATTCGGTAAAACCGAAGGCGGCGCAGTGTGGCTGGATCCGAAGAAAACCAGTCCGTACAAGTTCTACCAGTTCTGGATCAACACCGCGGATGCCGACGTTTATCGCTTCCTGAAGTTCTTCACTTTTATGGACATGGCTGAAATCAATGCCCTGGAAGAAGAAGACAAAAACAGCGGTAAAGCACCGCGCGCCCAGTATGTGCTGGCCGAACAGGTGACCCGCCTGGTGCACGGTGAAGAAGGTCTTGTGGCGGCAAAACGCATTACCGAGAGCCTGTTCAACGGTAACCTGAGCGATTTGAGCGAAGCCGATTTCGAACAGCTGGCGCAGGATGGCGTGCCGATGATCGAAATGGATAAAGGCGCCGATCTGATGCAGGCGCTGGTGGATTCTGAACTGCAGCCGTCCCGCGGTCAGGCGCGTAAAACCATCGCATCCAATGCGGTGACCATCAACGGCGAAAAACAGTCCGACCCGGAATACGTATTTGTTGATGCCGACCGTCTCTTTGGTCGCTACACCTTACTGCGTCGCGGTAAGAAAAATTACTGTCTGGTCTGCTGGAAGTAATTGCGTAAAGGCAGGGGCGTGGGAAACCGCGCCCCTTATTTTTTGCTCTCAGGTAATCAAGATGAAGAATATCCTCGCCATCCAGTCCCACGTTGTGTTTGGCCATGCGGGCAACAGCGCCGCTGAATTTCCGATGCGCCGCCTTGGTGCCAACGTCTGGCCGCTTAATACCGTACAATTCTCCAACCATACCCAATACGGAAAGTGGACCGGCTGCGTGATGCCGCCAGCGCATCTGACGGAAATTGTTCAGGGGATTGCCGATATTAACCAGCTGCAGCGCTGTGACGCGGTATTAAGCGGATACCTGGGATCGGCGGAACAGGGCGAACATATTCTTGGTATCGTGCGTCAGGTGAAAAGCGCCAATCCGGCCGCGAAATATTTCTGCGATCCGGTCATGGGGCACCCTGAAAAGGGCTGTATCGTGGCGCCCGGCGTCGCGGAGTTTCATGTACGCTATGCGCTGCCGGCGAGCGATATTATTGCGCCAAACCTGGTTGAGCTGGAGATCCTCTGCGGGCATCCGGTGGCGAACGTCAACGAAGCGGTGCTGGCCGCGCGCGAGCTGATCGCGCAGGGGCCGGAAGTGGTGCTGGTGAAGCATCTTTCGCGGGCCGGGCTGAGTATGGATCGTTTTGAAATGCTGCTGGTCACCGCGCAGGAAGCCTGGCACATCAGCCGTCCGCTGGTGGATTTTGGCATGCGCCAGCCGGTGGGCGTCGGCGATGTCACCAGCGGGCTGCTGCTGGTTAAGCTGCTGCAGGGCGCGGGACTGCGCGATGCGCTGGAGCACGTGACCGCCGCGGTGTATGAAATCATGCTGGCGACAAAAAATATGCAGGAGTATGAGCTACAGGTTGTGGCGGCTCAGGATCGCATCGCGCAGCCGGAGCACTACTTCAGCGCCACGCAGCTTTAAGAGGCGTGAGAACAACTTGCCCGACCTGCGTCGGGCAAGCATCGGCTTCACTTCAGCCCTTCAGCCTCGAGGGCGGCGGCTACCGCAGGCCGCGCGGCAACGCGCTTCATCCAGGCTGCAATATTGCTATAGCCTTCCATATCCAGCTTCACGGCGTACGCCCAGCGCAGCACGGTAAACAGGTAGCCATCGGCGATAGTGAAACGGTGCCCGTTAATCCACTCTTTATCTTCCAGGCATTCGTTCACGTACTGCATTTTTTTGTCCAGCAGCGCGCGAGCGACAGGTTTGTAATCCTCCGGCGTATCCGGGCGAAACAGCGGGGTAAAACCTTTATGCAGCTCCGTCGCCACGTAGTTTAGCCACTCCAGCGTCTGATAGCGGGCAATGCTTCCCACCGGCGCCAGCAGCTGGCGGTCCGGCACGCGATCGGCGATATATTGCATAATGGCCACGCCTTCCGTCAGCAGCACATCATCGTCCAGCAGCAGCGCCGGTACCTGACCCTTCGGGTTGATCTGCAGATAATCATCCCCGTTTTCGAGACGTTTTTTCATCACGTCAACGCCCTGCAGGGTGAAGTCCAGCCCGCTTTCGCGTAGCGCGATATGCGAAGCAAGAGAACAAGCGCCGGATTTGTAGAACAGTTTCATCGGTAACTCCTCGTGGCTGCGGTTTCCTGTATGTTAGTCCGCCCAGGGGTAAAAAAAAACCGCTAACAGCGCGTTAGCGGTTTAAATTTATGGGTTTTCCCGGGGAGCTTAAGCCGTAGCGGTATCGCTGGCTTTTGCCGTTTTATCGTCGTCCTGGGTCATACGGTTCAGCTTCGGCGCCGTCATGAGCATCAGGATGGCGATAATGCCGGTGGCGACACCGATATGCAGGAACACGCGACCGTAAACTTCCAGCGACATCAGCGGGTCAGTCACGTTATCCGGCACCGCCATCATGTTCGCCACGTAGCCGCCGATCAGGTTGGCGCCAGCGGTAGTCAGGAACCAGCTACCCATAATGAAGCCCATCAGGCGCTGCGGAACCAGCTGTGCCACCATCGCCAGACCCAGACCGGAAATCATCAGTTCACCGATACTCTGCAGGCCGTAGCTGATCACCAGCCAGCTGACGTTTACGATGCCCGCATCGCTGGCGAACTTAGCGCCCAGCGGCAGGACAAGGAAGGCGCCGGAGCACAGGACCATACCAATAGCAAACTTCATCGGCATCGGCAGGGTATCGCCCATCTTGTTATAAATGGCGGCCAGAATCGGGCTACCGATAATGATCCAGAAAGGGTTCAGCGCCTGGTACTGCTCAGGCTCGAAAGCGATGCCCAGCAGAGAGTGTTCAACGTTGCGAATCGCAAAGAAGTTGAGGGAGGTTGGCATCTGGCTGTACAGAACGAAGAAGATAATCGCCTGCAGCATCAGGATGAAAGCGACGATCATTTTGCGACGGGCCGCGCCCTGCATCGCGAAGGCTTCTTTAGCGAAAATAACGATGATGCCCAGCGCAACCACGCCCAGCGCCATACGTGCAATACCCTGGTTGTGCAGCAGCCAGGTTGCAATCGCGACCAGAACCACCACGCCAACGATAGTCGCCAGCAGCTTGCCTACCTGCACCGGTGCGAAGTCAGGCTTCGAGCCGTACTGTTTAACCCAGCGCTGGCAGAAAGCGAAGTTGACGATGGTGATCACCAGGCCGACAAAGCTCAGGGCGAAAGCGACGCTCCAGCCGAACTTCGCCGCCAGCCACGGCGTGGCCAGCATAGAGAAGAAGGAACCGATGTTGACGGACATATAGTACATGGTAAATGCACCGTCCAGACGCGGGTCGTTCTTTTCATAGCAGGTTGAGAGCAGGGAAGAGGGGTTAGCCTTAAACAGGCCGTTACCGACGGCAATCGTCGCCATACCCATATACACGATGCTCGCATCGTGCCCTGACCACGCCACCAGGCCGTAGCCGATAGCCAGAACGATTGCGCCGAGCATGATGACGCGCTTAGTGCCAAGCACCTTGTCGCCCAGCCAGCCGCCAATCGCCACCAGACCGTAGACCAGCGCGCTAAAGGAGGAGAACAGAGTAATAGAGTCCGCTTCTGACATACCCAGCTGTTTAACCAGGTAAACGGCCATGATCCCTTGCAGGCCGTAGAAACCAAAACGTTCCCACAGCTCAATAGAGAAGATGAGATAGAACGAACGTGGTTGTTTGAAAGCGTTTAAACTTACGCTTTCTGTTGGTTTATTGTTTGCAGTCGACACAAATACCTCTTTTTTTACATCCCATATTAACGGGGGGTGTTCGGGGCGCAATCTTCTCAGACCGCCGCCTTTATAGTTATTCTGGAGGGAAAACGGCAGGTAATGTTCACTATCCTGCCCCTTCAGGCAATAGCTTTGCAATAATCTGTTACACATATTCCATGTGGCATAATACACCGCCTACTCAAATGTTATTCAGAGTTAAATTTCAAGGTTTAGCCAAAGGTAGAGTTTTTATCTGTTGGAATCCGAAGTTTTTCGCATAATGGCGATATGTTCGGCTGTATGCGCTTGCATCCAGTGATATAGCCCGTAATCCTAAAAATTGATGGGTTATTGTTTTGGTATTTAACTTAAGGGTATTTGAATCAGCAGGTTTGCACGCAAAGGCGTTAACATTAAATCAACAATAAATTGACCAGGTGATCTCGATCACAAATGTATAGAAATTTTGCCTCTAAAAAAAATGAATAAGCTGGCCGATGATTATATAACCGCATAATCACCCGCAACAGCGCGAAAATGATGGCGTGAATGTCGATGAAGGCGGGGGAAAAGCAGCGTCATCACCCTGATGGATAATGACGCGATGCGTGTTCAGAGATCGACCTTCTCTTTGTACTCGCAAAGGTCTTCTATCAGGCAGGAGCCGCAGCGCGGTTTGCGGGCAATACAGGTATAACGACCGTGCAGGATTAACCAGTGATGGCAGTCGACTTTAAATTCCGCTGGAACCACCTTTAACAGCTTTTCTTCGACCTGTTCAACGTTCTTACCGGGCGCAAATTGTGTCCGATTGCAAACGCGGAAGATATGCGTATCGACGGCGATTGTCGGCCAGCCGAAGGCGGTATTCAGCACCACGTTTGCCGTTTTGCGTCCCACGCCGGGAAGCGCCTCAAGGGCCGCCCGATCTTCCGGCACTTCACCATTGTGCTGCTCAAGCAGGATACGACAGGTCTTGATGACGTTTTCTGCTTTGCTGTTAAACAGGCCAATAGTCTTGATATACGACTTCACGCCCTCAACGCCCAGCGCCAGCATGGCCGCCGGCGTGTTGGCGACCGGGTAGAGTTTTGCCGTCGCTTTGTTGACGCTGACGTCGGTGGCCTGCGCCGAGAGCAGGACGGCGATCAATAATTCAAACGGCGAGTGAAAATTCAGCTCCGTGGTGGGGTGCGGGTTGTTATCCCTGAGCCTGGTGAGGATCTCCAGGCGTTTACTCTTATTCATTCCAGGCTTTTCCCGTCACATCAGACGGCGCAACGACATCGGCTTGTACCGCTTTAGCTTTGCGCTGTTTGCTACGTTCATCGATAAGGTATTTTACCGCCAACATCATGCCGAGGCCAATAAATGCCCCCGGCGGCAGCATCGCCAGCAGAAACGGCGTATCGGTATGAAATACTTCAATGCGCAGAACTTTAGCCCAGCTGCCGAGCAGGCTATCGGCACCGTCAAACAGGGTACCGTTGCCGAGAATTTCCCGCATTGAGCCGAGCACAAACATCGCGCAGGTTGCCCCCATACCGATGGAAAAACCATCCAGCGCCGACAGCGCCGGGCCTTTTTTCGCGGCAAAGGCCTCAGCGCGCCCAACCACGATACAGTTGGTGACAATCAGCGGGATAAAGATCCCCAGAGACTGATAGAGGCCGAACGCGTAGGCGTTGATCAGCATCTGCACGACGCTCACCACCGAAGCGATGATCATGACGTAAATCGGAATACGGATTTCCGCCGGCGTCCAGCGGCGCAGGCTGGAAATAGTCAGGTTCGTCAGGGTGAGCACCAGCGTCGTCGCCAGCCCAAGGCCAAGGGCGTTGGTGGCGGTCGAGGTCACGGCGAGTAGGGGACACATCCCCAGCAGCTGAACCAGCGCGGAGTTGTTTTTCCACAACCCCTGAACAATAACGTCTTTTACTTCGCTCATGATTTAGTCTCCACAGGGAGTGAATGCGGAAATCTGCGCGGGCAGCGTTTGTGCGTACAGGCCGGCGCGCTTGACGGCATTGACCACCGCGCGCGGGGTAATGGTGGCCCCGGTAAACTGGTCGAAGTCGCCGCCGTCTTTTTTCACGGCCCAGTGGCTGTCGTTTTGCCCATGAATCACTTTACCGGCAAAGAGGGTGATCCAGTCGGAAATTCTGAGTTCGATTTTATCGCCCAGCCCCGGCGTCTCATGATGTTCGGTGACGCGGGTACCCAGCACGGTACCTTTAAAATCGGCGGCCACCAGCAGCTGAATGGCCCCGGAATAGCCGTCCGGTGCGGTGGCTTCCATCACCGCAGCCACCGGTTTTTCGCCATCCTGAGCGATCCAAACCTTGTGCTGGCCTTTTCCCAGCGCCGGGGCGGTAACTTGATAACAGCTTTTCAGCAAGTCGTTGTTATAAAGATTAGCCGGCATAACCTGGTCAAATAAGGCTTTTTGCTGCTGGGCAGCCTGGTCTTCAATGGTGCTTTTGGTCAGCTCGTTAATCGCGGCCGTCAGCCCGGTAGACCCCGCCGCAAAGAGGGCCAGCGTGATGCCGTGTTTACGCATGCTTTGTAACATGTTCGGGTCCTCAGCGGTGGCCGTACGCGCGCGGGCGCGTATAGTAATCGATCAAGGGAACGGTAATATTGGCCAGCAGAACGGCAAAGGCCACGCCATCCGGATAGCCGCCAAAGCTGCGAATTAGCCATACCAGTAATCCCGCCAGCGCGCCGAAGATCAGGCGTCCGCGATTGGTGGTGGAGGCGGTTACCGGATCCGTCAGAATAAAGAACGCGCCCAGCATGGTGGCGCCGGACAGCAGATGAATCTGCGGCGAGGCGAGGCTTTCCGGGGAGAACAGCCATCCGAGGGTAGCGCAAACGGCAAGGCTCAGCAGAAAACTGACCGGAATATGCCAGCGAATGGCTTTCTGCCATAACAGGAACAGACCACCCGCCAGATACGCCACGTTAACCCACTGCCAGCCGAGGCCGGCGAGCGCGCCGCCGTAGACAGGATACTGGAGAATCTCTTCAACCGCGTGACCGGCATGAAGCGAGGTTTTGAAGGTATCCAGCGGCGTGGCCTGGCTGATACCGTCAATGCCCATTCGCAGGCTGTTCATGTCTCCACCGCTCGCCGTATGGCCTGTGAAAATCATCCGCAGCGCGTCGCTAAATCCGGGAACATTGGCGGCTATCTCATGCGGCGGGAGCCACGAAGTCATCTGGACCGGGAAGGAGATGAGCAGGACGACATAGCCGATCATCGCCGGGTTAAAAGGATTATGACCCAGACCACCGTAGAGCTGTTTAGCGATGATCACCGCGAACGCGGTCCCCAGCACCACCATCCACCAGGGAGCAAAAGGCGGAATACTGATGGCCAGCAGCAGGCCGGTCAGCAGCGCGGAGTTATCGGCGAGGATCGCGGGAATATTTTGTTTGCGCAGTTTAAGGATGGCCGCTTCGGCTCCCCACGCCGTGATGGCGGCAAGGATAATTTGCAGCACGGTACCCCAGCCGAAAAACCAGGTCTGAACCGCGATGCCGGGCACGGCGGCGAGCAGCACCAGCAGCATAATCCGCGAAGTCTGGCGCTGATTGTGGGTATAAGGGGAACTTGCGATTCTGAAAACCATTTAATCCTCGTTAACTGCCTGCCGGGATGCTTTCCGGGCCTGAACGCGGGCGATTGCTTCAGCGACTGCCGCTTTGCGGGCGTCATCATTGGCTGCCGACGGGGGAACTGCTTGTTGCTGTTGTTCTGCTTTACGCGCTTTAGCCCGGGCGATGGCGGCCTCAACGGCGGCCTTGCGCGGGTCAACGGCGGCGGGCTGCTCCGCTGGGGCGTCTTCTGCCAGAGCGGCCTGCTGTTGGGCTTTACGCGCTTTAGCCCGGGCGATGGCGGCCTCAACGGCGGCCTTGCGCGGGTCAACGGCGGCGGGCTGCTCTGCTGGGGCGTCTTCCGCAGGAACCGCCTGCTGTTGGGCTTTACGCGCTTTGGCCCGGGCGATGGCGGCCTCGACGGCGGCTTTGCGCGGGTCACTGGCGGCGGGCTGCTCTGCTGGAGCGTCTTCCGCAGGAACCGCCTGCTGTTCGACTTTGCGCGCTTTGGCTCGGGCGATGGCGGCCTCTACGGCGGCTTTGCGCGGGTCAACGGCGGCGTCAGATGACGGCCCGGCGACGTTGCTTTGTGCCTGTTGCTGAGCTTTGCGTGCCCGGGCCTCGGCCTTGCGGGCTTCGCGGGCGGCAATGGCTTCGCTGTTATCCGGTTTGGCGCCGGAGAGCACGATAATCGGCTGCGCCGCGTCACGCTGCTTTTCCCGTACCCGGGCAAGGGCGGCGTTAATCGCGTCCTGATCTTTCGCCGCGGGCTGGGCCGCGGCCTGCTTATGCCGTTCAAGACGCGCGGCTTTATCGCGCTCAAGACGCGCCTGACGGGCCTCAAAGCGTAATTTCGCCTCCGCCGCGCGTTTCTCTTCCTGAGCAAGCGCGTAAATCTCCGCTTTTTCCTGGCGGAAGTACTGCACCAGCGGGATATTGCTTGGGCAGACCCAGGCGCAGGCGCCGCACTCAATGCAATCCGCCAGGTTATGGCTGGTGGCTTTGTCGTGCTGCTGGCCTTTGCTGAACCAATAAAGCTGCTGCGGCAGAAGATCTGCCGGGCAGGCGTCCGCGCAGGCGCTGCAGCGGATGCAGCCTTTTTCCTCTTCCGGCTCGCCCATTTCGCTCGCCGACGGCGCCAGCAGGCAGTTGGTGATTTTCACGACCGGCACGTCGAGCCACGGCAGGGTGAAGCCCATCAGCGGCCCGCCCATAATTACCATAGGATCGCCGCTCGGACAGAAACCGGCATCGTTGAGCAGATGGCTGACCGGAGTGCCGAGGCGCGCCCAGACGTTGCCCGGACGCGAGATCGCTTCCCCGGTCAGGGTGACGACGCGCTCGGTCAGCGGCTCGCCGTCGATTACCGCGCGTTTCACCGCATAGGCGGTGCCGACGTTCTGCATCAGCACGCCGATGTCAGAGGAGCGTCCGCCGTGAGGCACCTGCTTGCCGGTGAGGATCTGCGTCAGCTGTTTCGCGCCGCCGGAGGGATATTTCGTGGGGATCACGCGCAGGGAAATACCGTGCGTGTCGGCTAATACCGCGCGCAGCATCGAAATCGCCTGCGGTTTATTATCCTCGATGCCGATCAGTACCTGAGCTGGCTGCAGAATATGGGCAAGGATGCGAATACCCTCGACGATCTGCGCCGCGCAATCCTGCATCAGACGGTCGTCGGCGGTAATATAGGGTTCGCACTCGGCGGCGTTGATAATGAGTGTGTCGATTTTGTCGCCGCCGCCGCGCAGCTTGGCGCCGGTCGGGAAACCCGCGCCGCCCAGTCCGGCCACGCCAAACTGGTGAATACGCTCAATCAGCGCTTCGCGGGATTTATTCTGGTAATCGTTCCAGCCATCGCGTTCAATCCAGCGGTCTTCGCCATCGGCATCAATAATCACGCTCATTTCCGCCAGCGCGGAAGGGTGGGCGGTAGAGTGGGGAGCAATGGCCGCCACCGTACCGGACGTCGGGGCGTGCACCGGCAGCATTCTGCCCCAGCCGCGCGTTAACGGCTGGCCGCGCAGGACGCGATCGCCAGGCTGAACGCAGAGCTCACCTTCCGCGCCAATATGCTGTTTTAGCGGAATGACAAAACGCTGCGGCAGTGAAACCTGACGCAGCGGGGTACCGTTGGACTGGGTTTTCATTTCTGGCGGATGGATGCCGCCGTTGAAGTCCCAGACTTTATCTTTGCGAAAAGCGGAAAATAACTTAAACATGTTGTTCCACGGGAATAATGCGTACCGGGATGGTCTGAAGATCCCATTTCCAGGTTTCTGTCGTCGGCGCCACCGGGCGCAGTTCAATACATTGCGTCGGACAAGGCGCGACGCAAAGATTACAGCCGGTACAGAGATCGCTCATCACCGTATGCATGGCGCGCGTGGCGCCGACGATGGCATCGACGGGACAGGCCTGAATGCATTTTGTGCAGCCGATGCAGTTCGCCTCGTCGATCACCGCCAGCATTCGCGCCGGTTCGGCTTCCTGCGCATCGCCGTCTGTCGGCTGCGGATCGACGTTCAATAGCTCGGCGATTTTCAGCATCACCGCTTCGCCGCCGGGGGCGCAGCAGTTGATTTTCTCGCCCTGGGTCCCCACCGCTTCAGCGTAGGGACGACAGCCAGGATAGCCGCACTGGCCGCACTGGCTCTGCGGAAGCAGGGCATCAATTTTTTCCACCACCGGGTCATCCTCCACCTCAAAGCGGCGGGAGGCGTACCCCAGAATTAAGCCGAAAATTAGCCCCAGCAGGCTAATGGCGACCACGGCTATCCAGACAGCGTTCATTACAACTTCACCAAACCACTAAAACCCATGAAAGCAAGGGACATTAAACCTGCGGTGACCAGCGCAATCGCGTTACCGCGAAACGGCGCGGGAACATCCGCTACCACCAGTCGCTCGCGAATGGAGGCGAAAAGCACCATAACCAGCGAAAAACCGACCGCGGCGGCAAAACCGTACAGCGCCGATTGCAGGAAATTATGCCCAAGGTTAATGTTGAGCAGCGCCACGCCGAGCACCGCGCAGTTGGTGGTGATCAGCGGCAGGAAGATGCCCAGCAGGCGATACAGCGCCGGGCTGGTTTTACGCACGACCATTTCGGTAAACTGCACCACCACGGCGATGACCAGGATAAAGGCCAGCGTACGTAAATAGACCAGATCCAGCGGGATAAGGATCCAGGTATCAATTAACCAGGCGCAAATAGAGGCCAGCGTCATCACAAACGTGGTGGCAAGCCCCATCCCCATAGCGGCTTCCAGCTTTTTGGAAACCCCCATAAACGGGCACAGTCCAAGAAACTTCACCAGCACGAAGTTGTTAACCAGGACAGTGCCAACAAAGAGCAGTAAATAATCAGCCATCATTCGACCTGAAATAGAAAAAGCTGTCTATTATCGAATAAATCGATACCGGCGACAACAGGTTAACTGTGTGGTTATTACGGATTCACAAAGGTCCGCTTAACCCGTTGAGAACGCCTGAAATAGGGCGCAAGCAGCGCTGCGGCGAGGAGAGGGAAAAGCAGCTGGCGCAGCGCGAGCGCGTCGGAAATAGGGGAAAAGGCAAAGGCTTTTACCGCCAGCAGAAGCGTGATCAGCAGCCAGATAATGTAGTGCTTCGGTACCCCTTTCCGCCGTTTAAAGAAGGCGATGGTCAACCACAGCGTGTAGTACCACATGGCGATCGCAAAGGCTAAGGAGGCGATCCACAGGGCGAGATGTTCGATACTCATCGCGCTCAGCAATGTGTAAGTCTGGGAAGACATCAGGGCATCAGCAAAAAACAGCAGCGACAATGAGGCGCTAAGCAGGGCTACCAGGAGCCATGCCAGCGGTGCCAGAAGCCATCCGCCAATACGTTCCACAGAGTCAGAAGACATTATTACTCCAAAATTCAACGCCAGTTATAAATAAAAGCAGGGCGGAAGTATAAGCAACTGGCGTGAATGATGACAGTCTTTATTGCACGTAGCGCCAGACGGACTTGGGCACTTCGCCGATGTTGAACAATTTGCCGCCAGAAACCAGCTCCGCCCGGCGATGGTCGGCCGCGCGATACATGTTGACGATCTCTTCGTTATCGGTCAGGGAATAGTTAAGGTGATCAAAAAGTTTTTCCAGACTTTCCAGCGAACTGATTTTACGAAATTTTAATAAGTAGTCCTGAACGGTCATTTGCGTATCCATTTTATAATCGGAATAAATTAAGTTGAATATACCCATACTGAGTAAACCTGTTCTCAACCGGCAGTTCCTTTCTAAGATAAACTGTATGCAATTATTTCGGTTGTAAATACCGGTGACAAGAACAGATGATGTTTCCGGCCTGGTAAAAAGAAATTTAAGAGTATTCCAGAACTGAATCAGGCGCCGGAAGGCGCCTGGGAGAGAAGATTAACGCTGTTCGCCTCGGCTGGCAATAACGTTTTGGTACCAGAAAAAACTCTTTTTCCGTTTACGCGCCAGATTTTGCTGGTGATCGACATAAACGAATCCGTATTGTTTTTTATAACCGTTCAGCCAGCTCAAAAGATCAATAAAGGACCAGGGGTAGTAGCCGCGCACGTCGGCGCCCTGTTCCAGCGCTTTTTCCAGCGCGGTAATATGGCTACTGAGATAGTCAATCCGCGGGTCGTCGACGATTTCGCCATTGATAATCGGGTCTATTGCCCCCAGGCCGTTTTCGGTGATGTAGATCGGAATATCACCGTAGCGCGCTTTAATCATCATGATCCCGTCGGTTAAGCCCTGAGGCCAAATTTCCCAGCCCCATTCGGTATAGGTGCTTTGCGGGTTGCGCACGAAGTGGAAGAGCCCATCCACGCCCGGCTCGCCGCCGGTCGGTACTTCAGGAGGCTGCGCCGACACGGTTTCACGGCGATAGTAGTTCAGGCCGATAAAGTCACAGCGGTTGTCACGCAGCAGCGCGTCGTCTCCCGGTTCAAAGACCGGAACCCCCCACAGCGCCCGGGTCTGCTGCAGTAGCTCTTCGGGATAGCCGCCTTTTAATACCGGATCGTAGAGCCAGTGGGTATGGATGGCGTCCGCCATCTCTGTCGCCCGCTTATCTTCCTCACTGTCGGTTAATGCGGTGTGCGGCTGCAGCACGTTGACAAACCCTATCTCCCCCGCCACGCCCATTTCACGAAACGCTTTCACGGCCAGCGCATGGGCGATAAAGACGTGATGGCAGGCCTGAATGGCGCGCGCCGGATCGCGCACCGCAGGAGGATGGAGGCCGTTAATGTAACCGTGGCCGATAAAGACGATAGTCTCGTTAAAGGTTGCCCACAGTTTGACCCGGGAGCCAAAACGTTGATAGCACAGGCGAGCGTACTCAGCGAAGGCTTCCGCGGTACTGCGCGCCTCCCAGCCGCCTTCATCCTGCAGCGCCTGGGGAAGATCCCAGTGGTACAGGGTAATCATCGGTTCAATGTTATGCGCCAGCAGTTCGTCAATCAGGTCGCTGTAGAATTGGACACCAGCCTCGTTCACTTCACCGCGGCCGCCAGGCAGCAGGCGGGGCCAGGAAATAGAAAAGCGATAGCTTTGCAAACCCATTTCCGCCATCAGCGCTACGTCTTCGCGAAAACGATGGTAGTGGTCAACGGCGACGTCACCGGTCGTCCCCTGATAGGTGGTGCCCGGAAGGTGAGAATAAATATCCCAGATAGAAGGGCCTTTGCCGTCGGCATCGTGACCGCCTTCAACCTGCCAGGCCGCGGTCGCGGCGCCCCATAAAAAGTGTTGCGGGAATTTGGACATGAAGAAACTCCTTATCGATTGATAAAGAGAGTGTAATAAAGGCGTATGCAACTATGCAACCGGTTTCAGAAACCGGTTGCATAGTTGCGAAGCGGGTCACTGTTTATTTCGACAGCGGCTTCGTCTGAACAGCATCAACGGCAGGCGGGGACTGGTAGTTATCAATATGATGAGCGATAACTAAAAGCAGGGCCGAAACGCCCAAAACAATCCAGCCAATAAGTTCTACAATACGGTTAAAAACGTTTTCCATAACTCTACGGCAAATGGTGAAACCAGACTGAAATGGTACTCAACGACTGAAGTAACGCAAGTGTTACATGATCTTAGCTGCGCAAATGGCGTAAAGCTGAGCAACCGGTGCAGGGGCAAACGCGTCGAAGATGCGTTCAGAATCGCGGTGTTAGTGCGGCTGCGACATTTCGTTAAGGGGGCAGAAAAATGAGTGACCCTATCCGGGTAGGTTTAATCGGGTACGGCTATGCGAGCAAAACCTTTCATGCGCCGCTGGTCAGCGGTACGCCGGGGATGACGCTGGCGGCGGTCTCGAGCAGCGATGAAACGAAAGTGCTGGCCGACTGGCCTGCGGTGAAGGTGGTGACCGCACCGCAGGCGCTCTTTAGCGACCCCGATATCGATCTGGTGGTGATCCCCACGCCCAATGATACCCATTTTCCGCTGGCGAAAGCTGCGCTGGAAGCGGGCAAGCATGTAGTGGTGGATAAACCGTTTACCGTGACGCTGTCACAGGCTCGCGAGCTTGAGGCCATTGCCAAAAGCGAGGGGCGACTGCTGTCCGTGTTCCATAACCGCCGCTGGGACAGCGATTTTCTGACGGTGAAGTCGCTGATTAACGAAGGCCTGTTAGGGGAAGTCGGCTATTTTGAGTCGCATTTCGACCGCTATCGACCGCAGGTACGGCAACGCTGGCGCGAGCAAGGTGGGCCGGGCAGCGGCATCTGGTACGATCTTGCCCCGCATCTGCTGGACCAGGTGGTAAATCTCTTCGGTCTGCCGGTGAGTATGCAGGTCGACCTGGCTCAGCTACGGCCTGGCTCCCAGTCCACAGACTATTTTCATGCGGTGTTGGCCTGGCCGCAGCGTCGCGTGGTGCTGCACGGAACCCTGGTGGCCGCGGCGGAAACGGCACGCTTTATCATCCACGGTTCGCGGGGAAGCTATGTGAAATACGGCCTTGATCCGCAGGAAGAACGGCTGAAAAGCGGCGAGCGCCTGCCGCAGGAGGATTGGGGGTACGATATGCGCGACGGGCTGCTGACGCGTGCCGAAGGCGAGGAAATCACCGAGGAGTCGTGGCTGACGCTACCGGGCAACTATCCGGCCTATTACGCCGCCATTCGCGATGCGCTTAATGGCATCGGCGTTAACCCGGTTCCGGCAAGCCAGGCGATTCAGATTATGGAGCTGATTGAGCTTGGGCTGGAGTCGGCCAGGCATCGGGCGACGCTGTGCCTGAATTAGGCCGACCTGACGAAACGCGCTGGCCAGGCGCTGATTGAGCTTCCCCCCGTGCTGGCACGGGGGAGAAACATCAAGCCTGCTGCACGCGCTGGATCAGCGCCGCTTTTTCCTGGGCGCTTAAAAAGGCGAGCTCCAGACCGTTTCTCTGCGCCTGGCGAATTTGCTCGCGGCTTAAACCGGCAGCCGGGGCGGCGACGGTGTATTCGTGGATAATATCGACGCCCTGAACGGCAGGGTCGTCGGTATTGATGCAGGCCAGCACGCCGTGTTCAAGGAATGTTTTCAGCGGATGCTCGGCCAGGGATGGCACGGTGCTGGTCTGAATATTAGAGGTCAGGCAGGACTCAATCCCGATTCGCTGCGCGGCGAGATAATCCATCAGCGCCGGATCCTGCACCGCCTTCACGCCGTGGCCGATACGCTCGGCGCCCAGTTCGCGAATCGCCTGCCAGATGCTTTCCGGGCCAGCGGCTTCGCCCGCATGTACGGTGATGCGCCAGCCCGCATCGCGCGCGCGGCTGAAGTGATCCATAAACAGATTTCCCGGGAAGCCGAGCTCATCCCCGGCGAGGTCGAGGGCCGTGATGCCATCGCGATGGGCGAGCAGGGCCGCAAGCTCCTCTTCGCAGGCCGCTTCGCCAAAGGTGCGGCTCAGAATGCCGATCAGGCGGGCCTCAACGTTAAAGTCGCGGCTGCCTTCTTTAACCCCGGCGATCACCGCTTCGACTACGCCCGCGACCGGCAGCTGGTGGGTCATCGCCATATAGCGCGGAGAGAAACGCAGTTCAACGTAGTGCAGGCCGTTGCGAGCGGCATCTTCGAGGTTTTCATAAGCGACGCGGCGGCAGGCTTCCAGCGAGGCCAGTACCTTTACGCCCCAGTCCAGCTTAGCGAGGAAGCTGACCAGATCAGGCTCATTGCTGGTGACCTGTACATGAGGACGTAAGGTGTCGAGGGTGTCTGCCGGAAGGGCGAGGTTGTACTGGCGGCCAAGATCGAGAATGGTTTGGGCCCGGATATTACCATCAAGGTGGCGATGGATGTCGGTTAATGGCAAAGTTAAATCAATCATGGTCGCACTCTTTTTTTAGTTGTAGTGCGCGTCATTGTACATCAGAACGATAAATGGTTAAAAGCGGAGAAAATTACCGAACAATACAAGGGAAAACGGTGAGGGAAGGGAAGATTGCCCTCTCAAAGGGAGCAATGACGAAATCGCTCATAGCAAAACGCTATTAATCATAGACAATCAGTATTTAATTTCGCGCCCGAGATTTTCTATAGTCTCAGGCGCTGGTTTTCCTGCAATGAATGGCAGGCAATTTTAAAAAGGACTCTGGGAATATGATCTTCACGTTAAAAAAAGTCGCGGTACCGCTGGTTGTCGCAGGCTCGCTGCTGCTGGCCGCCTGCAAACCTGGCGAGCAGGACCCCAACCACATCAAAGTGGGCATAAGCGCAGGCGTTGACCAGGAAGTCTGGGCGGTGGCGCAAAAAGTGGCGAAAGAGAAGTACAATCTCGACGTTGAGGTGGTGACGTTTAATGATTTCGTCCTGCCCAACGAGGCGCTGAACAACGGCGATCTTGATGCTAACGCTTTCCAGCATAAGCCCTATCTGGACAAACAGATCCAGGAGCGCGGCTATAAGCTGGTTCAGGTTGGCACCACGTTCGTTTATCCGATAGCGGCCTATTCGAAGAAAATCACGTCGGTCGCTCAGCTGCCCGATGGCGCGCAGGTGGCGGTCCCCAACGATCCAACTAACCTCGGCCGCTCTCTGCTGCTGCTACAAAAGCAGGGGCTGATTACGCTGAAGGACGGCGTAGGTCTGCTGCCCACCTCGCTGGATATTATTAACAACCCGAAAAAGCTAAAAATCGTCGAAATTGAAGCGCCGCAGCTCACCCGCGCGCTGGACGACCAGCAGATAACCATGGCGATTATCAATACCACCTTCTCAAGCCAGGTCGGGCTGTCGCCGTCGCGCAACGGCCTGTTTGTGGAAAGCAAAGATTCCCCTTACGTGAATATCTTCGCCAGTCGTATCGAAAATAAAGACAGCGAAAAGGTGAAAAACCTTGTGAAGGCCTACCAGAGCGATGAGGTGGCCGCGGCAGCAGAGCAGCTTTACAAAGGCGATGCGGTTAAGGGCTGGTAATCGTTGACGTTTTCAGGCCCGTGACGCGCGGGCTAGCGCATGTGATGCGGAAGACAGCCGGTAGCCCACTACCGGCTTTTTTATGGCTATTTTTGAATCAAATAGCGGATGGTTGGCCCATCCTGCTGAATGTCGAGCACGGTATAGCCGTGGTTTTTGGCATCCAGCGGGATGTTGTTAATCGACTGCGGACAGTCGCTGACCACTTCCAGAATCTCGCCTTTCTTCAGCGAAGGCATGGCTTCGAGCGTGGCGATGGCCGGATAGGGGCAGGGTTCGCCAACCATATCGAGGCGATAATCGGGGACCAGAGTTTTCATGCGCTTTCCTTAACGGTCGAGGGGGCGAGAGACTGGCGGCGGAAAAACCGTTTTTCCCAGCCAATCACCAGAATCAGCGCGATCAGCAGCAGGAGATAGGTCACCAGCAGGCCGCCGAATGGTCCGAAGGTCGCCAGCAGGTTGATTTTATCCCAGCTTGTGGCCAGCGCCGGAGAGAGCCCGTCCCAGTAGTAGGCGAGGATCGTTGAACCGATAACGTTGCCCAGCCCGACCCACCAGTAGTGCACCTGACCTTCCACCGCGCGGTACATCCAGCCGGTTTCGCAGCCGCCCGCCAGGACGATGCCAAAGCCAAACAGCAGGCCGCCGATAACCGCGTTGGGCCCCGCCCACATGATTTTCGGCTCCATACCCAGCTGCACGTAGCTGAAGATCCCAATAGCGCTGGCGGCCATGCCGAAAATAACCGCCTTCGCCATATTGGTACGTCCGGTGATCCACATATCGCGAAAGGCGGAGGTGAAGCAGATCTGCGCCCGCTCGATGAGCAGGCCAAATCCGACGCCAAACAGCAGCGCCAGGCCGAGCTTCGGCCGATCGGCCGCGGTGAGCAGGCCCCAGGCGATCATGGCGAAAAAGACCACCATGCCGAGACGGAACCGGCGCCGCGCCTGGTCAGGTTTTTGCGTCAGCGGCGAGGCCTGGGACACTTTCTGCATTTTTACCGGAATACGGAAGATGGGCAGTAAGGTAAAGCGCGCGCCGAACCAGGTTCCGATAGCGGTAGCGATGGCAAAGAACCAGGCGTGCAGGGAAAACTGTGGGATACCGGTAAAAAATGCGGCCAGATTGCAGCCCATAGCCAGACGGGCGCCGAAACCGGCGATGATTCCCCCGGCGACGGCCTGCAGAATGCGGATCCGGCTGCGGGGGAAGCGCAGCTTGACGTTATTCGCCCACAGCGCGGCGGCGAAACAGCCGCCGAACATACCGATGATCATCATGCCGTCGATACGGGTGAGCGGGGTGCCCTCGAGATGAATGAGCTTATAGTAGCCCCACTCTTCGCTGTGCACGCCGACGAGCTGCAGCAATTGCCCACCCCAGCGGGTGAATTCGCCGGTGACGGCCCAGAAGGTGCCGGTAATGCCGAAGTAGTAGGTGGAGAGAATACCCGCGGCGATAACGGCGGGGACGGGCGACCAGAATTTAATCAGCCACGCCTGTTTGAACTGTTGCCATGTCATGAAGATGCCTCTGAACTCAGAAGGTATATTACCCGTAGCGGGTAGAAGAGGGGCGATAATACGCTGCTTATTAATGTAAAACGCTCGATGGGATCAAATTGAACGATAAAGAGAATATCAAAGGCCACGCTTGGGTGGCCTTTTACGCCTGCGGATCCGCGGTCAGATATTGATGACGGATATTGCGATTAATTAAAGCCCAGGCGAATAAGGTTTAGCGGGCAATATAAACCCTGATGTCCGTCTATTTCCACGCAGTCCGCCCGGCGGAGCTGCTCCGCCGTTTTACCCTCGGCGTGGATGGCTTTGATGACGCCCGTCGCGCCGCTGTCGGCCACCATAACCATGCTGCCGGTAGCGATAGCGTTACGGTTACGATCGTAGGTGTTCATATTTTTTCCTCCTGGTGAATATTTTGACGGGAATTAAAAACGGCATTTAAATACACCTTTGTGAAATAGCGTTTTTTGAGTCTCGTCAAAATATCGTTTTATTGTGCGGGGAGGACGGATGAGTGAGCGGAGAGTCAGCGGTAGCGGCCAGCGAAAACAGTTAGCGCAGCGAGCCCAGGGCGGCAATTAATCCCTGCACGCCTTTTTCCAGCTTTTCACGTGGGCAGCCGGCATTCAGGCGGACAAAACCCTTACCCTCATCGCCGTAGGTGTCTCCTGGCATAATGGCGACCTTCTGTTCCTCAATAAGTGCTTTTTGCAGGGCACGATCGTCCACCGCCAGCGGGCGCAGGTCAATCCACGCCAGGTAAGTCGCCTGCGGCGGCTGCCAGTTTAGCTCGGGAAACGCCTGATTCAGTTCGCGTGCGATGTAGCGCATATTCTCCTGCAGATAGCCGCGCAGGGCATCCAGCCAGGCGGCGCCCTCGCGATAGGCGGCGATATGCGCCACCAGCGCCGGTACGGAAGGGGAAGAGAGGCCATCGCGGGCCTTAAGTGCGTGCAGATAGCTTTCGCGCGCCGCGGGATCGTCAATCAGCCCGTATGCGCCGGTAAACGCCGGAATGTTGAAGCTTTTCGATCCGGAGGTGAACAGCGCCCAGGGGCTGCGAGCCACCTCGCACCACGGGGTGTGCTGATGTTCGTCCCACACCATGTCCATGTGGATCTCGTCGCTAATTACCTTTACGCCGTGCTTCTCGCACAGCCGCGCCATGGTTTCCAGCTCTTCGCGGGTCCATACCTTGCCGGTGGGGTTATGCGGACTGCACAGCAGCAGCACGGTATTACGCGGCTGAGCCAGTACCCGTTCCAGCTGCGCCATATCGCAGCGCCACTGATGGTTGTTGAGGGAGAGCGGAACCGCCGCGACGCGCCGCTGGTTGCCTTCAATGGTTTTATAAAAGGCATCGTAGGCCGGAGTGTGTACCACAATACCGTCACCCGCTGCCGACCACTGACGAATCATCTCCGCCACCATATAGATAACCGACGGTCCGTAAACAATTGCTTCGAGGTCGATTGGGCTATGAAAACGGCTGGCGAACCAGTGGCTCACCGCGCCGAGGAATTCATCGTTTTTCCAGCGGCTGTAGCCAAAAACGCCGTGCGCCAGGCGTTTGCTGACGGCATCGATGATACAGGGGGCGGTGGCGAAATCCATGTCGGAGATCGTAAAGGGCAGCAGGTCGGCCGCGCCAAAACGGTCGGCGACGTAATCCCACTGGGTGCACCAGGTGCCGTGACGGTCGACCGGCGTTGAAAAATCAAACATCTGCACTTCCTTCATCATGTCCCCCTCCTGTACGGAGGGGGGCGGAGTCTATGCCTCGACGGTATTCATCAGGACAGCCATTTCATCTTTCACCGACTGCACCTGCGGGCCAATCACCACCTGCAGGTTGTGCTGGTTAAGCTGCACCACGCCGATGGCGCGATTCGCTTTCAGCGCGGCGCTGTCGACTTTGCTCATGTCGTTAACCGACAGACGCAGGCGGGTGATGCAGTTATCGAGCGAAACGATATTTTCCGCGCCGCCGAGCGCCGCCAGAATCGCCGGAACGTTGTAGCCTGATTTTCCGGTCACGCCGGTGACGGCCTTTTCGAAAGCGCTATTGGTTTCAATATCGCGTCCCGGGGTTTTCAGGTTAAAGCGGGTGATAGCGAAACGGAAGATGCCGTAGTAAACCGCAAACCAGATGGCCGCGACCACCGGTACCAGATACCACTTGGTTGACAGACCGTGCAGAATGCCGAACACCACAAAGTCGATAACGTTGCCGTCGGTGTTGCCGATAGTCACGCCCAGAATGGCCATCATGGTAAAGCCCAGTCCGGTGAGGAGCGCGTGGATAACGTACAGCACCGGGGCGACGAACAGGAATAAAAATTCCAGCGGCTCGGTCGTGCCGCCTACCACGCAGGCGATAACGCCGGAAATCAGCAGCCCCTTAATTTTATGGCGGTTTTCCGGGCGAGCGCAGTGGTACATCGCCAGCGCCGCTCCCGGCAGGCCGCCGAGGAAGGCCGGCATTTTGCCTTGCGAGAGGAAACGGGTCGCGCTTTCGGAGAAGCCGTGGGTGGTTGGGCAACTGAGCTGGGCCTGGAAAATCGTCAGCGCGCCGCTGACGCTATGGCCGCAAACGTCCATGGTTCCCCCCGCCTCGGTAAAGCGGATCAGCGCCACCAGAATATGGTGCAGGCCGAAAGGCAGCAGCAGGCGCTCTCCGGTACCGAAAATCATCGGTCCGAAATCTCCCGCGCTATTGATGACGTGGCCGAGGGCATTAATCCCCATGGCGAAGACGGGCCAGATCAGCGGAATGACCAGACCGACCAGGCCGAGAACCACGGTGGTGATAATCGGTACAAAGCGGGTGCCGCCAAAAAAGGCCAGCGCGTCGGGCAGGCGGATATTGTGAAAACGCTCATGCAGCATCCAGACGATGATCCCGGCGATCACCGCGCCGAGGATCCCGGTGTCGATCGATTGAATGCCGATAATATTCTGGATGTTGTTCGCTTTGAGGACGGCGGCATCGGTGGTCGGCAGAATGCCTTTGGCCGTCAGCCAGAAGTTAACCGCCAGATTCATCACGGCATAGCCGACAAAACCGGCAAACGCGGCGACGCCTTTGTTTTCCCGGGCCAGTCCTAGCGGAATGGCGATACAGAACATCACCGGCAGAAAGCTGAAGGCGAAGGAGCCGACTTTGCCCATCCAGATGAATACGGCCTGCAGCAGCGGCACGTCCAGCCACGGCAGGAGCGTCAGGACATCATGGCTGCTCAGAGAGCTGCCGATCCCCAGCATGATCCCGCAAAAGGAGAGCAACGCCACGGGTAACATGAAGGTTTTCCCTAACTGCTGGAAAAACTCCCACAGGGTAATTTTGGTTGCTGTTTTCGCCGTCATAACACGAATCCTGGTTCTTTAAGTTATCGGTAGGATGTAACGCCACGGAAAGATAAAACGTTTTACCAAATTTTAGTGCGATAAAAATCACATATTCCGGCGATAATAACGTTTATAAAGAGAGTATCTTGATAAAACGTTTTATCGACAGCCAAAGGGAGTCGGCCTGCAGTTATGGCTATCGCGAAAAAAATCACCATTAATGATGTCGCCCAGGCGGCAGGCGTGTCGGTCAGTACGGTATCGCTGGTGCTGAGTGGCAAGGGGCGTATTTCGTCGGCCACCGGCGAGCGCGTCAATCATGCCATTGAACAGCTGGGCTTCGTGCGCAACCGCCAGGCGGCGTCGCTGCGCGGCGGCCAGAGCGGCGTTATTGGCCTGATCGTCAGCGACTTATCGAAGCCTTTCTACGCGGAGATGACCGCCGGATTGACCGATGCGCTTGAGTCGCAGGGCAGAATGGTGTTTCTCACCCAGGGGGGGCACAGCGGTGAAAAAATGCTCCAGCGTTTTGATACCCTGGTGGCGCAAGGGGTCGACGGCGTGGTGATTGCCGGGGCGATCGACCAGGGAGCGGAGCTGCGCGATCGCGCGGCGCAAGCTGGAATGCCGCTGGTGTTTGCTTCCCGCGCCAGCTATCTCGACGATGTCGACCTGATCCGCCCGGATAATATGCAGGCGGCGCAGATTGTCACCGAGCACCTGATCCGACGCGGCCATCAGCGCATTGCCTGGCTGGGAGGGCAGAGCTCGTCCCTGACGCGCGCCGAACGGGTAGGCGGCTACTGCGCCACCCTGCTGAAGTATGGCCTGCCGTTTCATAGCGAGTGGGTGCTGGAGTGCGAGTCGAGCCAGAAGCAGGCGGCAGAGGCGATGGCGGCGCTGCTGCGGCAAAACCCAACGATTAGCGCGGTGCTGTGCTACAACAGCGTGATTGCCACCGGGGCGTGGTTTGGGCTGATGCGCGCCGGGCGCCAGAGCGGCGAAGCTGGCGTCGAAAGCTATTTTGAACAGCGGGTCGCGCTGGCGGCATTTGCGGAGTTACCCGAGGAGGCGCTGGACGATCTGCCGCTGACCTGGGTGACGACGCCCGCCCGGGAGCTGGGACAAAGCCTCGCGGAGTGTATTTTACGGCGTATGGAAGAGGGACAGGGCGCGGCGAGAAACCAGATTATTTCTCCCCGGCTGATTACCCGAAAATAGCCCCTGGGCAGGGGCTATTTGCCGTTTATTGCTGCGGCGCGGCGGGTGGCACCACGTCTTGCGGCGCGTCATCTTGCGGCTGAGTTTCCTGCGGCGCTGCGGGTTCAGAGACGGCGGGAAGCGCTAAACCGAACATTCCGGCAAACTCATCCAGCGGCATTTTCTGTCCGTTCAGCGTAACCTGGCCGTCAGCGTACTGCAGGCTTGAGGTGATGGCGTTATCTTCCATGGTGGTGATGCGGAACATCTGCCCCATCGCCGCCAGGCCTTTCACCTGCTGATCCGCAAGCTTAGCGGCGTCGGCGGGCTGATAGCCTTCCAGCCCGGCAATCTGGGTCATAAACGCCGTCGCCATATCCACCGGGATCACCAGCTTGCCGTCGAGCGATTTAACGCTACGATCCACTTCATCCGCCAGCGTCTGCGGCGGGGTGGTGGTCAGCGACGGGTCTTTGAGCAGAATCGAAAGATTCAGGGTGGTTTCCCCCTTCGCATTGCGCCAGCTCAGCGGCGAAATGGTCAGAGACGGGCTGCCTTTCAGCATCATCGGCAGCGCGCTAAAGAAGGTCTGCGTCAGCGCCTGCTGATAGAGCTCAGGATTCTGCGCCAGCTGCGGATCCGCCATCAGCGCCTGCGCTTCAGCGTTGTATTTTTGGCTGAACTGATGGAAGGCTTCGCCATCAATATTGTCCAGCTTCAGCGTCAGCCGGCCGCTACCGATATCCTGATTTTGCAGCTTGAGGCTGTTGACCGTGTAGTCCAGCTGGCTGTTAATACCTTTACCGTCGGCAGTCAGCGACGAATTGCCGTCAATTTTCATCCCTTCGAACAGCGCCAGCTCTTTGCCTTCAACGCCAATCGCCAGCTTGTCCAGCGAGATAGCCTGTTTACCGATACGCTCGTTGAAGCTGGCCATTTCGGTAGAGCCGTCGGTTTTCAGGTTATTAAAGGTGAGCTGAACTTTCTGGTTGTACTCGTTAACCGCGTTAATCTGCCCGCTACCGGCTTCGCCGCTCAGGCTGAGGGTTTTCCCTTCGCGGTCAGCGTCCAGCTGGAACTGTCCGCCGCTGAAGGTCACCTTCTCATCGCCTTTCGCGTAATCAAGCGGGTTGAGCACAATAGCGGATGTGTTGTCGCCGCTATAAGCGATACGGGTATCAATGGTGAACGGCGTTTCGCCTTTAGCGATGTCGAACAGCGCCTTGCTGGCGTCGTTATTGGTCAGGGTGGTTTTGACGGACGCCATCGCCGGGGCGAGGTTAAAGGATTTGAGCGAAGCCAGCGGGAAAGGGCCGTGATCGACGACTTCATCAAACACCAGCGACTGTCCGGCGGCAAGCCAGCGGGGCGCTTTGCCGGCAGCAGGCTTCAGCACCAGCTGTAAATGGCTGCGGAACAGCCCGCGCTGATAGCCCTGATACGTCAGCTCCACGCCAGCCTGCGGCGCGCTGCTTTGCAGCTGAGCATTAGCCTGCTGCACCATGTCGGCAATGCGGCTTTCCAGCTGCTTCCCCGTATACCACGCGCCGCCCGTCCAGACGACGCCCAGCGCAATGATAACTCCTGCTGCGACCAGCGATTTTTTCATAGCATTTGTCCATAAATGAAACCAGGCGGATCGGGCCGCCTGGTTGTGTTGTCATGATGGGTGAAAGTCTAGCAACTGTGGCTAAAAAGTTCAGTAACTTACTGGAGCTTATTAAACACGCGCGCCACGCGGCCGCGGCCGCTGACCTGCACCGGTGATTCATTACAGCCGATAAACGCGGATTCACCCGGCTTCAGCGTCAGGCGCTGTTCGCCTTTGGCAATCGTCGCCTCACCCTCGACGCAGAACAGGATCGCCGCGCTCTGCTGGGCGATGGTTGACGCCTGCGCTGACAGGTCGTGCAGCGAGAAGGCAAAATCGTCAACCGGGATGGGGAAGTCCAGCTCCGCGCCGTGAATTACCGGCTGGGTCAGCAGTTGGCCCGCGGGTTTTGGCTCAAATTTGACGTTCGCCACCAGTTCCGGAATATCGATATATTTCGGCGTCAGGCCCGCGCGAAGCACGTTGTCAGAGTTGGCCATCACTTCCAGCGCCACGCCCTGCAGGTAGGCGTGCGGGGTTTCCGCAAACAGGAACATCGCCTCGCCGGGATTCAGTTTGACCACGTTGAGCAGCAGCGGAGAGAAGAGGCCGCTATCGTCCGGGTAGAACTCGGCGATCAGGCGGATAGTCTGCCAGGGCTCACCCTGCTCGCTGTCCAGCGCCGCCTGCAGCGCCCGTAAGGCGTGCGCTTTTTCATCGCCTTTCATGTTCAGCAGGCTGGCGAACAGCTGGCTCAGATGCCCGGCATCAGGCTGCGCAAGGAACTGGGCAATCGCCGGATGCGCATCGGCAACCGGCTGCAGCAGGGTGACGATTTCGGCAAACTCGCGGAAGGCGTTCATGGCGAGGAACGGCGTTAAGGCGAAAACCAGCTCCGGCTTGTGGTTCGGATCTTTATAGTTACGTTCGGCGGCATCAAGCGGGATCCCGGCAGCGTTCTCTTTGGCAAAACCGATTTCCGAGGCCTGCTTGTTGGGGTGCACCTGGATAGAGAGCGGCTGCGCGGCGCACAGAACTTTGAACAGGAACGGCAGTTCGCCAAAACGCTCGGCGACTTTCGCGCCAAGCAGGGTTGCTTTATCGCTTTCGATCGCGTCGCGCAGGGAGCGCGGCGTCCCGCTATTATCCACAATCTGCGAGCTGCTTTTGGGATGGGCGCCCATCCACAGCTCCGCCATCGGCAGGTTGTCCGGGTTAGCAATCCCATAAAGTTCGGTTAAGGCGGTATGGCTTCCCCAGGCGTAGTTTTGCACTGAGTTAATGAGCTTTTGCATTCTCAATCCCTGTTTCCACTTAATAGTCATGGCACTATTAAACCAGCAATCGACCGATAAGCAACCGGCGCGAAGAAAAAGTCGTCCTTGTCTCAGTTTTTGTTAAAAAATTGTGTAAAATCGATCGACTCGCTTTTCCACGGGCAAATGGAGTGTCTGCCTGAAATATAATCAGCTAAGCAGTAAGTGAGAGCACAATGTCGAATAAACCGTTTGTATATCAGGATCCTTTTCCACTGAAAAAGGACGATACCGAGTACTACCTCCTCAGCAGTGATTACGTCTCCGTCGCCGAATTCGCCGGCCAGGAAGTTCTGAAAGTTGAACCTCAGGCGCTAACTTTACTGGCACAACACGCTTTCCACGACGCCTCCTTTATGCTTCGCCCGGCGCACCAGCAGCAGGTGGCCGATATTCTCAACGACCCGGAAGCCAGCGAAAACGATAAGTACGTGGCGCTGCAGTTTCTGCGCAACTCGGATATCGCCGCCAAAGGCGTGCTGCCGACCTGCCAGGATACCGGTACCGCGATTATTACCGGCAAAAAAGGCCAGCGCGTGTGGACCGGCGGCGGCGATGAAGCCGCGCTGGCGCAGGGCGTTTATAACACCTATATCCAGGATAACCTGCGCTATTCGCAGAACGCGCCGCTGGATATGTATAAAGAGGTCAACACCGGCACTAACCTGCCTGCGCAGATCGATCTTTACGCCACCGACGGCGAGGAGTACAAATTCCTCTGCATCGCCAAAGGCGGCGGCTCGGCGAATAAAACCTACCTGTACCAGGAAACCAAAGCGTTAATTACCCCGGCGAAGCTGAAAAACTATCTCGTCGAAAAGATGCGCACTCTGGGAACCGCCGCCTGCCCGCCGTACCATATTGCTTTCGTCATTGGCGGCACCTCGGCGGAGTCCACCCTGAAAACCGTTAAGCTGGCCTCAACCAAGTACTACGACGGCCTGCCGACCGAAGGCAACGAACACGGTCAGGCCTTCCGCGATATTCAGCTGGAACAGGAACTGCTGGTGGAGGCGCAAAACCTCGGTCTCGGCGCGCAGTTCGGCGGCAAATACTTCGCCCACGATATCCGCGTCGTGCGCCTGCCGCGCCACGGCGCCTCCTGCCCCGTGGGTATGGGCGTCTCCTGCTCGGCGGATCGCAATATCAAAGCCAAGATCAATCGCCAGGGGATCTGGATTGAGAAACTGGAGAGCAATCCGGGCAAATATATTCCCGAGCATCTTCGTCAGGCCGGCGAGGGCGAGGCGGTCAAGGTCAACCTCAACCAGCCGATGAGCGATATTCTGGCGCTGCTGTCGCAGTACCCGGTGTCGACCCGCCTGTCGCTGAGCGGGACGATTATCGTGGCCCGCGATATCGCCCACGCAAAGCTGAAAGAGCTCATCGACAGCGGTGAGGCGTTGCCGCAGTACGTCAAAGACCACCCGATCTACTACGCGGGCCCGGCGAAAACGCCGGACGGCTACGCGTCCGGCTCCCTTGGCCCGACTACCGCTGGCCGCATGGACTCCTACGTCGACCTGCTGCAGGCGCACGGGGCGAGTAAAATCATGTTAGCCAAAGGCAACCGCAGCCAGCAGGTGACCGACGCCTGTCATAAACACGGCGGTTTCTACCTCGGCAGCATCGGCGGCCCGGCGGCGGTACTGGCGCAGCAGAGTATCCGCAGCCTCGAGTGCGTGGCGTACCCGGAGCTGGGTATGGAAGCCATCTGGAAAATTGAAGTCGAAGACTTCCCGGCGTTTATCCTCGTGGATGACAAAGGCAACGACTTCTTCCAGCAAATCCAGAGCTCGCAGTGCGCCCGCTGCGTGAAATGATTTCAGCCGCCCTTCGGGGCGGTTTTTTTTATGCCGCTTAGCGGTACGAACCACCAAAACAACTTATAAATCTGACCCATACTTTACCCTTTGAGCAGGTGAGCTTTGTCGCTATTACGCACGTTGAATCCAAGGAGAAAGTCATGACAACGCATCGCAGTGAAAAAGACTCAATGGGCGCCATCGATGTGCCTGCCGACAAGCTATGGGGCGCGCAAACCCAGCGCTCGCTGGAGCATTTTCGTATTTCGACGGAAAAAATGCCGGCCGAGCTTATTTATGCGCTGGCGCTGACCAAGCGCGCAGCGGCGAAGGTGAATAACGATCTCGGCCTTCTGGCCGCGGAGAAAGCGCAAGCGATTATTCAGGCCGCGGACGAAGTGCTGGCAGGCAAACATCCGGACGAGTTTCCGCTGGCTATCTGGCAAACCGGCTCCGGCACGCAAAGCAACATGAATATGAATGAGGTACTGGCCAATCGCGCGAGTGAACTGCTGGGCGGGGCGCGCGGGATGGAGCGTAAGATTCACCCCAACGATGATGTCAACAAGAGCCAGAGCTCTAACGACGTGTTCCCGACGGCGATGCACGTGGCGGCGATGATTGCCCTGCGGGAGAAGCTGATCCCGCAGCTCAACGTGCTGAAGCAGACCCTGAACAATAAAGCCGTTGCCTTCAGCGATATTGTCAAAATCGGCCGCACCCATCTGCAGGATGCGACGCCGCTGACCCTCGGTCAGGAGATCTCCGGCTGGGTAGCCATGCTGGAGCACAATTTAAAACATCTCGACCATAGCCTGCCGCATCTGGCCGAGCTGGCGCTGGGCGGGACGGCGGTGGGAACCGGGCTCAATACCCATCCGGAATATGCGGTACGCGTCGCCGCCGAGCTGGCGGCCTTAAGCGGCCAGCCGTTTGTCACCGCGCCGAACAAGTTTGAAGCGCTGGCGACCGTTGATGCGCTGGTGCACGCGCACGGGGCGCTGAAAGGGCTGGCCGCTTCGCTGATGAAAATTGCCAACGATGTGCGCTGGCTGGCCTCCGGCCCGCGCTGTGGGATTGGCGAAATTGCGATCCCGGAAAATGAACCGGGTTCGTCGATTATGCCTGGCAAGGTGAACCCGACCCAGTGCGAAGCCCTGACCATGCTGTGCTGTCAGGTGATGGGCAACGATGTCGCGGTGAATATCGGCGGCGCATCGGGCAACTTTGAGCTCAACGTCTATCGCCCGATGGTGATCCACAACTTCCTGCAATCGGTGCGGCTGCTGGCTGACGGGATGGCGAGCTTTAACGAGCACTGCGCGGAAGGCATTGAGCCGAACCGTGAACGCATCAGCCAGTTGCTGAATGAGTCGCTGATGCTGGTAACCGCGCTGAATACCCATATCGGCTATGACAAAGCGGCGGAAATTGCCAAAAAGGCCCATAAAGAGGGGTTAACCCTGAAAGCGTCGGCGCTGGCGCTCGGCTACCTTACGGAAGCCGAGTTTGACCGCTGGGTGCGCCCGGAAGAGATGGTGGGCAGTATGTCTACTCGCTAGCCAGCCACAGGTGCAGCCGCGGAATCAGTAGCCTGAGCGACTGCGCCTGCGGTTTGTAGCGATACTGCACGTTATCGGCGTCATAGTTCAGGAGTTCACCGAGGTCCGGCACGCTGACGCCCTTGGTGCCGGATATCAGCGCAATCATCGGTCCCGGACAGGCGTATTGCACCTGTTTTTGTTCCCCGCTGTACCAGACCCTGGCGATGGGCTGCACCTTCACCGGCCGCTTTATTTTCAGCTTTGCCCGCTGCGGCAGGGCGGCAATATCCTGATACTCTCGCTCCAGCTTGCTTTGCCACTGCTCGCGGGTCCACGGCGGAACCGCCCGGGGCGACTGAAGGCTTTTTTCCAGCTGCATGAGTACCCGATCGCGGGTGAGATTTTTAATCACGTGCTTATTGGCCCAGCCGAAGCGGATGGTGCTCGGATCGAGGAGGGGAGTTAGCGTGCGATAGGCGCTCAGCGTAATCAGCCCCGGCAGGTGGCGATGGACCCACTCAAACCGCGCGGCGGCAGGCAGGCCGGAATCCACGGTGATAATCTTCTCGAAGCGCGCTTTGAGGGCGTTGATATGGGTGATTTTGTCTAAGAGTTCAGCCTGTTCGCGGGCGTCAGTTTGCAGACAAATCGCGCCGGGTAAACGCACGGCGGCTTTGCTGCTGCGGGTTTCCGACTGCTGCTGGATAAACAGATGACTATAGTGCCTGAGCGCCATCTCCAGCGCGGTTTTGCCGGTGTGCTGAACCACGTTGATGCTCTCCAGCGGCTGGTGTTCTGCGTCTTTACTCACCGGCGGCAGCTCAAAGACGCGGGCGGCCAGCAGGCGGCACTGGCTCAGGGCGTGTTTTAACGCCTGTAGTTCATGCTCGAGCTGGCGAAAGGTGTCGTTCAGACGTTCAACAAGGTCATAGCTGGCCATATTCCCCACCTTAGTTACAACATACTTAGCGATTTTTTAACTATAGCAGGCCTCAGCTTTTGCGCAAAGGCGTATCAGGCGGAGGTAAAATCCGGCAACTGATGATAGACCGGCCAGCTAAAGCAAAAACAGGCCCCGCCCAGCGAACTCGCTTCGCAATGCACTTCCCCGGCCATTGCCTGGGCGATGCTGTGGACGATAGCTAAACCGAGGCCACAGCCGCCGGTCGCGCGATCGCGGCTCGGGTCGAGGCGTACGAAAGGCTCGAACACTCGCTCACGTTCATCAGGCGCAATTCCGGGGCCATCATCTTCGACCCGCAGCGTCGCGCGCGAAGCCTGCAGCGTCAGGCTGATCTGAATACGCTGGTTACTGTAGCGCAGGGCATTATTCACCAGATTATCCAGCACCCGTTCCATTAAGCGCATATCCAGCGCGCCGTAACTCCCGGCCACGACGTCGGTTAGCGCAATCTCGCGCTGGGGATTAACCGTCTGAATATCTTCCACGTGATCGCGGATCCACGCCGGGAAATTGGGGGTCGTCAGCTTCAGTTCGTTCTGCGGGCGGTCAAGCCGCGCGTAGGTCAGAAGTTCTTCAATCAGCGCCTCCAACTGCCCGATATCGCGGTTCAACGCCTGCGATTCGGCTTCGGTGAGGTTCTCACTCATTTCCAGGCGATAGCGCAGGCGCACCAGCGGGGTCCGCAGCTCATGGGCGATGCCATCGATCAGCTGTTTTTTGCTGGCGATAAGCGCGTTGATGTTATCGGCCATCTGATTAAACGCCACCCCCAGCCGCGCGAAGCTGGACATGCTGTCGAAATGAATGCGTTCAGTAAGATGTCCGTCGCCGAAGCGCTGGGCGGCGGTCTCAATACGCAGCATATCCTGCCAGTGAGGACGCATCCAGATAAAGACCGGAAAGGCCAACGAGATGGCGATAAAAGCCATCAGGGCCAGATCGAGCAGGCGCATCTCATGCAAAAAATAGAGATACGGCACCGGACCGACGGAGAGCACGTAGTGGCTGCGCGGGATCCGCTGGATAAAGGTGTACTGATCGTCGAGGGCGACGATATCCCCGGCGCGCAGATGCTGCATCGAGTTTTCCGAGAGCTTGAATTTGCTGATGGGCTCGATATGCAGATCGAAAGAGAGATTGAGGTCCAGCTCTTTGAGCGTTTTGCTCCAGTCGCGCGGCGGGATCTCCCGCAGCTCGCTGCGCATCAGATACAGCGAACTTTTCATCAGATCGTCCAGCGACTGACGCCCTGCGCGTTCGGCGGTGAATTTGTACACCAGGCCCACCATCATGGTCATGACCAGGAAGCAGACGAACAGCAGGAGGTAAAACTGCACAAACAGCTTTTTCATTAAATCTCACTCAAAATCAAAAGGTTAAATTCCTGCTTTTACCTGCAGGGGCACTGCGGGGGCATTTATCCAGGCGCAATCTACGTGAAAAACCCTTGTTGCGTTTTATGCCCATTTGATTTGCTATGAAAGCAGGGTTCGCTGCGGCTGACAACATCCGGCACGCATAAGTATGATGGTGTGGGTTGAAGCCAAATCAGAGAAGAATGTAATGTACCTCGGTCGGCGCCGATGTGCGAAGCGTTCTCTGTTTTAATCCGTTTTATTCCACCCTCATTCCGCCAGGCTGAACAGGTGTACTTAAAGGAGAATAAAAGCATGCATCTTGAACGACACAGCATTGAACGCGTCGGATGGTTGAGGGCTGCTGTACTCGGGGCTAACGATGGTATTGTTTCGACAGCGAGCCTTGTTCTTGGCGTTGCTTCTGCTAATACGGGCTCTTCCGGGGTTTTACTTGCGGGCATTGCCGGGTTGGTCGCGGGGGCGATGTCGATGGCAGCGGGGGAATATGTTTCCGTCTCATCTCAGGCCGACACGGAAAACGCGGCTCTCGCTCAGGAAAAGAGGGAACTGGAAACAGATTATCAGGGAGAAGTACGCGAGCTGACTTTACTTTATGTGCAACGCGGACTCGAGCCAGAGCTTGCCCAAAAGGTTGCCGAACAACTCATGGTGAAAGATGCTCTGGACACGCATGCCCGCGAGGAGCTGGGACTGACGGATACCAATTCTGCGCGCCCCCTGCAGGCTGCCGTTTTCTCGGCGCTGAGTTTTTCCGCTGGCGCAACGTTGCCTTTAGTCGTTGCATGGCTTTCTCCAGCAACGCTGGTTTTTCTCTTTGTTATTCTCTCCTCCCTTTTTTCACTGGCCGCTCTTGGCTATATATCTTCAGTTGTCAGCAGAGCCTCTCCTGTCAGGGCGATCGGCAGAATTACTTTCTGGAGCACCCTGGCGATGTTTTCGTCGATGGGAATAGGTCATCTTGCTGGGCAGGTATTGTTTTAATAGATTGCTTAACTCGCAGAAAAGAGAAATATCTGGCGTGTGGTGGGCTGAAAAATGAGTGATTTGTATCGCGTGCGCGGGACTTATTCATAACCCATTGTCATTTTTTCAGGCGCACTTCCGGCGCGGAGCGAACATTCACTCGCGCACAGGCAGTGGTCAGGGAGGCAAAAGATTTAAATCTTTAGTGCGGCAAGGATGGCGGTCTCCATTTTCTCCGGGGTGGTGAACGGCGCGAAACGCGTGAGAGGGGTGCCGTCGCGACCGATCAAGAACTTCGTGAAGTTCCATTTGATCCGCCCGCCCAGCACGCCGGGTAACTCATCTTTCAGGTAACGAAACAGCGGGTGCGCGCTGGCGCCGTTGACCTCCACTTTCTCGAACATCGGGAAGCTTACACCGTAATTGATCCGACAGGTCTGCTCGATGTCATCGACGCCGCCGGGCTCCTGCTTACCAAACTGGTTGCAGGGGAAACCAAGCACTATCAGCCCCTGGGCAGCGTATTTCGCGTAGAGCGCTTCCAGCCCTGCATATTGTGGCGTGAAGCCACAGTGGCTGGCGGTATTGACTACCAGAACGAGCTTGCCAGCATAGTCAGCCATTGAGATGGGCTGGCCGTGCAGGCTGGTGGCAGTCAATTGGTAAAAGGTAGTCATATCGTGTTCCTCAGTGCAGCGCCCGTTGCGCGTCTTTATCGCTGGATTGGTTCATAGACTGAAAGAACATTGAAAAGAGTCGTTCATCTCAGGATTGCTTTCCCAGGTCTGCCTTTCTGGCGCGATACCATGCGGCAAAATCAACGGAGACCATCGGCCGGGCATAAAAATATCCCTGAACCTCATCGCAGCCCAGGCTGCGTAAAATCTCAACCGTTTCGAGATCCTCGACGCCTTCGGCAAGGACGACGTAATCGAGCTGCTTGAGGAGCCTGATAACGTTGTGCACAATAATGCGGCTGGCTTTCTCATGGACTATATGCCTCACAATAGACCGGTCGAGTTTGATGATGTCCAGCGGGATTTGCCGCAGGTAATTAATGTTGCTGTATCCCGATCCAAAGTCATCCAGAGAAATTTTAAACCCGCGTTTTTTGAGCATGTCTAGTCCGTTCAGCGCGGCCGGACTTTCAAGCATCTTCTCAGTCTCCAGACACTCCACCCCCAGCAGGGCTGGGTCAAGACACGCCTCTCGCAGTTTCTGCTCAAGCTCCTCAGCGAAATCGGGTCGAGAAAAATCGCTGGCGGCGAGATTAATTGAGACGGGAAGAGAAAGCCCCCGATCCCGCCAGTCACTCAGTTGCGCGATAGTATGATCGATAACCCAGGCCGAGAGTTCGCGCATCAGGCTAGTCTTTTCGACCAGCGGAATAAATTCACCCGGCAGCACTTCGCCATTGATAGGATGCTTCCATCTTATCAAGGCTTCAGCGCCCGTCACGTCTCCCGTCGTCAGCGAAATTTTTGGCTGAAAGACCAGATATAACCCCTGGTTTCCCTGCAGCGTTTGCCTGAGTTCGGTGAGCAGGCTGAAATCTCGCTTCTTGCGGATGTCCAGTGCGTCATTATAGGTCGTAAAACGGTGCCCCTGGCTTATCGCTTCATGCAGTGCGCTCACCGCGCGCCGCAGAATTTCATTTGGCGTCATGTCGCTATCGCAAATACCGGAGTCACCCATGTGAATATTCAAATCCAGGGGAACGTCCGGGCCGATCCTGGCCTGGGTTCCCTGAAGCCGTAGTGCTATACCCTCCAATGACAGCGCCATGGGTTCCGGGGTGAAAAAGGCAAAGCGTCCCACCGCCACGGCGTAAAGTTTGCTCGCCATGGGCAGGCGCGCCTGCAGCGCGACGGTCATGTCACGAAGCAAATTCTCTACCGCCAGCATCCCCAATGAGCGGGCCATCTCGTAGGCAAATGGCATATCAATGCAGTCAATAATGACCAGCCTGAAAGTACCCTCCGCCGACACCTCAATGTCCTTGAGCAGGCGCTGCCGATTGGGTAAAAGCGTGACGACGTCGATATACCCCACTGAGTGCCAGGAGGCTAAGAAATCCGATATCAGCTCGGCCAGAGTCTTAAAAATAGCGATCTGCTCATCTGAAAGTGTCCTGGGTTGCGTATCTAAGATACTCAAGGTACCCACGGTCACTCCGTCGCGGGTTTTCAGCGGGCATCCTGCATAAAAGCGAATGAATGGCGCTTCTCTGACCGCCCGATCGCGATGAAAGATCGGGTGCTGATGCGTATCAGGACAAAGGAAAGTCTCACCCTGTTTCAGGGTCTGTTCGCAAAATGCTCCGCCCAGGCTGGTGTCCGTGGGGGCGATATTCTGAGCGGATTTGATGTACTGCTTTTCATCGTCAAGGATTGACACAAAACTCATTGGCATTTTTAGCAACTGGCAGACCAGATGAGTGTATTTTTTTAACGCTTCGTCTCGCCCTTCGTCCGCGTTTTTTAACAGGTCAATCGCCGCGCGTCTTTTGCTTTCATCGCTGCTGAGATCGTTCAACATATAGATGCTCCCGTGCAGTAGATATTCCGGTCATCCCAACCCACTGAAGGTGTGAATCTCTATACTCACGACGGGTGTCGATACTGGCCAGGCGCCAGCGCTATCACTCCACAGTAGAATGTTTTCCGTTGATTGTCTGCAAAGAGTATCACCCGCCCGGCAAGTCGTGAGGCGCGCCGCGCGGTGAAGCGCGGGTTTTGCGTGGGAAAAGCAATTTCACCCCCTGTTTTAAAAATAATTAACAGGAGGTTGAATTGGCTCTGACGGCTAACTCCGCACAAACAGCTATTCCATCGCCACATGCCTGAATTAGTTGTCCCAGGCGTGCGGGGCGAACAGGTAACCTTTATTGCGTACCGTTTTGATACGATATGGCTCAGTCGCATTATCGAGAAGCTTTTTACGCAGCCGCGAGATGGCGACATCGACGCTGCGGTCCATACCATCGTAGCTGACGCCGCGCAGATTTTTTAATAACGCGTCCCGATCCATAATTTGTCCAGCATGGGTCGCTAACTCCCACAGGAGATCGAAATCCGCAGTGGATAAGGCGACGCTTTCGCCGCCGAGCATCACCTGTCTATTCACCGGGTCGATACTCAGGGAGCCAAAAGCGATCGCTTTATGCGGGGTGAGCGAGGAGGGGACGCTGCCGTCCGGCACGGCGATATGCTGGCGCAAATGCAGGCGCAGGCGAGCTAACAGCACCGCGGGCGGCGTGGTTTTCAGGATATAATCGCTGGCGCCCATTTCGAGTGAGAGAATATGGTTCATATCGCTGTCCAGTGAAGTGAGCAATACGATTGGCCCCTGCCACTGGCCGCGTAAATCGCGGCACAGCGTCATACCGTCTTTACCCGGCAGCATGATATCCAGCAGCACCAGGTCCGGCTTTTCGCGCGCGATAACCTCTTCCGCCCGATCGCCGCGCGGTTCTACCACCACGTCCATATCGTGTTTGCCAAGGTAGGCCGCAATCAGTGCGCCGACCTCAGCATCATCCTCAACGAAAACAATTTTATTCATATTGTGTATGCTTGCACTCATCTTTTAATCGCTTGAATCTCTTTACCTGCATCGCGGCTGAGGTGGCGCATTCAGTATCTGAAGTCAGGTGCCTATTCATTCGCTACCGCCATTGTAAACCATCCGGACATTAATATGAGCTATATATTAGCCATGAAATTCGCTATGATTCCCGGAGCTGCGGTTCAGGACTATTTTTTGCGGAGCCAGACAATGATTCAGATACGAGCAGAAGCATTGCGCATTAAGGGAACAGGGTGCGGCACAATGTGGGCACGGGCTGTCAGGACAGCGCGTGCCCACATAGAAAATAAGTACCGGTACGCTAGCGCGAATGATGGGGAAGCCTTATTGCGGCCTCTTTTGCCTGGCGCCGTAGGGGCACAAGGCGAACTTGCAGAGGCTTCTTCGATTGCAGATGAGCAGCATAGGGTTCTGATTACCGGGGCATTCAATATTCTTTGAAAATGTTGACCATAAATTTTCCGTATAGGGGAATGCATGAATAACCTGTAAATCGCCGGGCACACCATTAATGAAAACTTCATTTTGTGTGATGTTAATAACCGAACCAATGCTCAAAAAATAATCCCCACTATACCAAATAATTAATTTCAGATTTTTGGCACTTGCCGCAACTGAAAAACCTGTTCCTGTTACAGGACATACAAGGCTATTTTCAATATTCCACTGCATGCTTGACGCTCTCCGGTAATTTACGAGCATTTTCGCGTTGATGAATATATTTTGATTAAGTTCATGGCCATTTTTACTTTGCGTGAAGCAGGTCCGAACATGGAGATTCCTTTAACTGGTTCTTATGCTGATTAATATAAAATAATAACAATTAGATGAGTGTCTAATACTAGTAATGATAATAGCAACAAGTAAAAGATTCGAAAAACTGGCATGAGCTGAACTAAATGGCTGCATTGAGGATTGTGAACAGAATAAAATTCTGTTCTGGATATCAGGAACAGATCGAAAGATTGTGAAATCATATAATTACGATCATATCTACTACCGCGCCTGTTATTAACGGCAAAGTATGCTTCCTTATGAAATCGGTTTTATATTGATGTAAATCAAAATAATTGGTTTTATTTAGCCATTTTGTTAAAAAATGGCTATGTGCGCTTATTCAGGATTTGCGCAAAAAGAATAATTTCAAAATAACCTCTTATGATAAAAATCAACCATATCAATTAACCACTTTTACTCTATTTTGCCAGTATTGATTTGAATCATTTAGTGAAAAACAATAGCTGCACTGAAACGGTGCGGTTATTGAGCTGGGTATTTTGTAAATGCCCGTCAGTCAAACGCTCGATGCTTAAAATCTGTGTAAATACGTGAGGAAGAGATGCGCCGAAAATAGGCTAATTTGATTTATATCTAAAAATACGAAAAATAATATGTTATACGTATAACTCAACAATCAGAAAAAACATTCTCTTTTCGATTTAATGAATGTATTTAGCCGAAGAGTTTTTAAGGCAGCAAAAACGGCCATCTAATAACGCGCTCCGCTTGCCAGGGATATCATCCTTGCGAACGGTTATCGCCAGGAGCGGATATTCGGCATAGGGGGGGGCGGCAGTGATGAGACCGCTAAAAAATAGGTCTTTTGCTTCTACACGGTATCGGCCGCTCTTGCGCGTTTATAATTGTCGGCGCTTCCGTTATGCTGCGGGGTCTTGTTGTTTAAATGTTAAGGCAAAAGGAATGGGGTTGTTGATAAAAGCGCTGCTCGGCGCGCTGGTCGTTGTCCTGATTGGCGTGCTGTCTAAAACGAAGAACTACTACATCGCCGGGTTGATTCCGCTCTTTCCGACTTTCGCCCTGATCGCGAACTATATCGTTGCCAGCGAGCGGGGGATCGAAGCGCTGCGAACCACCATCGTATTCGGGATGTGGTCGATCATTCCATACTTTATCTATTTGCTCTCGCTATGGTATTTCACCGGCGTTATGCGCCTGCCGTTCGCTCTGGCAGGCGCAGTGGGGTGCTGGAGCCTCTGCGCGTGGCTGTTAATTATCGGCTGGAGCCGTTTCCACTAGCGCAGATGGCGGCCGCCGTCGACGGCAAATGAGCGACCGGTCACGTAGCGGCTGCTGAACAGGTATTCGATCAGGTCGCTAATCTCTTTTTCACCTGGCGCGATTTTCATCAGCGATTTATCAAGCGCCTGCTTGCGGTATTCCGCGTCATCGCCTTCGTTAAATAAAATCAGCGAAGGGGCGATAGCATTGACCTTAATTTCCGGCGCCAGCTTGCGGGCGAACGAGCGGCTCATATTATCCAGCGCCGCTTTGCTGGCGGCGTAGGCAATGTGTTTGTCGCTGCCGCGCTCCACAACGTAGTCGGTGATATGGATAATGTCGCTGGCCGCATGGCCGTGGCCGCGCAGCAGGCTCTCCAGGGCATGGTTGAGCAAGTAGGGGGCGTTGACGTGAATTTGCATCATGCTGGCGAGCACCGTGGTTAACGGCACCCCGGGCTTTTCCGCCATCCAGCCGCTGGCGTTATGGATGATGGCGCGCAGACCGCTGCCGGCGTGCGCCTTCACCTCTTCGGCGAACGCCAGAATGCTATCGTCAGTGCTGAAATCCGCGTGCAGACAAACGGCGCCCGCTTCACGTAGCGCGTCGATGGCGGGATACCAGGTGCGGTAGCTGATAATAACGGGCTGCTGCCGGGCCAGAAAATGGCGGGCCAGGGCGAGGCCGATACGACGGCCCCCGCCGGTAATCAGGATTGGACGAGGCTGGATGTCAGCCATGGGTATCTCCTTTGAGTTCAGCGGCAGGGTAACCGCTTACCCTACCAACATCCACGTTGCCGGTACGGCGGCAACCAGCAAAAAACCAATTAATGCCAGGTCACGGCGTTTGAGCGGGCGATCGTGCTGGTGTGTACGACGGGCATACAGGAAAACCAGAAGACCCGGAGCGTAAAGTATCACTGACAACAATAAATGCACAGGGCCGGACGCATATAATAACCATAAGCCATAAATACAGGCACCGACACCGACGGCCTTGTGCAGCGGGCGCTCAGCAATCTTCAGCAAAAATGCGCCGACGAGAAAGTAGGGCACCAGGATCATCTCAGAGGCGATGGTCAGCAGCGTGTTGTAATCTGAGCCGGTAAGCCAAATCAATACCAGCGAAGCCTGTACGCTGACGTTGGTGAGCCACAGCGAAGCCGACGGGGCATTGTTTTTATTGGTCCGGGCAAACAGGCGCGGGAAGGCTTTATGCGTTGCTGCCAGATAGGGCACCTCCGCCGCCATAATGGTCCAGCTCAGATACGCGCCGCAGACGGAAATAATCAGCCCGGCGGCAATAACAATCTCCCCCCATGAGCCCATCATGTTGACCATCAGCCCGGCCATTGAGGGGTTGCGTATTTCCGCCAGCTCGCTACGCGGCACGACGCCTAACGAGAGAAGCGTCACCAGCAGATAGACCGCCAGCGCGGAGAGTACTGCCAGCAGCGTCGCGCGGCCAACATCCTGTTTATTACGCGCGCGTGCGGAAACAACCACCGCGCCTTCGACGCCGATAAAAACCCACAGGGTGATCAGCATGGTGTTTTTGACCTGCTCCCATACCGGTACGCCCAGCGCCAGGCCGCTGAAATCCAGGCGGAATGTCTCCATACGAAACGCGATGGCGGCCAGCGCGATAAACGCGCCGAGGGGCAGCAGTTTGGCCAGCGTCGCGGCCAGGTTGATACCCGCGGCCGTTTGTACACCGCGCAGCACGAGGAAATGGACAATCCACAGCAGGACGGAGGCGCCGACGATGGATTGCCAGGTGTTGCCGTCGCCAAACAGGCGCAGCTCGGGGGTATCGGTAAAGAAGCTTAGCGCAGAGAAGACGATAACCAGATAGGAGACATTGGCAACAACCGCGCACAGCCAGTAGCCCCAGGCGGAGCAGAAGCCTATCAACTCGCCAAAGCCTTCCCGGGCGTAGGTAAAAATACCGCCGTCGAGTTCGGGGCGAATGCGGGTGAGCAGCAGCATGGCAAAGGCGAGGAACAGGATCCCCACGCCGGTGATACCCCAGCCGATAAGCAGTGCGGAAGGGCTGGCGACGGCTGCCATATTTTGCGGCAGGCTGAATACGCCTGCACCCAGCATTGAGCTGAGAACCAGCGCGGTCAGGGCGCTAAGGCCCAGTTTCTTTTCCATTGCATTCCCGAGGTGACAATCATCAAACTAAGAATATTTATTTGGCGAAATCGCATAAAAATGGAGGATTGCGCTAAGGCGCGGGATTTTACGGAGTGTTTTGTATGCATGCAATGGCGAGAAATGAAAAAAAGAAAAAAGGCGGCAGATCGCCGCCTTTTTGTTCAGCTCAGACGCCGTTATTTATACAGGTCGGCGCTGATGGTGATGTTGCCACCGCGCTCCTGCCACTGGCGGGTAATGTGGTAATACTTCGCGCCTTTCTTCGCCGCGCGCTTCGCCGTCTGGTAGGAGATTTCCGTCATGTTACCGTAGTTACCGGTGAACTTGATGCTGTCGTATGGCACCATCTGCGCGGCGGTGATTTTGTTCACTTCCTCGACTTTGGTACCGTCCGGCAGAGTGACGGTGTAACGCCCGCCTTTAGATGATTGCGTTTCAAAGAAGCGGCCTACGCCGGTGCCGGAACCGACCGCTGCGGTGGTCGCTACGCCCGGGATCTCCACTTTCTTCGCGGCTTCTCCGCCTTCAGCCAGCGCAGCGCGACCGGCTTCTGAATCTGCCGGGATAGCGTCCGGGCTTTGCAGAACGCGTTTTTTGGCATCGGCTTTGTAGATATAGGCGGTGATGCGCTGGTTGCCGCCCTGGTTGGCATCAACCTGGCGCACGATAAAGAAGGAGGCGGCGCCCTTGGCCTTAGCGGCTTTGGTGATGGCGTCGTTAACTTCCGGCTGGCTGCGGTAGAAGCCCTGTACGGTGACGGTATCAAACGGCTCCAGCTCGACGGCCTGGTCCTTCGGTAATTCCATTACGCCGTTAATCACACGATTTTTCGGCGCGTCGGCCTGCGGGGCATTTTCTTTATAAAAATCGGCCGTTACGCGCAGGTTGCCGCCGCTGCCAAAATCAGACGTGTCGACAACATAAAAGGATGCTGCGCCTTCTTTGTCCGCTTTACGGGAAACGGCCTGCACTGCGTCGCCAATGGCGTTAAAACGGCCGGTAACCACTACGCGATCGTAGGGCTTCAGCGCTGCCGCCTGCTCCGGAGTCAGCTCGGTCGCTGCATGGGCAGACAACGCGGTTGTAGCCAGAAGAGCAGACGCCAGGAGTGAGTTCTTAAGCTTCATAAAAATAATCCTTTGCCTTGCGCAAACCATGTACTGGTATTGTTGTTGACTGAAAACATTTGATTATTGCATTTATCGTGAGTGACTGTCTGCGTCAATTTTCAGTTGTCGCCCTAAACGTATACTGCAGAAATATAACATTTTTCGATATGTTGAAAAAACAGCCGCTTGACCAGCAAAATCGATAATCGATATCACTTTCATAAGTTAACGTAATGTTAATGCGATGATCAAGACGGCGATAAATGGTGAATTAACCCCTCTGCCAAGCGGATTATCAGGCGCTGGCATAAAAATAAGGTAAATATTGCTGCCTGGCACGGTTAGCCGTGCGTTTTACCAATAAAATCAAAATTTCTGTTTTATTGCTGTAGATCACAATCGGTATTTTCAGTAGGTTATAAAAAGTTTGTTACTGTTTTATTTTTTCAGACATATGTTGGAAGGCACGTTCATCCGCCTTCGCGACGGTCGTTTGTAAGAAAAGTAAACCATCATCAAAAACCGATGGAAGGGAAAACTATGCGTATTGGTGTACCAAAAGAGAGACTAGCCCTGGAAACCCGGGCCGCCGCCACGCCGAAAACGGTGGAGCAGCTGCTGAAACTCGGGTTCAGCGTCGCGGTAGAAAGCGGAGCAGGTAAGCTGGCCAGTTTCGACGACGAGGCCTTCGTTCAGGCTGGAGCGGAGATCGTTAGCGGTGATGACGTCTGGCAGTCCGACGTCATTCTGAAAGTGAACGCGCCCGATGACGAAGAGATCCTGCTGCTTAATCCCGGCACGACGCTCATCAGCTTCATCTGGCCGGCGCAAAACCCGCAGCTGATGGAAAAACTGGCGGCGCGTAATATCAACGTGATGGCGATGGATTCAGTGCCGCGTATTTCGCGCGCTCAGTCGCTGGATGCGTTAAGTTCGATGGCTAACATCGCCGGCTATCGCGCAATCGTTGAAGCCGCCCACGAGTTTGGCCGCTTCTTCACCGGGCAGATCACCGCGGCAGGTAAGGTTCCTCCCGCGAAGGTGATGGTTATCGGAGCCGGGGTTGCCGGTCTGGCGGCCATCGGCGCGGCTAACAGCCTCGGCGCAATCGTCCGCGCGTTTGATACCCGTCCGGAAGTGAAAGAACAGGTGCAGAGTATGGGCGCCGAGTTCCTTGAGCTGGATTTTAAAGAGGAAGCGGGCAGCGGCGACGGCTATGCCAAAGTCATGTCTGAAGCCTTTATCAAAGCCGAGATGGCGCTCTTTGCCGCGCAGGCCAAAGATGTCGACATCATCGTTACCACCGCGCTGATTCCGGGTAAACCGGCGCCGAAGCTGATTACCCGCGAGATGGTTGACTCCATGAAGTCCGGCAGCGTGGTGGTTGACCTGGCGTCGCAAAACGGCGGCAACTGTGAATACACCGTGCCGGGCCAGGTGGTTACCACCGCCAACGGCGTGAAGATTATCGGTTATACCGATCTCCCTGGTCGTCTGCCGACGCAGTCCTCACAGCTGTATGGCACCAACCTGGTTAACCTGCTTAAGCTGCTGTGCAAAGAGAAAGACGGCAATGTCGTTATCGATTTTGATGATGTCGTTATCCGCGGCGTTACCGTGGTTCGCGAGGGTGAAATCACCTGGCCCGCTCCACCCATTCAGGTATCTGCTCAGCCGCAGGCGGCAGCGAAAAAGGTTGAAGCGCCAAAAGCAGAGGCGAAACCGAGCTCGCCGCTGCGCAAGTATGCGCTGATGGCGCTGGCGATTATTCTGTTTGGCTGGCTGGCAAGCGTGGCGCCGAAAGAGTTCCTCGGCCACTTTACCGTTTTCGCGCTCTCCTGCGTGGTCGGTTACTACGTCGTATGGAACGTCTCCCATGCGCTGCATACGCCGCTGATGTCGGTCACTAACGCGATTTCCGGCATTATCGTGGTAGGGGCATTGTTACAGATAGGCCACGGCGGCTGGGTCAGCTTCCTGAGCTTTATCGCGGTGCTGATCGCCAGCATTAATATTTTTGGTGGTTTCACCGTCACTCAGCGCATGCTGAAAATGTTCCGCAAAGGATAAGGGGTAACAAATGTCTGGTGGATTAGTTACAGCTGCATACATTGTTGCCGCGATTCTGTTTATTTTTAGCCTGGCGGGGCTTTCCAAACACGAAACCTCCCAGCAGGGGAACTACTACGGCATTGCCGGGATGGCGATTGCGCTGGTGGCGACCATTCTGGGGCCGGATAGCAGCAACGTCGCGTGGATCCTGCTGGCGATGGTTATCGGCGGCGCGATCGGTATTCGTCTGGCGAAGAAAGTTGAAATGACCGAGATGCCGGAGCTGGTGGCGATTCTGCACAGCTTCGTGGGCCTGGCGGCGGTACTGGTTGGCTTTAACAGCTATCTGCAGCATGAAACCGGTATGGAACAGATTCTGGTCAATATTCATTTGACCGAAGTGTTCCTCGGTATCTTCATCGGCGCGGTGACCTTTACGGGTTCCGTTGTGGCGTTTGGCAAGCTGTGCGGCAAGATGTCTTCTAAGCCGCTGATGCTGCCGAACCGTCATAAGCTAAACCTGGCGGCGCTGGTCATTTCTTTCCTGCTGCTGATCGTTTTCGTGCGTACCGACAGCATTGGCATGCAGGTACTGTGCCTGCTGGTGATGACCGTGATTGCCCTGGCGTTTGGCTGGCACCTGGTGGCCTCCATCGGCGGCGCGGATATGCCGGTCGTGGTATCAATGCTGAACTCCTACTCCGGCTGGGCGGCGGCGGCGGCGGGCTTTATGCTCAGCAACGACCTGCTGATCGTAACCGGTGCGCTGGTAGGTTCTTCCGGTGCAATTCTGTCCTACATCATGTGTAAGGCGATGAACCGTTCGTTCTTCAGCGTGATTGCCGGCGGTTTTGGTTCTGACGGCACGGCGTCCACAGGTGATGAAGAAGTGGGCGAGCACCGTGAAATCAGCGCCGAAGAAACCGCTGAGATGCTGAAAGGTTCTCAGTCGGTCATCATCACCCCGGGCTACGGCATGGCGGTTGCGCAGGCCCAGTATCCGGTCGCGGAAATCACTGAGAGACTGCGCGCGCGCGGAATCAAAGTGCGTTTCGGTATTCATCCGGTTGCCGGGCGTCTGCCGGGCCATATGAACGTCCTGCTGGCGGAAGCGAAAGTCCCGTATGACATCGTGCTGGAAATGGATGAGATCAACGATGATTTCTCCGATACCGACACCGTACTGGTCATCGGCGCTAACGACACGGTGAACCCGGCCGCGCAGGACGATCCGGGCAGCCCGATCGCCGGTATGCCGGTGCTGGAAGTGTGGAAAGCGCAGAACGTCATTGTATTTAAACGTTCAATGAACACCGGCTACGCTGGCGTACAAAACCCGCTGTTCTTTAAAGAGAACACCCACATGCTGTTTGGCGATGCCAAAGCCAGCGTCGATGCGATTCTGAAAGCGTTGTAAGGCCTGGTCGTTTAAAACCTGTGCTTCTTAAGCCGTCTCTTCTGAGACGGCTTTTTTATATAGGTGACGAAGGGGTTATTTGCTCATAAAATAATCAGGCGAAGGTGTTACAATAGGCTGTTTTTCACCCAAACTGAGGATATTATGGATACCGAGTTAACCCCCACGCAACTGGCCATCGAATTTCTGCGCCGTGACCCCGCTGCTTTAACCCCCGCGCAGTATCTGAAAAAGCTGAAATTGCTGGAACTTGAGTTCGCCGATTTAATGGCGCTTTCGTCCATGGAGCTTAAAGAAGAGATCGATCACGCCTGGCGCTTAGGTATCCACTAACGTTTTCGTTACCCACAAAGCTGTTGAAATCGGGGCCAAATGGCCCTTTATTTTTGTTAATGGGATGCAAAAAAATCCCCCGCGCGGGCGGGGGATGACGTCTTATTACCACGAATGAAGTCAACGGACTAATCGTCTTCTTCGTCGTCCAGCTCAACCGGCGTCTGGTACTGGTCCGGCTTCAGCGCCAGCAGGTCGCAGCGCAGGTGGTCAATAACCTGTTCAGCGGTATTGCCGAGGAAGGCTGCCGAGAGTCCGGTTCGACCAATCGTACCCAGTACCACGATCCCCGCCTGAAGATGCTCTGACAGGTCGGGAATGACCTCCTCAGGTAACCCTTTTTCAACGTGGGTGCGGCCTTCATCGATACCGAATTTTTGCCGCAGCGCTTTCATGGCCAGCAGATGCTGACCGCGAATGGCGTCGTTATAGACGCTGGGGTCAAAATCAGGGAGCTCAATCGCGATATTGATGGGCGTGACGGGATAGGCGCCCACCAGGTGAACCTCTGTATGGTTAACCTGTTCCGCCAGCTCAATGGTTTCTCTGACCAGTTTTTCATTGAGCGCGTTGTGGTAGTTCTCTTCACTGGCGAGATTGACCGCCACCAGCGCTTTACCGCCTTCCGGCCACGGCTGATCTTTGACCATCCAGACCGGACATGGGCATTTACGCAGCAGGTGCCAGTCCGTTGGGGTGAAAATCACCGCTTCCAGCTTGTCGTGCTGGTGCGCCATCTTCAGCACTAAATCATGCTTGTCGCTGATGATTTCCTGAATAATGGCTTCGAAGGGACGATTGTGCCACACCACTTTAATATCAATGGGCACGCCGGACTCTATATAGAATTTTGCCTGCTCGCGGATCCAGGCGGTACGCTGCCCGATGACGCCCTGGCGCATGGCCGTGCGTTCGTCGGGGGAGAGCAGGGTGGTCATTTCATAAGAAAAATCATAGATCGGCAAAAAGGCTTTGATGCGGCCACCAATCCGTTGGTGCAGATACACCGCGCGCCGCAATGCAGGCTGGTCGTCCTGATTGGGGTCGATTACTACCAGCATGTTCTGATACTTCGCCATACAGGGTCTCCTTACAACTGTAACTACAGTCTGTATTAAAAAGATAACCTATATGGATGAAATGAAACAGGGGATGAGCCTGGCCAGATCAACAAATTAGAAAAAAATTCGCGATCCGGCCGGATACGGGAGGACTATCAGGCGACGTTGCGGGCCTGGCCAGCAAGCTGCGCCAGCAGGTCGCTGTTTTCGATGGTGATATATTTGCCTTTAACCGCCAGCATACCGCTTTTCTGGAAACGTCCCAGCAGGCGGCTGATGGTTTCTACCGTCAGGCCCAGATAGTTGCCGATATCGCCACGGGTCATGGTGAGGCGGAACTCACGCGGCGAGAAGCCGCGCTGCGCGAAACGGCGGGACAGATTGTAGATAAAGGCCGCCAGGCGCTCCTCTGCGTTCTTTTTAGAAAGCAGCAGGATCATATCCTGATCGCCTTTGATCTCGCCGCTCATCAGACGCATCATCTGCTGACGCAGGTTCGGCATCTTACCGGAGAGGTCGTCCAGCGTTTCAAACGGAATCTCGCAGACCATTGAGGTTTCCAGCGCCTGGGCAAAGCTCGGGTGGTGGGCGGTGCCGATAGCGTCAAAGCCGACCAAATCGCCGGCCAGATGAAAACCGGTGATCTGCTCATCGCCCTGTTCGGTGATGGTGTAGCTTTTAATGGTGCCAGAACGAATTGCATACAGCGATTTCAGCTCATCACCGGCTTTGAACAAGGTCTGTCCTTTCTGGATAGGCTTTTTCCGCTCGATGATGTTATCAAGCTGGTCAAGCTCATGCTCGTTCAGAGTAAAAGGGATGCAAAGCTGGCTAATGCTGCAATCCTGGCAATGGATTGCACAACCGCCAGACTGAATGCGTCGTATAATTCGCTTTTCCGGGATCATAAGTCTGCTCAGGCTTTAATTGATATTGGTCAATTTTAACATCTTTTTGGTGAGCAGGTAAGTCTCGAACCCCTGAAACACGTAATATTAAAAGGGTAAATCAGTTACCCATTTTATCTCATTGATTATGAATAAATTATCTGGCGATGTTGGATTGTAAAATTACCGGAAGATTCCAGAAAAGGCACTTACGGTCAAAGGAGCAGATAGCCTTCGTGACGCAATAGCCACTCTTTTCGCTGCACGCCGCCGGCGTAACCCGTCATGGTGCCGTTACGCCCGATCACCCGGTGGCAGGGCACCACAATACTGACAGGATTTGAACCGTTGGCGGCACCCACGGCGCGCGCCGCGCCCGGACGTCCCAGCGCCTCCGCGAGCTGACCGTAGTGCATGACCTGGCCGCAGGGGATGGTGCGCAGCGTTTGCCAGACTTCCCGCTGAAACGGCGTCCCGCCGGTGGCGGTAGGTAAGGTGTCGATAACGGCGAGATCGCCCGCGAAGTAATCGCTAAGCTTACGGCTCAGGTTACCGGGATTACGCGAATCAACGCGTTGGTAGCCTTCACGGCGATAATGCACATCCAGCAGTTGTTCCATGCGGTCGCGGTGCTGATCCCACTCAACGGCCCGCAGGTTAAACTGCTCATCGCAAATCACCCACAGCGGCCCCAGCGGGGTGTCAATTTTATCTTGCAACAGCGTGAGCATCGGTCCTCCTTCAGCGAGGTTATTTTGGCAGGGCATCACCATAGCACGACGCGATGTGGGCAAACCATACTCCGAAAAGGTCAACAAACAGGGTCAGCATGGACTATTAATTATGAGGTGAGGAAAGCGATGTTTATTTTTACATTCACTCGCAGACGCGTTGGCAAGGCGATTTTGCTACCTTTATCCGGCGGCGAATTCACCGGCAACCATCCGGCGCGGCAGATAAACAGACTGGCTTTCCTTGAGTCCATGATTTCCCGGCGTTTCTGCGCGGGTTTTTACCAACAAAGGTGGTGATATGCAATATATGATGACTGGCGTTGTAATTGTGATTATCAGCGGCTTAGTAATTCATCTGATCGCTTTGGCGATTGAAGGACTGTATAAAGTCATCAGTAACCGCGCGACCTGGCGTTAACGTTTTTGTGGCCTTCCCTGGCCTGTCGCGACGTTAAGGTAATCGCGGATAAATACCCGGTCCGATGGGCAGCCCCACGAGGTACCAGCCAACCAGCAGCAGTAGCCAGACGGCAAGGAATATTAATGGATAAGGCAAGACCAGCGAGTAGTAGGTTCCAAGCTTAGCGTCGGGCCGGTAGCGCTGTAAGAAGCCGAGAAATAGCGGCACAAACGGCGATACCGGCGCCAGCGGCAGCACCGATGAGTCGGCGATGCGAAACAGAATCTGCGCAAATGCCGGGTGAAAGCCCAGCAGCATAAACATCGGCACGAAAATCGGCGCCAGAATCGACCAGATTGCCGAACCGCTGGCGATAAACATACACAAAAAGGCGGATAGCAGCGCCAGGCCGACAAACGCCGGTACGCCGTTCATTCCCGCGCTCTCCAGCAGATCCGTCAAGCCGACGGCCATAAATTTCCCCATATTGCTCCAGTTGAACATGGCGACGAACTGGGCCAGCGGGAAGACCATCACGATAAAACCTGCCATCTCTTTCATCGGCTCAATCATCAGCTGAGGCAAGTCGGCCTGGCGGCGAATTTTGCCGGTGGCGATGCCGTAGGCCAGTGAAACGACGAAGAAGAAAAAGATAATGAGCGGGACGATCCCTTTTATAAACGGCGAAGGCATCACGGTATGCTTGATGGGATCGCGCAGGATACCGTTTTCCGGCACGACCATCAGCGCGATCGCCGCCACGAATAACAGCGCGGCCACGCCGGCCACGCGCAGGCCGAAGCGCTGTTCCGGCGTCAACGTCTGCAGCGTTTCATCGCTGTTGCCTTGCCATTGCCCTAACCGCGGTTCCACCAGTTTATCGGTAATCAATCCGCCAACCAGCGTGAGAACGATCACTGAGGTTGCCATAAAATACCAGTTATCAATCACGCTGACGTGGAGCGAGGCGTCAAGGGTTTTTGCCGCTTCGGTGCTGATGCCAGAGAGCAGGACATCGGTGGTGACGATGAGCAGATTGGCCGTGAAGCCGCAGCCGACGCCGGCGATGGCCGCCAGCAGCCCGGCAACCGGGTGGCGGCCGACGGCGAGGAACATCAGGGCGCCCAGCGGCGGCATAATCACCAGCGCGGCATCGGAAGAGATGTGGCTAAAGAAGGCGATAAACAGCACCATATAGCTGGCGTAACGGGCGCTAACGTGGGATGACATTTTCACCATCAGCGAAGGCAGCAGGCCCACTCGTTCCGCAAAACCGGCCCCCAGCACCAGAGCCAGAATGGCCCCCAGCGGCGCGAAACCGCTGAAATTCTTAATGACGTTCGGCAAAAACCAGTGCAATCCTTCAACGCTAAGCAAATTTTTCACCACCACTCGCGAGCCGTCGGTGGGGTTCTGTACCCCGACGTTCAGCGCCGACAGGATGGCGGTGGCGACCATTAACGCCACAATCAGATAGATAAACAGTAAAAACGGATGCGGGACCTTGTTACCTATTTTTTCAACCCAGCCATAAAGCTTACCGGTGGGGGAAGGCGACGGTATGGATGACATACTCATGGGCGTTCCTCAGTTGTCGTTGTTGTGTTGGTTGTCTCTTTACCCCTGGGCGTGTCAGCCGTTATTTTTTTGGCGATTACCGCGTTGCCGTACTCCATCCACGGGGCTTTTATTATTTTAAAATCGAAGGGTTGATCTCCTGTGGAATGGGGCACCGGTAGGGCCTTTCGGCTAAGACCTGCGCCAGTTCCTGCTGGCTGGCGGTCAGTAACGCCCTGTCGCTGAACAGACGAATGGCCGTCGCGCCCAGCACTTTCCCCGCCAGCAGCATCCCTTTGTGGGCGATGGAGGTTCTGCCCTGGCTCACCAGTTGCCAGGAGTGCAGCGGCGTCCCGACGGCAAAACAGGGGCTGAAGCACTGGGCCACGGGGGCCTTCCAGCTCACGTCGCCGACGTCGGTAGAGCCCGCAAGGATGTTGTCCGTTGCCGCCCACGGCGCCACTTCATCGATCAGGCGCGTTTCGCGGTGGCGGCGGGCGAACGCTTTCCCGTCCTCGCCGCCGGTGTCGGCAATGTTTTTCAGGCTGTTATTGATATCGTTCGCGCTCAAGGTTGCGCGAATTTCGGCGGCGAATGCGCGCTCTTCCGCGTTCCAGGGCGGCGTGCCGTAATGGCAAACCGCCTGATACATCGCCGCTTCCAGCGTGCGGTTGGGCAGATAGCTGGAACAGGCTTTTTCGAAGCGAGAGCTGACGCGGGTCTCGGTCATCAACGCCGCGCCCTGGGCGATTTTCTCGATCCGGGCGAAGATTTGCTGCGCGTCGGCCATTTCCGGCGCGCGAATGAGATACAGCACCTCCGCCTGCGCCTGAACAACGTTGGGAGAGACGCCGCCGGTATCGGTGATGGCGTAGTGCACCCGCGCTTTTTCGATAATATGTTCGTTAAGGAAGTTGCTGCCGGTGGTCATCAGCGTCACGGCATCCAGCGCGCTGCGGCCCAAATGCGGCGAGTTTGCCGCGTGCGCCGCGGTGCCGGTAAACCGCCACGCCGCCTGAATGTTGGCAAGGGTGCGGGTGCTGAACATCCCGGCCCAGGCTTCCGGATGCCAGGTCAGAGCGGCATCGATGTCATCGAATAACCCCTCGCGGACCATGAAGGTTTTCCCCGAGCCGCCTTCCTCGCCGGGACAGCCATAGAAGCGAAGCGTGCCGGCGCCGCCCTGTTGCTGCAGCCAGTTCCTGGCGGCGACCGCGGCGGCGAACGCCGCCGTACCAAGCAGATTATGTCCGCACCCGTGGCCGTTTTCTCCCGGCGTAGAAGACGCGGGTTTCGCGCAGTGGGCCTGCTGGCTGAGCCCCACCAGGGCGTCAAATTCGCCGAGGAGGGCAATCACCGGTTGGCCCGCGCCGAAGCTGGCGATAAAGGCGTTGGGGATCCCGCCGGCATTGCGGGTCAATTGAAAGCCTTCCGCTTCCAGCGCATCGGCCAAACGCGCAGCCGACCAGAACTCCTGAAAGCGGGTTTCCGGATGGTCCCAGATATCATCGGCAATGGCGCAAAAATCGTTGCGCCGCCCCTCAATAACGTCATCGACAAATTGATAAACGTGTTCCATTACACACCTCGCTGCCAGGGAAAGTTCAGGGCGACGCGTGCTAACGTTTCGACGGCCAGGGTCATCACGTTCTCGTCGAAATCGAATTTTTCATTGTGGTGACCGGCGCTCAGTTCCGTGCCGAATATCATGTATGAGGCGAGACCGCCGCGCTCCTGGACCCGGGCCATCATCAGAGTGGCATCCTCGGAACCCGCCGGGGCAGCGATACGATCGACAGCCTGTTTAACGCCGGGGACCTGGGCCGTCTGCTGGCGCAGATAGTCCACCCACGCCGGCGACGGGGCGCTGGAGGTGGCCGCGCCCATCAGCTGCAGCTGGTAACTGGCTTCATACATGGTCGCCGCGCCGGCGATCGCCTGTTTAGCCCGCTCAAAGACGTACTGGTTAATGGCATCGGTTTCGCCACGGGTTTCGACTTTTAATAGCGCGGAGGAGGGAACCACGTTACGTCCGGTACCGGCCTGCATGACGCCGACGTTAACCCTTGATGCCCCGGCGCTGTGCGGCGCGATGGCGTGCAGGGCAAGGGCGGCCTGGGCCGCTGCCAGTAGCGCGTTACGGCCATCTTCCGGTTTACCACCAGCGTGGGCGGCGACGCCGCTGAACTGCACATCGAATTTGGTGGTGGCCATAAAGTTATCGCCGCCGCAGACGACGGTGCCGGCAGGGACACCGGTACCGATATGAATGGCGGTAAAGTAATCCACCTCATCAAGCACGCCCGCCGCGACCATGGCGCGCGCGCCGCGGGTACCTTCTTCCGCCGGCTGGAAAATCAGCACCATCGTCCCGTTGAGCTGCGCGGCATACTCCTTCAGAACGTGCGCCAGACCCAGCCCGATTGCGGTGTGACCGTCGTGGCCGCAGGCATGCATCATGCCGTCGTTGCAGGAGGCAAAACGATCGCGATGCGGACGGTGACTATCGTCATGCTGCTCGTTGAGATCGAGCGCATCCATGTCGACGCGAAACGCCAGCGTCGGCCCCGGCCGCCCGGTATCGAGGGTCGCCACCACTCCGGCGAAGCCGCCTTCAAACGCCGGTAGCCAGCGTTCAGGCGCACCCTGCGCGCGGGCGCGCTGGAACGCCTGCGCCAGCGTCTCTTCATCAGGCAGGCCCATACGGCTATCGGCATCGATAACGTCGCGCCCCAGCGCCAGCTGATAACCCAGACCGTCTAATACTTCCGCCACTTTGCTGGCGGTGCGGAACTCCAGCCAGCCGGATTCCGCATGCAGGTGAAAATCGCGACGCCATTCGGTCATTTTTGGCGCCAGCTGGTTGATGAAATCATAAAGTTGCGGCATAACCTTTCCCGTTATAAGCAAAAACTGTGATGGTGTTCACGAAGTGATAGCCTTTACTTATCACCCATCACTTTCATGCACTCTCATCCTTAACCTGCCACAGCACAATCGATTACAGTAGATGTCATTTTCTTCTGTCTGATAAACACTGGTTATCACTCACAACATGTCATTTCAGATTAAATTTCACCACATTCGCGCCTTCGTTGAGGTCGCGCGCGAAGGAAGTATTCGCGGCGCCAGCCGGGCGTTGGCGATTTCGCAGCCGGCGTTGACCAAAGCGATTAAAGAGCTGGAAGAGGGGCTCTCCGCGCAGCTGTTTGTGCGCCGTAGCCAGGGGGTGGCGCTGACCGAAAATGGCGAAAGCTTTTATCAACATGCGAGCCTGATCCTGGAAGAGCTGCGGGTGGCGCAGGATGAATTACTGCAACGTCAGGGCGAGCAGGCCGGGCAGATTAATATCGGCCTTGGCGCCAGCGTAGCGCGTTCGCTGATGCCTTCGGTTATTTGCCGCTTTCATCAGCAGCATCCTCTGGTGAAGGTGCGGATTATGGAAGGACAGCTGCTGGCGATGATTAATGAACTGCGCCAGGGTGAGCTGGATTTCACTATCAATACTTACTATCCCGGCCCCTACGATCATGAATTCAGCTTTGAGAAGCTATTTGAGAAACCCTTCGCGGTATTCGCCCGCGCCGGTCACCCGGCGGCACACGTCACTTCACTGACCGAGCTGCTCGATCACCACTGGACGATGCCGACGCCGCGCGGCAGCTACTTCAAACAGCTGCAGGAGATGTTTAACCAGGCCGGACTGGCGCCAAAGGTGGATATCGTTTGTGAGACCTTCTCTTCGTGCATTAGCCTGGTGGTGAAAAGCGATTTTCTCAGCATTCTGCCGGTCGAACTTGGCAACGACCCGATGATGGCGGATAAGCTGGTGATGATCCCCATCCGCGAAGCGTTACCCAAAGCCGCCTATTTTCTGATTCAGCGCCGCGATACGCGGCAAACGCCCTTAACCGCGTCATTAATCACGCTGTTTCGTCGTCAGAGCCGTCAACTGTTTCCATAATCGCGCAGAGGTGGTTAAACGCGTTGAGGAGGCGCCGCGAGACGGCTATAGTAACCACCCGGTAGTAGCTGGAGGAGCGCGCATGAACCTTGACGACAAATCCCTATTTCTTGGCGCCATGGAGGACGTTCAGCCTCTGAAACATAATCACGACGTTCACTGGCACCCCGCGCGCAATACTCGCGCCGCGCAGCGGATTGATCCCCTGCAGCTGGATAACTTTCTGACCACCGGCTATCTCGATATTGTGCCGCTGGCAACCGCCCTTGAGTTTAAGCGGGAAGGTCTGCAAAGCGGCGTACTGGAGAAGCTCCGGCGCGGCAAATACGGCCAGCAGGCAAGCCTCAATCTGCTGCGCCAGCCGGTGGAGAAGTGCCGACAGAATCTGTTTGCTTTTGTGGTCCAGGCGCAAAAAGAGGGGCTGCGTAATGTGCTGATCGTGCATGGCAAAGGGCGCGACGATAACGCGCACGCCAATATTATTCGCAGCTACCTGGCGCGCTGGCTGGTGGAGCTCCCGGAAGTCCAGGCGTTCTGCGCGGCGTTACCGCACCACGGCGGCAGCGGCGCCTGCTACGTGGCCCTGCGGAAATCGGCGGAGGCAAAGCAGGAAAACTGGGAGCGCCACGCCAAGCATAGCCGCTAGCGCATCAGCAGCGTCAGTTCCCGGGCTGCTTTCTGTAGCTCGGGTAACACCCGCTCCAGCATCTCGTGCGTGGAGACCTGCCCGGCGTGTACGCCGACGTTCAGCGCAGCCTGAATCTGCCCCTGAGGGTTAAAGAGCGGCACCGCCAGCGAGCGCAGCCCCATCTCGAGCTCCTGATCGTTAAGCGCGTAGCCCTGCTGGTGCACGCGCTTAAGTTCGGTACGCAGCTTTGCAACCGAATCAACGGTTTGCGGGGTATAGCGAATCATCGTGACCCGGCCCAGCATATCGTTCAGCTTCTCCTCCGGCTGATAGCTCAGTAGCACGCGTCCCATGGAGGTCGCCCAGGCGGGCAGGCGGCTGCCGATGTCGAGATCGATGGTCATAATGCGCGAACTCGACGCGCGAGCGATATAAAGAATGTCGTCGCCGTCGAGAGTGGCGATGGAGCAGGACTCATTGAGCATTTCGCTTAAATGCTTCAGCACCGGCTGCGCCGAACGCGCCAGCGGCGTGGAGGCAAGCCAGGCGTGGCCCAGCGCCAGAATTTTCGGTCGCAGCTGGAAATTTTTACCATCTTCGGCGTAAACAAAGCCCAGTTTGCTCAGCGTATACAGGCAGCGGCGCACCGCCGCGCGCGGAATGCCGGTCTTTTGGCTGATCTGCGAAATTGAGAGCAGCGGGCGCTGCGGAGTAAACGCCTGGATCACCTCCAGCCCGCGCGCCAGCGAAGCCATAAAGTTCGGATCGCCCTTAAACGGATCGCTATCGCCCGTCAGTAAATCATCTGGATGCTTCTCCATTTTCTTCTCCGTATTTGCCGTCGATCACATTCTTTCGCTAAACATACACGATGTTCGATTATCGCACCATATTTCGATTATCGCCCTTGACCAGCATCGTTAAGCGGGTCACATTTTGTGCGAACAACGAATAAAAGTGCGATTACCGCACATACAGGAGCGACCTGATGATTGATAAAAGCGTGTCGACGCTACGTGATGCCATCGCCGGGATCCACGACGGGGCGACCATAATGATTGGCGGTTTTGGCCCCGCCGGGCAGCCGACGTACCTGATAGATGCTCTGATAGAACAGGGGGCCCGTGATTTAACCATTATCAATAACAATGCGGGCAACGGCGAAGTCGGCCTGGCGGCGCTGCTGAAGGCCGGTCGGGTGCGAAAAATGATCTGTTCGTTCCCACGTCAGGTTGATTCGCAGATTTTCGATGACCTTTATCGCCGCGGCAAAATTGAGCTGGAGCTGGTACCGCAGGGCAACCTCGCGGCGCGGATCCAGGCGGCAGGCGCTGGCCTCGGCGCAGTGTTTACCCCCACCGGCTACGGTACGCCGCTGGCGGAGGGGAAAGAGACCCGCGAAATTGACGGGCGTCATTACGTGCTCGAATACCCTATCAGGGCCGACTTCGCGTTGATCAAAGCCCACCAGGGCGACCGCTGGGGAAACCTGGTTTATCGCAAAGCGGCGCGCAATTTTGGCCCGATTATGGCGACCGCCGCGAAAACCACCATTGTAGAAGTTTCGCAGCTGGTGCCCTTGGGCGATCTCGACCCGGAAAGCATCATTACCCCGGGCATTTTTGTGCAGCGCGTCTACTCCCTGGAAAACCTGATTGCCGCTAAAAGCGCCTGAGGAACTCTTAATGCAAAAACTGACTCGCGATGAGATGGCCCAGCGCGTGGCCCGCGATATTCCCGAAGGCGCTTACGTCAATCTGGGGATCGGCTTGCCCACCCGCATCGCCAACTATCTTCCTGCCGATAAAGAAATCTTCCTGCACAGCGAAAACGGCCTGCTGGGGATGGGGCCGAAACCGCTGCCGGGGGAAGAGGCTCCGGAGCTGATTAACGCCGGGAAAGAGTATGTGACTCTGCTCAACGGCGGCTGCTACTTTCACCACGGCGACTCCTTCGCCATGATGCGCGGCGGGCACCTCGATATCTGCGTGCTTGGCGCTTACCAGGTTTCCGCCAGCGGCGATCTGGCGAACTGGAGTACCGGCGCGCCCGACGCCATTCCTGCCGTCGGCGGAGCGATGGATCTGGCCATTGGCGCTCGTCAGGTCTTCGTGATGATGGATCACCTGACCCGCGACGGGGAGTGCAAGCTGGTAGAGCACTGCACCTATCCGCTGACCGGCGTCGGCTGCGTCAGCCGTATCTACACCGACCTGGCGGTCATCGATATCAGCGAAAGCGGCCCGGTGGTGCGGGAAATCTTTAATGGCCTCTCTTTTGAGGAACTGCAGCGCATCACGCCGGTGGCGCTGACTTTTGCACAACTGGCGGAAAGCGCGTAAGGAACCTATGATGAATCAGGCATTTATCTGTGATGCGGTGCGGACGCCGTTCGGCCGCTTTGGCGGTACCCTGGCCACCCTGCGCGCCGACGATCTGGCGGCGCTGCCGCTGAAAGCGTTGCTGGAGCGCAACCCGGGACTCGATCCGGCGCGTATTGACGATGTGATTTACGGCTGCGCTAACCAGGCGGGGGAAGATAACCGCAACGTTGCGCGCATGGCGCTGCTGCTGGCCGGTCTGCCGGAAAGCGTACCGGGCAGTACCGTAAACCGCCTGTGCGGTTCCAGCCTTGATGCGATCGGTATCGCAGCGCGCGCGATTAAAAGCGGCGAAACTCAGCTGATGATCGCCGGCGGCGTGGAGAGCATGTCGCGCGCGCCTTTTGTGATGGGCAAGGCCGAAAGCGCCTTTAGCCGCACGATGCGGATGGAAGATACCACCATCGGCTGGCGCTTCATTAACCCGCAGATGAAAGCGCTGTACGGCGTGGATTCGATGCCGGAAACGGCGGAAAACGTGGCGGACGATTTCGCCATTACGCGGGAGGACCAGGATGCGTTTGCGCTGCGTAGCCAGCTGCGTACGGCGGCGGCGCAGGAGGCCGGACGCTTTGCCGACGAGCTGATTGCCGTCTCGGTGCCGCAGCGTAAGGGCGAACCGCTACTCTTTAGCCGCGATGAGCACCCGCGCAGTACCACGGCGGAGGCGCTGGCCAGGCTGCGCGGCGTTGTGCGCGCCGACGGTACGGTGACGGCAGGTAACGCTTCCGGAGTCAACGACGGCGCCTGCGCGCTGCTGCTTGCCAGCGAGCAGGCGCTGGCCGCCAATGATTTACAGCCGCTCGCCCGCGTGGTGGGCGTCGCGACGGCAGGGGTGGCGCCGCGTATTATGGGATTTGGCCCGGCGCCGGCGGTACGTAAGGTGCTGGCGCAAACCGGGCTAACGCTTGGGCAGATGGACGTCATTGAACTGAATGAGGCCTTTGCCGCTCAGGCGCTGGCGGTCACGCGCGATCTGGGTCTGCCCGACGATGCGGCGCACGTCAACCCTAACGGCGGCGCGATAGCCCTCGGACATCCGCTTGGCGCCTCCGGCGGCCGTCTGGCAATGACCGCGGCGTACCAGCTGCGCCGTACCGGCGGGCGCTATGCGCTGTGCACCATGTGTATCGGCGTCGGTCAGGGGATCGCGCTGATTATAGAACGCGTTTAAGGAGCCATAATGAGTTTGTTGACCCCGATGATGCGCACCAGTCCGCTGACCGCCTGGTTCAGCGATGCGCAGCGGGTACAGGGGATGCTGGATTTTGAAGCCGCGCTGGCTCGCGCTCAGGTCGAATGCGGCCTCGTGCCGCAGGCGGCGCTTAATCCCATTATTGAGAGTTGCCGGCACGAAAACATCGACTTCTCCGCGCTGGGGCAGGCCGCCGCCAGCGCCGGGAATCTGGCGATCCCGCTGGTCAAACAGCTGACCGCGCGGGTTAAACAACGGGATGACGCGGCGGCGCGCTACGTACACTGGGGGGCGACCAGCCAGGATGCTATCGACACCGGCTTTATCCTGCAACTGCGCGGCGCGCTGGCGGAAACGGACTCCCTGCTGCAGCAACTGCTCGACGCGTTAGCCCATCAGGCGGCGCGCTATCAGGATACGGTGATGGCCGGGCGTACCTGGATGCAGCATGCGCTGCCGGTCACCTTCGGTCTGAAACTGGCCGGGACGCTGGATGCGCTGCTGCGCTGGCAGGTGCGTCTGCGAGAGATGAGCTCAAGGGTGCTGGCGCTGCAGTTTGGCGGCGCGGCGGGCACCCTCGATTCCCTTAAAACGCAGGCGCCGCGGATCGCCGGCGCGCTGGCGAAAACCCTCGACCTGCAGCTTCCGGACGCGCCGTGGCACAGCCAGCGCGACCGGCTGCTGGAGGTGGGGGCATGGTACGCGGGCGTCTGCGGCACGCTGGGTAAATTCGCCAATGATTTTTCTCTGCTGATGCAAACCGAGGTTGCAGAGGTGGGTGAACCGGTCGCCGAAGGACGCGGCGGATCGTCTACCATGCCGCACAAACGCAATCCCATCTCCTGCGCCGCTATTTTGACCGCCGCCCAGCGTACGCCCGGACTGGTGGCAACGCTCTATGCCGGGCAGATCCAGCAGCACGAGCGGGCGCTGGGCGGCTGGCAGGCGGAGTGGGAAACGCTGCCGGAGCTGATAACCCTCGCCGGCGGCGCGCTGGCGCAGAGCGAAACGCTGGTCCGCGACATGCAGGTCTTCCCGCATAAGATGCGCGCCGACCTCGATATCACCCATGGCCTGATTATGGCCGAGGCCGTCACTCTGGCGCTGGCGGAGTTTGTCGGCAAAGCCGAGGCTCATCACCGGGTTGAGGCGCTGTGTCGCCAGGCGCTGGATGCGTCACGTTCGCTGTTAAGCGTGCTGGAAACAGATCCGCTGGTCAGTGAGCATCTCTCCGCCAGCCGCTTAACCCAACTGCTGGACCCGACAACGGCGACCGGCAGCTCAGCACTCTTCGTGCGCCAGGTTGTGGCGCGCTATAAGGAGCAACGTTATGAATGTTGATTATCAGATAGACGGGCCGCAAGACGCGCCGGTCATCGTTCTCTCTAACTCGCTGGGCACCACCCGGGCGATGTGGCAGCCGCAGCTTGAGTCGTTAACGCAGCATTTTCGCGTGCTGCGCTACGATACCCACGGCCATGGCGCCACCCGTAAAAACGGTAAAGTGACGCTGGCGCAGCTCGGCGAAGATGTGATTGCGCTGCTCGATCATCTTAATATCGCTAAAGCCTGGTTCTGCGGGATTTCAATGGGCGGCCTGACCGGCCTGTGGCTGGGGCGCTTTGCCCCTGAACGTTTTCAGGGGCTGGTCGTTGCCAACACCGCTGCGCGTATTGGCGACCAGGCCGGCTGGCTGTCGCGTGCCCGCACGGTGCGTCAGGAAGGGATGGCAGTGGTCGCCGCAGGCGCCGCGGACCGCTGGTTTACCCACGCATTTCGCCAGAAGACGCCGGAAGTGGTGGAAGCATTGTGTCACCAACTGACCCATATCGATGCTGAAGGCTATGCGGCCTGCTGCGAAGCGCTGGCCGCCGCCGATCTGCGTGGAGAGGTCGCGCAGATCGCGATTCCGGTGCTGATCGTCGCCGGAGAAAGTGACCCTGTCACAACGGTGGCGGACGCCAACTTCCTGCATCAGCAGATCCCGGTCTCTGAAGTCGTCGTGCTGGCGGCTTCGCATTTATCGAATATCGAAGCGCCGGGGGCGTTCAGCTCGGCGCTGCTGGGTTTTGTTCAGGGGGAAAAGCATGGACGATAAACAGCGGTATCAGCGGGGAATGGAGGTCCGGCGGAAGGTGCTCGGCGATGCTCACGTCGATAAGACGCTGCAAAAGCTGACGCCGCTGAATGAAGAGTTCCAGGATTTTATTACCCGCTACGCCTGGGGAGAGACATGGACCCGGCCGGGGCTCGATCATCATACCCGCAGCATGATCACTATTGCCATGCTGATTGCGCTGAACCGCGAAGCAGAGCTGAAAATGCATCTGCGCGCGGCGTTTAATAACGGCGTCACCCGCGATGAGCTGAAAGAGCTGATTATGCACTCCGCGCTCTACTGCGGCCTGCCCGCCGCCAACGCCACGATGCATCTGGCGCAGCAGGTATTTGACGAGCTGGATGCCGTTTAGCCGCCACCCGGCAGGTTTGTCGCACATCTCAGGCCGTCATGCGACGGCCTTCGACGGTTACCCGCCGCCAGGGGCGGGTAATATCATCCTCTTTGCTGCGAACAGCCTGCGCACTGCTTATTCTGGATCTGCTGGAAGAAGTCATTGCCTTTGTCATCCACCAGAATAAACGCCGGGAAGTTTTCCACTTCGATTTTCCAGATGGCTTCCATCCCCAGTTCAGGATAGGCCACGCACTCCAGGCTCTTGATGCTCTGCTGCGCCAGCACCGCCGCCGGGCCGCCGATGCTGCCGAGGTAAAAACCGCCGTGCTTGTGACAGGCATCGGTGACCTGCTGGCTGCGGTTGCCTTTGGCCAGCATCACCATGCTTGCGCCGTGGGATTGCAGCAGGTCGACGTAAGAGTCCATTCGGCCTGCGGTGGTGGGGCCAAGGGAGCCGGACGCATAGCCTTCCGGGGTTTTCGCCGGGCCGGCGTAGTAGATCGGGTGATCTTTGACGTACTGCGGCAGTTCCTCACCGTTATCGATAAGCTCTTTCAGCTTCGCGTGGGCGATATCGCGGGCCACAATAATGGTGCCGTTGAGCGTCAGACGCGTCGAGACCGGATGGGCGGAAAGCTGGGCCAGAATCTCGCTCATCGGCTGATTAAGATCGATGCTGACGACCTTGCCTTCGCCCTGCTGGCGCAGATGTTCGGGAATATACTGACCCGGGTTGCTCTCCAGTTTCTCAATCCAGATACCGTGGCGGTTGATTTTGGCTTTGATATTGCGATCAGCCGAACAGGAGACGCCCATGCCCACCGGGCAGGAGGCGCCGTGGCGCGGCAGGCGGATGACGCGGATATCGTGGGCGAAGTATTTGCCGCCGAACTGCGCGCCGAGACCGAGGTTTTGCGCCTCCACCAGCAGTTCCTGCTCCAGCTGAATATCGCGGAAGGCCTGGCCGTGTTCGTTGCCTTCGGTCGGCAGTTCGTCGTAATAGTGGGTAGAGGCCAGCTTCACCGTTTTTAGCGTCGCTTCTGCCGAGGTACCGCCAATCACAAAGGCGATATGGTACGGCGGGCAGGCGGCGGTACCGAGCGTGCGCATCTTCTCAACGAGATAGTTTTTCAGCTTCGCCGGAGTGATTAACGCTTTGGTTTCCTGATACAGATAGGTTTTGTTGGCCGAGCCGCCCCCTTTGGCCATACAGAGGAATTTATATTCATCGCCGTCGACGCTGTAGAGGTCGATTTGCGCAGGCAGGTTAGTCCCGGTGTTGACCTCTTTGTACATATCCAGCGCGGCGTTCTGCGAATAGCGCAGGTTATCCTCGGTATAGGTGTTATAGACGCCGCGGGCGAGGGCCGCTTCATCACCGCCGCCGGTCCACACGCGCTGGCCTTTCTTACCCATAATAATCGCCGTGCCGGTATCCTGGCAGGTGGGCAGCACGCCTTTGGCCGCGATTTCAGAGTTGCGCAGGAACTGCAGCGCCACGTACTTATCGTTATCGCTGGCTTCAGGGTCGAGAAGGATCTGCGCGACCTGTTTTTGGTGGGAAACGCGCAGCATAAACGCCGCATCGTGAAAGGCCTGTTGTGCCAGAAGGGTGAGGGCCTGAGGGTCTACTTTGAGGATCTCCTGGCCTTCAAATTCGGCCACGGACACGTGCTCTTTGCTCAGCAGATAGTATTCAGTCTGATCTTTTGCTAGCGGAAAGGCTTCCTGATAGACAAATGGTTTAGTCGACATTGCTTTGCTCCCTAAGAGTAAAACCGCCGGGTTCGGCCCGACGGTTATGAATCAGAACATCATGGACATCCACGGATAGCCAATCAGCAGCAGGGCGGCCAGGAAGATGGCGCCGAAAATGGTGCCGAGACGCCAGTAGTCTTTGGTCGGCAGATAGCCGCTGCCGTAGTAGATTGGGCTGGGGCCGGTACCGTAGGGGGTGATAATCCCCATCACGCCGAGCGAGGTCACCATCAGCAGTACGAACACCTGCATATTCATCCCCGGAATGGTGGAGGCGATAGTCAGCATGGCCGGCAGCAGCGCGGTGGTGTGTGCGGTGGTGCTGGCGAACAAGTAGTGCAGCAGATAGAACGCCAGCAGCAGGACGACGGTCGCGACGCCCGGGGAGATGCCGCTCATCAGCGCGCCGCCTTCTTTACCCAGCCAGGCGATAAAACCGGTGGAGGAGAGGCCGTCGGCCAGCGCCACCAGGGTCGCGAACCAGGCAAAGGTATTCCACGCCGCTTTGTTGCTGGTGATATCGTTCCACGAAAGTACGCCGGTCCACAGCATCAGCACGATAACCAGCAGGGCGGCCAGCGCCGGTTCAATCCATTCGGCGGCGAAGATCCACATCATCAGCGCAAAGCAGACGAAGACCAGCAGCAGAATTTCATTGCGCGACAGGCGGCCAAGTTTTTCCAGCTCGCGGGCGGCCCACAGCGGCACTTCATCGTTGACTTTCACTTCCGGCGGGTAGAACCAGTAGGCCAGCAGCGGCATTGCCAGAATCAGCAGGATACCCAGCGGCAGGAAGGCGATAAACCAGGTGCCCCAGGAGATATTAATGCCGACGATGCTTTTCACCAGCGCCAGCGCCAGCAGGTTCGGCGCCAGTGCGGAGAGAAACATCGAGCTGGTGATACAGGCGGCGGTAATGGCCACCCACATCAGGTAGGAGCCGATACGGCGCGCGCTCGGGTCGTTAGGCTTAGAGCCGTACAGCGGCGGCAGGTTAGCGATAATCGGGTAGATAGTCCCCCCGCTGCGCGCGGTGTTGGAGGGGGTAAACGGCGCCAGCAGCAGGTCGGCGAAGGTAATGGCGTAGCCCAGCGTCAGGCTGCGGCGGCCGAGATACTTCACCAGAATAAGCGCCAGACGGCGGCCAAACTGGGTCTTATCGTAGCCGGCGGCAAACATAAAGGCGCCGAAGATAAGCCAGACGGTGGAGTTACCGAAACCGCTCACCGCCCATTTAAAGGAGGCGCCGGCAAGCTTGAACCCTGGCGCGGCCAGCTGTTCAGGGCTGAACAGCAGCCACTGGCTGCACAGCGCAATCACCACCACGCCGGTAATACCGATGACCGCGCCGGGCAGCGGTTCGAAGATCAGACCGACGATCACGCCGACAAAAATGGCAAAGTAGTGCCAGGCGTAAGGGGGAAGGCCGTCGGGCACCGGGACGAATAAGAGTAAGACGGCAACGATAATGGGCATCGCCATCATCAGCAGACGTTTATAAGCAGCATTTGTTGCTGCACCGGCAGGCGGTATGGTTGTCTTTTTCTCTTTCATAATGAGTATCTGCAAGTAGTTAAAAATAGGGTTTGGTCATCGCTTAACCGTTCGATTTCTTTAGTTGCAAAACTTTCTTTAATTATTAATTGTCGATTTTGGTTATTGCGCTGACTGTTATTTAACGCGCTTCGTTGGGCGTTAAATTAAAATATTGGGTTATTTATATATTGCGCTTTCATGCGCCGTTGCAATTGATTTAGATCAAAAAAAGCGGGTTGTTAGCCACTTTTTTATTATTACGAATAACCCTGTTTAGTGAGGTGTTTATTTGTCTGAAATTTGGCTTAATGTTAAATCACGAATGATTTCATGAACCGATAATGTATTTATCTTATTGAATTTTATCATTTTATTTTGATATATTCCTGGCGATACATGTTAAAAATGGTTTCAGATTTGTTATTGGTTATATCCACTATGTGAACGAATTATATTTAATTAATAATACAAAGGAGGTATCGATGTTATTGTTGGTATTAAATAGTTTTTTAATTAACGTAATTATTTTGGTAACTAAAAAAAGCGCTATATTATTGGCATGACTTAAGGGATTACCAAATACAAACAAAAACAATTCCGTCACCCAATTCTCAATTTTCAATATTTAAAATCTGGAGCGTCATTATGACCAGTCATCCACGAATTTTGCGTCCTTTTACTTTACCGAACGGTACTGAGCTTAAAAACCGCCTGTTAATGGCGCCGATGACCACCTGCACCGGTTATTTTGACGGTACCGTGACCAGCGAACTGGTTGAGTACTACCGCGCTCGCGCAGGCAGTATCGGCACCATTATCGTTGAATGCTGCTTTATTGATGACTACGGTCTGGCGTTCCCCGGCGCCATCGGTATCGATAATGATGAAAAAGTGGCTGGCCTGGCGAAAATTGCCGCCGCCATCAAGGCGGAAGGGTCAAAAGCGATTCTGCAGATCTACCACGGCGGCCGGATGGTCGACCCGCAGCTTATCGGCGGACGCCAGCCGGTGGCCCCGAGCGCGATTGCCGCGCCGCGCGATGGCGCAGCAACCCCCCGCGCGCTGAGCGGCGCTGAAGTCGAGGGCATGATCGCGAAGTTTGGCGAAGGCGTACGCCGCGCCATTCAGGCCGGTTTCGACGGCGTCGAGATTCACGGCGCGAACACCTATCTGATCCAGCAGTTTTATTCGCCAAACTCTAACCAGCGCGACGATGAATGGGGCGGCAGCCGCGATAATCGCGCGAAATTCCCGCTGGCGGTACTGGACATCACCCACAAAATGGCCCGCCAGTACGCCGACGATGCCTTTATTATCGGCTACCGGTTCTCCCCGGAAGAGATGGAAGTCCCCGGTATCCGTTTTGCTGACACCATGTATCTGCTGGAAAAGCTGGCCGCCCGCGGCGTCGACTATCTCCACTTCTCGGTTGGCGCCACGCTGCGACCCTCGATTGTCGATACCACCGATCCCACGCCGCTGATTGAAAAATATTGCGCCATGCGCTCTGAAACCCTGGCTCAGGTGCCGGTGATGGGCGTGGGCGGGGTAGTGAACGCGGCCGATGCCGAGCAGGGTCTGGATCACGGCTACGACCTGATGGCGGTGGGCCGCGCCTGTATCGCGTATCCTGACTGGACGGCGCGCATTGCCGCCGGCGAAGAGCTGGAGCTGTTTATTGACAGCACCCAGCGCGAAGCGCTGAACATCCCGGAACCGCTGTGGCGCTTCTCGCTGGTGGAAGCGATGATCCGCGATATGAGCATGGGCGACGCCAAATTCAAACCGGGGATGTTCGTCGAAACCGTTCAGGACGACGCTAACGAGCTGGTGATCAACGTCAGCCTGGAAAACGACCGCATTGCCGATATCGCACTGGCGGCAAGCCCGGTACAGACCGTCGAGTTCACCACCAGCTTTGAAGAGATCCGCGAGCGGATCCTCAGCGCCAACACCCCGCACGTGGATGCGATTTCCGGCGCAACCAGCCAGAGCGAAGCGGTGAAAAAGGCGGTTTCCAAAGCGATGTTGAAGTCCAGTAAAGCGCTGGCCGCCGAAGAGGGCGCGGGCGATGCGGCGCCGAAAAGCTACGATGTGGTGGTGGTCGGCAGCGGCGGAGCCGGTCTGGCGGCCGCGATTCAGGCGCACGATGAAGGCGCGAGCGTTCTGATCGTTGAAAAAATGCCGACCATCGGCGGTAACACGATTAAAGCTTCTGCCGGGATGAACGCCGCAGAGACCCGCTTCCAGCGCGTGAAAGGTATTGAAGATAGCAAAGAGCTGTTTTACCAGGAAACGCTGAAAGGCGGTAAGAACAAAAACGACCCGCAGCTGCTGCGCCGCTTCGTGGAGAATGCGCCGGAAGCCATTGAGTGGCTGGCGCGTCGCGGAATTATGCTTAACGATATCACCACTACCGGCGGGATGAGCATCGACCGCACCCACCGTCCGCGCGACGGGTCGGCGGTCGGCGGCTACCTGATCAGCGGCCTGGTGCGTAACATCACCAAACGCGGTATCGATGTCCTGCTGGATACGTCGGTGGAAGAGATCCTGATGACCGACGATGAGGTGAGCGGCGTGCGCCTGCTCACCGATGAAAACGAATCCGTTGTGGTACAGACGAAGAGCATCGTGGTGGCTACCGGCGGCTTCAGCGCCAACAGCGCGATGGTGGTGAAATACCGCCCGGATCTGGCGGGCTTTGTGACCACCAACCATAAAGGGGCGACCGGCGGCGGTATCGCGCTGCTTGAACGCATCGGCGCGGGCACCGTGGATATGGGTGAAATTCAGATTCACCCGACCGTCGAGCAGCAAACCTCGTACCTGATTTCCGAGTCGATTCGCGGCGGCGGGGCGATACTGGTGAACCCGCAGGGCAACCGCTTCTTCAACGAAATGGAGACCCGCGATAAGGTTTCCGCCGCGATTATCGCGCTGCCTGAGCACTTCGCCTATATCGTCTTTGACGAGCACGTCCGGGCGAAAAACAAAGCCGCCGATGAGTACATCGCTAAAGGTTTCGTCACCAGCGCCAGCTCGCCGCGTCAGCTGGCGGAGAAACTGGGGATGGATTACCATGCTTTTCTCAATACGCTGGAACGCTACAACGGCTTTGTTGAAAAACAGCATGACGATGACTTTGGTCGTACCACCGCGCTGCGTGCGCCGATCAATGAAGGCCCTTACCATGCGATTCGTATCGCCCCGGGGGTTCACCACACGATGGGCGGCGTGACCATTAACACCGATACCGCGGTGCTGAATGCCGGTCATCAGGTGATTGCGGGCGCTTTTGCCGCGGGCGAAGTGGTTGGCGGCATTCACGGCGGTAACCGCATCGGCGGTAACGCGGTGGCCGATATCATTATCTTCGGGACCCTCGCGGGCCATCAGGCGGCGAAACGCGCCAGAGGTTAAACGTCAGCGACACCCGCCGGGCTGGCAAATAGACGGCCCGGCTTCTTATCTCTCTGAGGAGTGCGATATGTCCGACAACCGCGTCTACAGCTACTCCGCCGTACTGATGGGTTCGCCCATTCTCCTCAAGCTCTACGTTCACGATGAACCGCTCGCCTCCCGCGTCTTTCAGCTGATTAAAGGCTATGAAGATCTTTTCACCGTTAACCGCGCGCACTCCCAGGTGATGGATATCAACCATGCCGCCGGGCGGCATCCGGTGACGGTGAGCCGCCCGGTGTATGCGTTGATTAAATGCGCCAAAGCCGCCAGCATGGTGCGGGACAGCGCGTTTAACCTGGCGATCGGCCCGCTGGTGAAGCTGTGGCGCGTTGGTTTTCAGGGTCAGAGCGTGCCCGCCCCGCAGGATATTGCCGCTCGCCTGACGTTAACGCGTGCGCAGGATGTGATCCTCGATGACGCCGCCAGCAGCGTCTACCTTGCGCGGACGGGAATGGAGATCGATCTTGGTGCCATCGCGAAAGGCTATATCGCCGACCGGGTGCGCGACTATTTGCGGCAGCAGGGCGTGAACGCCGCGCTGATTAATCTCGGCGGCAATGTCCATACCCTGGGCGAATGGTCAATCGGGCTGAAAAAACCGTACTCAGCGGCGGATGCGCTGATTGGCAGCATTGCGGTGGCGGGGCAATCGGTGGTGACCTCGGGCATTTACGAACGCTACTTCGAGCAGGACGGCAAACGCTGGCACCATATTCTCGACCCGCGCAGCGGCTACCCGCTGGATAACGAGCTGGAGAGCGTAACGATTATTTCCGCCGACTCGCTGGACGGCGATATCTGGACCACCCTGATCTACGGTCTTGGCGTAGAGAAAGGCTGCGCGGCGCTGCGCCAGCGCGAGGATATCGAAGCGATTTTCGTCACTAAAAATCGCGACGTTATCCTCTCTTCACAGCGTCGTTTCCGCTTTCAGCTGCTGGATGACGGCTACCGGCTTACTGGCTGTACTGCTTAAGCAGGCCGTACTGTTCCGCTATCAGGTGGTAGCGGTACACCGGACGTCCCGTGGCGCCGTAGTGGATACTGGTGTACAAAATATTAATTTGCGCCAGCCAAATCAGGTATTTGCGGCACGAAACCCGGGATATATTTACCGCTGCCGCCAGCTCGTCGGTGGAGAACTCCACGTCCGGATGGGCATCAATCCACTGACAGAGGGTGCGCAGCGTCTGGGGCGTCAGGCCTTTCGGCAACTTGCGGGCGTCAGCGGCTTCCGGTATGCCGCCGTGCAGCAGCCGGTCGACATCCGCTTGTTCATAATAGGGTTGACCGGTCATCAGCTTACGCTTTTCGCGCCAGGCGGTGAGCGCCTCTTCAAACCGTGGAAACTGGAAGGGTTTGATCAGATAGTCCACCACGCCGTAGCGCATCGAGGCCTGAACCGTCGCGGCATCCGCGGCGGAAGTAATCATAATCACGTCGATGGCCCGTCCGGACGCGCGAATGGCGGGCAGCAGATCCAGACCGCTATCCTGCTGCATATAGACATCCAGCAGCACCAGGTCTATCTCCAGATCCTTGTCGTTAATCATCTCCCTGGCTTTACTCAACGTAGACGCCGTACCGCTGCAGCGGAAGCCGCTGACCCGTCCCACGTACAGGCGGTTCAGTTCGGCAACCATGGCATCATCGTCAACAATTAATACATTTATCACGCACTTTTCCTTTTACTGTCCCACGGGAGATGAACAAAAAATTGAGTAAATACGCCGGGTTCGGATTCCACGGCCAGCGATCCGCCCAGTTCGCGAAGCTGCTGGCTGGCGAGAAACAGCCCGACGCCGCGGTTTTCACCTTTGGTGGAGAAGCCTTTATTAAAAATATCATCGATAAATGCTTCCGGGATACCGGGACCATCATCGCTGACTTCGCCGCTTAACCAGCCGTTCTGGTAATGCAGCAGCAGGCCGACTTCGCCTTCGGCCTGGCCGCTCATGGCATCCAGCGCGTTCTCGATTAAATTACCCAGCACCGTAACCAGTACGGTGACCTGCTTTTCATTCGGGCAGTCCGGCACCAGGCTCTCTTCGGCGAGAGTGAGGGTAAAACCCCGCTCCTTAGCGCGCTGAATTTTACCGATCAAAAAGCCTGCCACTACCGGTGATTTAATCCGGTGCTGGATTTCGCCGATATCCGCCTGATAGGTGTGGGCGGTCTGCAGCACGTACTCTTCCAGCTTATCGTAGCTTTTCATATTCAACAGGCCGAGGATCACGTGCAGCTTATTCATAAATTCATGCGAGGTGGTACGCAGGGCGTCCACATAGTTCACCATCCCGTCAAGCCGCTGCAGCAGCTGGCTGACTTCGGTTTTGTCACGGAAGGTGCTGATGGCGCCGACCACGTCATCCTCGTCGCGGACGGGGACCGTGTTGCTGATCAGCAGCAGACCGTTACAGCCCAGCTCCCGATCGTAAATCGGCTCGCCGGTTTGCAGCACTTCCTGCAAATCCACCAGCAGCGGCGTTTGCGCGATATCGTTCCCGGGGCCGTTAAACAGAATGTCGCGCGCGGCGGGGTTAATCAGCGTCACCTTGCCGTCTGTATCCACCGCCACGACGCCCTCTTTTAATGAGTGCAGCATCGCCTGGCGCTGCTGGAACTGCGTTGAGATCTCCTGCGGCTCAAGGCCCAGCAGGACGCGCTTCAGGCCGCGAACCAGGCTCCATGTACCGACGGCGCACACGAGCGCGCTGAACAGCACGGTCAGAATCACATCCCAGCGGCTGGCGGCGATCTGCGTATCGACTTTGCTCAGCGAAATGCCAATCGCCACCACGCCGATTTGCCGGCGGCTATCGTCAAACACCGGGGTGAAGACGCGCAGCGCCGGAGCCAGCACGCCGTGGTTGACGGCAACGTTCTCTTTGCCCGCCAGCGTGGGCCGGATGTCATCGCCGATAAAAGGTTTGCCGATAATCTGGCTATTGGGATGCGAGTAGCGAATGCCGTCCATATTGGTGACGACGGCAAACAGCAGGCCATTGCGCCGGGTGACGGCCAGCGCCAGCGGCTGAATAATGCCGCTGTCCGGCGGCAGCGTCAGGCCGTGCTTGACTTCCGGGGTGTCGGCCAGCGTCCGCGCCACCGCCAGCGCCGTATCTTTCACGCCGTCGCGGGTGGCGCCGCTAATCTGCATAAACCACAGGGCATAGACCAGAATCAGTACTGAACCGATGACGCTGCCGATCATTAAGGTCACGGCGGTGCTCAGCTTCATGCTCATTGCGCGTTTACGCGCGGGCTGCTGTGCGAATTCATTCATACCGACCCCAGGAGAAAACGGATAGAGGCGTATTATCGCTGAATGCGCGGTTTACATAAAGCCGCGTAATAAAAGCAAAATCAGCCAGACGGCAATTCTGGCGGAGGCGATTTGCCGCCGACGGCCAGCAGATAGTCAATAAACGCCCGCAGCGGCGATGCCATCTGCTTACGGCTGGGGTAGTAAACGTAAAACCCGGGAAAAGCCGGGGTCCACTCTTTCAATAGCTGGACTAGCTGGCCTGTCTCAAGCCAGGGATCGACCTGATGGGCAAACTGATAGGCAATACCGGTGCCCTTGAGGGCTAACGGCGTCAGCATGGCCGGTTCATCGACGACGATCGGCCCTTTGACCGCAATCTCGTAGCGTTCGCCGTCGCGCTGAAACTCCCAACGATAAACGCTGCCGTCGCTGGGTCTGCGATAAGTCAGACAGGGGTGCTGCAGCAAATCCTGCGGCTTTCGCGGCTGCGGCGCTTGCGCCAGATAGTGCGGCGAGACGACGACTTTCATTTCAAGGTCGCCGCTCAGCCTGACGGCAACCATATCCTGATGGAGCTTTTCACCAAGACGAATTCCGGCGTCAAAACCGGAAGAAACGATATCGACTAAAGCATCGTCGGTAACAATATCCAGCTCAATGTTGGGATAGCGTTGCATAAATCCGCCCAGCAGCGGCGCCAGATAATGAATCGCGGCGATGCGCGACACATTGAGGCGCAGGCGGCCCGCGGGCGCGCTGGCCGTCCGGGCATCGGTAACCGCGTCTTCCAGCGCCGCCAGCGCAGGAGCCAGCCGCTGCATCATGCGCTTGCCGGCCTCGCTCGGCGCGACGCTGCGCGTTGTCCGGTGTAATAAACGTACGCCGATGCGCTCCTCGAGACGACGGATGGTTGCGCTTAAGGTGGAGGTCGTGACGCCGAGATGCGCCGCCGCCCGGGTAAAACTGCCTTGCTCAACGACCATCGCGAAGGCTCTTAATTCCGCAAAATCACTTCCCCGCATTATGGCTATTACCCCAAACAGTCTTATTGATAATACTGGTATTATCAAACAGTTCTCCGCTGGTTACCATCCTGATAAATGTGATTACGCAGAGAGGGGCAATGACCATGGCGAGATTTAGCGCAAAAAGAGTTCTTATCACCGGTGCGACAAGCGGAATCGGGCTTGCCGGGGCAAAGCGCATCGATAGCGAAGGCGGTTGGGTGATCGCCACCGGGCGCGATCCCAGACGGCTGGCGTCTCTTCGCCGGCAGCTATCGGATCGGGCGCGGGTCATTGACAATGATGCCAGCGATCCGCTGACCGGCGAGGCGTTGGCCGAGGCGATCGATTCATCCGGCGGGCTTGATGGCCTCTGGCTCAACGCCGGATACGCAGCGGTTGGGGAGCTGTCGCAGGTGGATGCCGCGGCCTTTGATCGCATGATGGCGACCAACGTGCGCGGGCCGGTTCTCCAGATGGCGGCGCTCGCCGGAAAGCTTAATGCGGGAGCCTCGGTGGTGGTGACGGCGTCCACTTCCGCTTATGAAGGGGCCGCGGCGGCAAGCCTCTATTCGGCGACCAAAGGCGCGCTGATTTCGTTAACCCGCTGCTGGGCCTCGGCGTTAGGGGAACGAAATATCCGCGTTAACGCGCTGGTTCCCGGCCCGATTGACACCCCATTTCGCCATTTTATGCGCGACGAGGTGCGCCGCGAATTTGAAGCCTCGGTGGTGAGCCGCCTGGCGCTTCACCGCCAGGGGACGGCGGCTGAAGCGGCTGATGTGGCGCTGTTTCTGCTTTCCGACGCGGCGTCCTTCGTGAGCGGTAGCCAGTATGTCGTGGATGGCGGGCTGACGTTGCGCTAATAGCGCATTGGCCTCGCCTCGCAACCTCGGCGCGCCGAACGCGCCGCTGGTTGGATAACGACCAATCGGCAGCTGAATGGCTTCATGGGGATGAAAACTGTGACTCCGGTGGCGGTAAAGCGCGTCGCTTAAGCCTTACACTGCCATTAATAGCCATGGTCAATGAAAGGGTTTGCCTCAGGCCTGCGCTTTCGTCCCGGAAGGTTCTTTCGCGTTTAAATGGAGGTTTTTATGAGCAGTAAGCCAACCGCTTCAATGATGGAACGACGCCACCCTGAAACCACCCATATTGATAGTCTTGCCACCCTCGATATGCTGACGCTGCTGCATAAGGATGATAAGCGGATTGCCGATGCCGTTGAGGCCTGTTTGCCGGCGATCGCGCGCCTGATGGATAACGCGACGGCGACGCTCAGCCGGGGAGGGCGGCTGGTGATTGTGGGGGCCGGGGCATCGGGTCAAGCCGCCGCGCAGGCGGTGAATGAATTTACCCCGGAGGGAAAACATTCGCTTGTCGCCCTTATCGCCGGAGGAGCGACCGCCGCGCGGCAGGAGATGGAAACCGCCGCGAGTCATTACGATCTTGGGGCTTTCGAACTTGAGGCTCTGCGATTCAGCAACCAGGATATGCTGCTGGCGCTGACGGTTAGCGGCAAAACGCCGTGGGTCTGGGGCGCGATGCGCCACGCCTGGTCGCTGGGGGCGCCGATTGCGGTTGTGACGCAGCAGCCCACCAGTGAAGCCGCGCAGCTGGCGGATATCATTATCGCCCCGCAAACCGGGCCGGAAGCGGTGGCGGGTTTCGGGAATCCGAAAGCGCGCATTGCGCAGCGGCAGATCCTGACGATGCTGACCACCGGGCTGGCGATTCGCGAAGGACGGGTCTATGAAAACCTGCGCGTCGATCTGCAGGCCAATACGCCGCACGAGGCCGAGCGGCAGATAGCGATCGTGATGGCGGCGACGGGGTGCTCGCGCAGCGAGGCCAAAGCCGCGCTGGCCAGCTGCAATCAGCACTGCCGGACGGCAATACTCATGCTCCTCAGCGGGCTCGATGCCTGGCAGGCGCGCGAGCTGCTGGCAGAGCATAACGATCATCTGCGGATTGCGCTACGCGCGGCGCAGACGGTTGCCTGAACTTAACCCGACGGCGCGTATTTCCACAATACGCGCCGGATAACGCAAAATAATCTGGCCATCAACAGCACCGTTATTCCATACTCTTCATCCGCTTACCCGGGTTTAATTCCCCCTTTGAAAATGGCCATCGCAAGGCGTATTTATTGCTGCTGGCGAGGTATTTACTTTTTTAAGTTAAAAAACCAGGTTAACAATAATTAGCTATGTGTGCGGATGTGTAAATGATATTTTAAAATAAAGTAAAAGTGCGTTAATATGCACGCTCTTATTACACTTGTGCTATGTGATATTTCTATTATGCCTGCAATTAAAAATACGATTATATCTATGACCGCATTAGCGATGTTTGTCAGCTCGGCGACCTTCGCAAATGACGATACCTCGAAAAAAACCGATTTCCTGCTGATTGGCGGCGGTATTATGAGCGCGTCGCTGGGGACCTGGCTGCAGGAATTACAGCCGGACTGGAAACAGGTGATGGTTGAGAAGCTGGATGGCGTCGCGCTGGAGTCCTCTAACGGCTGGAACAACGCCGGTACCGGGCACTCCGCGAATATGGAGCTGAACTATACGCCGGAACGCCCGGACGGCACCATCGACGTCAGCAAAGCGCTGGATATTAACGAACAGTTTATGATCTCCCGCCAGTTCTGGACGGCGCAGGTCAAACGCGGCATTTTGCACGATCCGCACTCTTTTATTAACTCCACGCCGCACATGAGTTTCGTCTGGGGAGATAACGTTGATTATCTGCAAAAACGCTACGCCGCGCTGCAGCAAACGACCTTATTCCAGGGGATGAAATTCTCTACCGATCACGCGCAAATAAAACAGTGGGCGCCGCTGGTGATGGAAGGGCGCGATCCGCAGCAGCGCGTTGCGGCAACCTGGACTCCGGTGGGTACCGACGTTAACTATGGGGAAATAACCCGCCAGCTGATCGGTAGCCTGAAGAAAAATAATAACTTCACGCTGCAGACCTCTTCAGAAGTCACCGATTTTAAACGCAATGCCGATAATTCCTGGCACGTGACGATTAAAAACGTTAATAGCGGTGAAGAGCAGGCGATCGATGCGAAATACGTATTTATCGGCGCCGGCGGCGGCGCGCTGAAATTACTGCAAAAAACCGGTATTCCGGAAGCGGATAACTATGCGGGTTTCCCGGTAGGCGGCTCTTTCCTGATGACCGAAAACCCGGCGGTGACCAATGCGCACCAGCAAAAAGTTTACGGTCAGGCCTCTGTAGGCGCACCGCCGATGTCGGTCCCGCATCTTGATGCCCGTTTCCTCGACGGCAAGCGCGTGGTGCTGTTTGGGCCATTCGCCACCTTCTCGACGAAATTCCTGAAAAACGGTTCGTTCTTCGACCTGCTGAGCACCACCACCACCGATAACGTCCTGCCGATGACCCACGTAGGTCTGGACAACTTCGATCTGGTGAAATACCTCATCAGCCAGGTGATGCTGAGCGACGACGACCGTTTTGCGGCGCTGAAAGAGTATTATCCTGGCGCGCGTAAAGAGGACTGGAAGCTGATCCAGGCCGGTCAGCGCGTGCAGATCATCAAAAAAGATGCAGAGAAGGGCGGCGTACTGAAGCTGGGTACCGAAGTGGTGGTCGATCAGCAGAAAACCCTCTCCGCGCTGCTGGGCGCTTCGCCGGGGGCTTCTACCGCCGCGCCGATTACCCTGAACGTTCTTAAGCAGATGTTCCCTGAGCAGTTCCATTCAGCGGAATGGCAGCGCCGTATTCACGATATCGTCCCGAGCTACGGCCAGAAGCTGAACGGCAACGTCGCGCTGACCCAGCAGGTTTGGGATGATACCGCGGCGGCGCTGCAGCTGACCAAACCGCCGGTGATTGAGATGAACGCCACCGCGCCGGTGATGACCGCCAAACCGGCAGAGCCGAAGGCGGAAACGTCGCCGCAGCACGATATGGCGCTGTAAGCCCACGTCGTTGACATTGCCCGGTGGCGGCTGACGCCTCACCGGGCCTACTGGCCTCTCTTCGCTGCCCCGGCGAAAACGTGACATTGCTCTAATCTCTCCCCCCGCGCTGATATCCCCCTTCCGGCTAATCCTTCATTCGTTAATTGTGGTTATACTGTCTTGAAATCACGAAAGAAAATGCTAATGAAGACCGAAACGCGGAGCCCAGGGCAATGAAAGACGACATTAATCAGGACATCACCTTCCGCAAGCTGTCGGTATTTATGATGTTTATGGCGAAAGGGAACATCGCCAGAACCGCTGAGGCCATGCAGCTGAGCGGCGTCAGCGTCCACCGGGCGCTGCATACGCTGGAAGAGGGCGTCGGCTGCCCGCTGTTTATTCATAAAGGGCGCAACCTGCTGCCGCTCCCGGCGGCGTGGACGCTGCTGGAGTACTGTCAGGACGTCATGAGCCTGATGACCCGCGGCCTGGAAGCGACGCGTAAAGTAGCCGGCGTCGGGCAGGGCCGGCTGCGCATCGGCACGCTTTACTCCCTGACCCTTGAAACCGTGCCGCGCATTATTATGGGCATGAAGCTGCGTCGGCCGGAGCTGGAGCTGGATCTCACCATGGGCTCCAATCAGATGCTGCTGGATATGCTGGAAGATGACGCGCTTGATGCGATCCTGATCGCCACCAACGAAGGTGAATTCAATAATTCGGCTTTTGATGTGGTCCCGCTGTTTGAGGACGATATCTTCCTCGCCGCCCCGGCGACGGAACAGCTGGATACCACCGCTCCCGCCGAGCTGCGCGATTACGCCAGGCGCAAGTTTGTTTCGCTGGCGGAAGGGTTTGCCACCTATGCTGGATTTCAGGACGCCTTCCAGGTGGCCGGATTCGAGCCTGAAATCGTCACCCGGGTTAACGATATCTTTTCGATGATTAGCCTGGTGCAGGCGGGCGTAGGCTTTGCGCTGCTGCCGGGACGAATGAAAAAGGTGTATGAAAACGACGTACAGCTGCTGAAGCTGGCGGAGCCGTATCAGATGCGCCAGCTGATCTCCATTGTCTACTCACACCATCGCGAGCGCGACGCCGACCTGCTGGCGCTGGCGGCAGAAGGGCGGATGTACGCCCGCAGCCTCAGCCGTTAAGCCGGTTCGCCAGGTGACGGGCAACGTCGATACCGCTGCGCTCCAGCGCAATACACTCCCCCTGCCAGCCCGCCTGGCGGGTGAGACAGGTCAGCACGCCGCCGGGCGGCATCTCGACCGCCAGCCGCGCGTCCCGTTCGTCAGCGGCGATCATCGCTTCCTGCCAGCGCACGGTTCGCGCCATATTCCGCGCCAAATCGTCGGCAATGCTTAACGGGTCCCATAAAACGCGCGCCGTGGAGCCGCTCAGATAGGCGCAGCGCGGGCGCTGCAGCGTGACGTCAGTGAACGCTTTTGCCAGCTTAGCCGCCGGTTCATCCAGCAGCGCGCAGTGGGAAGGTACGCTGACCGCCAGCCGCTGTGCTTTACCGGCGCCAGCCGCCAGCGCCAGCCGGGCCACGCGGGCCATCTCGTCGTCGCGTCCGGCAATGACAATCTGCGTTTCCGCGTTCAGGTTGGCAATATAGAGGTCGCTGTCGGCAATCAGCTTTTCCACGCGGTCGAGCGTCAGGCCCATAATCGCCGTCAGCCCGTAGCCGTGAGGATAAGCCTGCTCCATTAAATCGCCGCGCAGCGCCACCAGCCGCAGGGCGTCGGTGAAATCCAGCGCGCCGGCCATCACCGCCGCCGGGAAAGCCCCTATCGACAGGCCGCTGACCATGTCCGGATTTACTCCCTGACGCTGCAGCTCCCGCGCCCAGGCTGTGCCTGCGATCAGCAGGCACAGCTGCACCGCACGGGTATGTTTTAACGCGGCGGCGGTATCTATATGGTCTACTTCATCGCCGAGCACGGTTCGCGCTTCAGCGAGGATATTCTGGCGGTCGGGAAGCGCGGCGAGCATATCCGGCCGCTGGTTTCCCTGACCGGGAAAGGTAAAGAGAATTTTCATGCTTCCTCCCTGTTCCACGGCGCAGCGGTCAGGCGCGCGCCGCGGGACGTTTTCAGCAGGACGCGGCCATCGCGCAGCCACTCATTTAGCGCGAAAGCCCCTGCGGGCGTTTCGACCTGGGTATCCGCCCGGCAGGGCAGCTGCGCGACGCGGGACTGCCAGGCGAGCAGCGCTTCGCGAGCGATCGGCTGCGGCGCGCGGATCAGCAGATCGAGATCGCTGGCGGCGTGAAGTACCGGAATCTCGGTGGCCAGCGCGTAGCCGGTGCTGCCGGTAATGCCCCAGCGCCACGGCCAGGAGTGTAAGGTCAGTGATATCGCCGCCTGTACCGGCGGCTGGGAGACAAACGGCGAGCGCAGGAGCTGTTGGCGATCGGCGAGGGTTTCCGGGCTGACGGTACGGACGATATTTTCCCTCTGTACCCAGCCTGCGGCCCGCTGATCGCGCTTCATCCCCCGTACGCCCACCGGAATGCGGGCGTTAGCATCAACGTCGCGTCGTACCACCACTGGCAGGCTAATACGCCAGTGCTGCGCGACCCAGGACTCCTCAATCGCCTCCAGCGCGGCGGCATTATTCAACCAGACTAAATCATGAGGACGCGGCGTTGATGACATCGTTAGATTCCTGACGTTAAGGTGATAAACAGCGGCAGCGACAGAATACACAGAACCGAGCTTAACAGCAGCACCGCTTCCGCATCCGGCGACTGCACGCCAAAGCGGTTGCCGAAGACCACGCCAAAGAAACCGGCCGCCAGCGCAATCATCAGAATGGCGGTAATGGCGATAGAGCCGTGCAGCCCCAGCAGCATCACCAGACCCCAGGCGATAAACGGCTGCACCAGCAGTTTGACGATAGTGGAAGTGGCAATCAGCGCATTGAGCTGCAGCTTACGCGCCGACAGAATCACCCCGGTCAGGAACAGCGCGGCGGCGGTCGCCGCCAGGCCCAGCGGTTTGATAGAGGCCAGCAGCAGATCCGGCATTTTGATACCGATGGCTGAAAGCACGACCCCCAGCAGCGGACCCCAGACAATCGGTTTTTTCACCGAACGCCACATCAGAACCGGCAGCATTGCCAGCGTCGAGCCGCTGTTCTCTCCGGCGGCGAGCGCTTTTTCACGTTCCAGAATCAGCAGGCAGAACGGCGTCATCAGTACCGATCCGCAGGCGATGGAAACGGCGACGGAGAGGGAGGTGGATGCGCCTTCGCCGAGCACGCTGCCCAGAATCGGCAGGCCAAGCGCGGCGTAGTTAGGCAGCGCGACGGTCAGGGTCAGCACGGCGGCATCCTGCGGCGAGCGCTTGAAGACGCGGGTCGCGAGGAAGTAGATGGCCGCATAGGTAATCCACATCGCCCCGGTCAGCACCAGCACCAGCGGCGATTGCGCGACAATACCGCTCCACGGCGTTTGTACCGTGGCGCTGAACAGCGTGGCGGGCAGGGCGAAGTCCATCACGAAGATGTTGAGTAAAGAGACGTTTTTGTTATCGACCATTTTGGCCTTGCCGGCCCAGAAGCCCAGCAGCATGATGACAAAAATCGGCGCGAGGGCATGAATAATCACATAAGTCATAAATCACCTGTAAATGAAAATAGAGTACTGGCGCGATTGTTATAATTTCTAAAAACGGTTTATTTCCGGGGCGCGCGATGGCGCCCCGGGCGGCCGCTTCCGGCAGGTTTTCTTCTACTTAGGGACTGACTACCAGCTGGCGCGCATGCGATCGCGCACCTGTTGGGAACTACGGCGGTTCTCCGCGCCAAGGCGGCACTTCAGCGAGACATCCCGGCGGGCGTCAGCGATGGCGTCGCGCAGGGTGTCGGTGACCAGCGTCAGATCGCGGGCGTCCGGCGCGTCAGGATTGCTGATATCCAGCAGGGCGGAGAGCAGGCCGAGCGTTGCGTAGTTGCTGACGTCATAGGCCATCGGCGGAATGGTTGCCGCCAGTTTCTCCAGCGCCTCAACGGTACGTAGCGTGATACGCGCGGCGGACGCTTTGCCCATCGCGTGCACCAGCACGCCGGCGTCGTTAAAGGCGATCAGACGATTGGCCTGGTAGCCATGGGCGAGAAACGCCCCGGACATCGCTTTGCCGACGATCAGACCAATCACCGGATGTCCGGCAAGCCGCGCCTTGGCGTAGGCGCCCGCGGCGCCCGCCAGCGCCTGATGAATACCGAACGCTTCTTCGCGACGGCCATAGGCCTGGCTGGGGACATCGATAACCGCGATAATCGGGCGCTTCACCGCGTTATTGGCATCGGCGTCGATGGTTTCGTTGACCACTTTGGCCAGCGTCCAGCCTTCGAGCAGGCCGACTTCACCCTGAGCGGCGCGTGGATAATGGTTATTAGCATCCGGCACCACGGCGATAAAACGGGCGGTTTCACCGTTAAAATCGGCGTCGGCAACCTGCACCGAGGGGCACAGACCGGTCATTAGCGGGGCGTTCGGCGCCAGCTGGTTTAGCCACAGCGCGGCGCGGTTTGTGAACTGGTTCATTATTTCTCCTCCCGGGCGAATAGCTGTTTGATCTGAGCGGTATCCGCCTGCTGGCGGGTATCGAAATGGGTCAAACGGGTCAGGAAATCTTCATATTTGTCGCTGCGATGCTGCGCGGGCACGCCTTTGGCAATGGCTTCGTTCATCGCGCTTTTCACCGCGTTGATGCCATCGCCCACCAGGGCATCCACCAGACCGCTGGCGTAGCGAATTTCGCCGCCGGTCATGCTCCAGATAAACGGACGGTCGCGGGAGTCGTACTCTTCAATCCCCGCTTCCTGTTCAATAACCTGCGGTCCGTTGAGGCCCAGACGCGCTTCACGGGTGACAATCAGGTAGCTGCACAGCGCCGCGGCGATGGACATCCCGCCGAAGCAGCCGACGGTACCGGCGACAATGCCGATTACCGGGGTGTAGCGGCGCAGGTCGACAATCGCGGCGTGAATATCGGCGATGGCGGCAAGGCCCAGATTGGCTTCCTGCAGGCGCACGCCGCCGGTTTCCAGGCACAGAACCGCCTGGGTAGGAATGCCGTTGCGGTTATCTTCCGCCGCCAGCTCAAGGGCGGCGGCCATTTTCGCGCCGGAGACTTCGCCCATGCTGCCGCCCTGGAAGGTACCTTCGATGGCAATGACTACCGCCAGCTGGCCGTTAATGGTGCCTTTTGCGACGACCATACCGTCGTCGGACTGCGGGACGATGCCCTGCGCGCCGAGCCACGGGGACATAATGCCGTCAAAGGGATCCAGCAGTTCGCGATAGCTGCCGTCATCCAGCAGGGTGCGGGCGCGTTCACGGGCGCGGAGTTCAATAAAGCTGCGATCGTTACGCATGAGCCACCTCCTCAAAAACCTGTTCAATACGGATCCGCGCGACGCCGGGCGTGGCGCCGAAATCGTGGATGATCAGCTGTCCGCCGGGCAGGCCGTTAATCAGGCTCAGTCGTTCGAACAGCGCGTTCCAGCGCGCCTGGCTGTTGTCCACGGAGGTGGTGATTTCGACGTTGAGCGTATCGCTCTGTCCGGCGGTATAGAGCACTTCCATATCGCCGGAGCCGACAACGCCTGCCAGCGCTTTGCCGCTGAGGGCGCGGTTGGCAGGGAATGACAATTTAATCTGTTCCATAACATCCTCTGAATGCGTTAAGCGGAAACCCGGTCGAGAAACAGGGTGGCGGCAAGAAGATCCGCCGCGCCACCCGGCGAGGCGTTCTGCGCCAGCATCTGCACGTCGAGACGCGCCAGCGCGGCGCGCCCCCTGGCTGTCGCACATCCTCCTGCCGCCAGCACCTCGCCTGCGCCTTGCCGCATCGCCTCAAGGCCCGCCATTCCGGCGCGGGAGAGCACGCAGGTATCGCTAAGCGAGGTCATAATCGCCATCAGCGCGTCAAGCCGGGCCTGATCCTCGCTGGCCCCCGCGGCCCGGCTGCGCAATAGCTGCGGCAGCGCCAGGGTGGTGATGTGCGGAAAAGCGCGCTGCGCTTCTTCCCGCGCGCCGGGAACCTGCCAGCGGCGGCTGGCGCGCAGACCTTTACTGAAGGTCTTTGGCGCGCAGGCGTCCGGCAGACGGGCCAGGGCGGCGGCGGTTTCCGTAATTCTCTGTGCCTGACCCTCCCCCCCGAGCATCGCCGTCGCGCTGACCAGCAGGCCCAGCGCCCAGATAGCGCCGCGATGGGTATTGACCCCGGCGGTCGCCTGCATCATCCGCGCTTCGCCTTCGCGGCCAAGCCGACCAACGGTTTCGCGCAGGGCAACGTCGGCCGGACGCCGCCAGCTCTGCTGAGCCAGCGCGTGAAACGTCGGCTGCAGGCTGTGGGCCGAACGCTCCATCAGGGCCAGGTTCAGGTCCTGATGCGCGCCGTTGCCGCGGCTATCCACCAGGCCCGGCTTGGGGCTGAGTCGCGCTTCGTCAACCAGGCAGGCGCTGGCGGTCTGGGCCAGCCAGCGGGCCCGGGTTTCAGCAACGTGGGGAGAGAGTTTTTTCATTACCAGCTCCGGAATTTTGCCGGTGGGTTGTACAGACCGTCGGACCACTCCACCAGATCGGCTACGCTGCCGGCGGCGAGCAGAGAGCGGGTGGCGTCGCTGCGGCGGATACCGATATCTTCCGGATAGACGACTTTGCCGCTTTGGCGCAGTGCGGCCACGCGTTTGGCGTCAACGCCGAGCCCGATATCGGTGATCCCGGCCACGGCCGCCACCATTGCCCGGCGCTCTTCCAGGCTTTCCGCCCGATAGAGATAGGCGATGCCTTCTTCGGTCAGCACGTGGGTGACGTCATCGCCGTAAATCATCACCGGTGCCAGCGGCATTCCGGAGGTTTTGGCGACCTCAACGGCGTCGAGTTTTTCCACGAAGGTCGGTTTCACGCCCGCCTGGAAGGTTTCCACCATCTGAACGACCAGCTTTTTACCGCGCTGCATCGGATCCGGTTCGGTGATCATGTTGAGCCATGCCGGCGTAGCGTGGCGGCGACCGTGCGGGTCGTGGCCCATATTCGGCGCGCCGCCGAAGCCGGAGAGGCGGCCGCGGGTCACCGTCGAGGAGTTGGCGTAGCCGTCAACCTGTAAGGTCGAGCCGATAAACATATCTACCGCATACTGTCCCGCCAGCTGGCAGAACGCGCGGTTGGAGCGCATGGAGCCGTCGGCACCGGTGAAGAAGATATCCGGACGCGCGCGAATGTACTCTTCCATTCCCAGCTCGCCGCCGAAGCAGTGCACGCTCTCGACCCAACCGCTTTCAATTGCCGGAATAAGGGTGGGGTGCGGGTTCAGCGTCCAGTGTTTACAGATTTTGCCCTTCAGGCCGAGCTGTTCGCCGTAGGTCGGCAGCAGCAGTTCGATGGCGGCGGTGTTAAAGCCGATCCCGTGGTTCAGGGATTGCACCTGATGCTCGGCGTAGATGCCTTTAATCGCCATCATCGCCATCAGGATATGTTCCTGCTTAATCAGACGCGGATCGCGGGTAAACAGCGGCTCGATAAAGAACGGTTTATCCGCGACGACCACGTAGTCAATCCACGAACCGGGGATATCCACGCGCGGCAGATCGCACTCGTCATCGACCAGTTCGTTAACCTGCGCAATAACGATGCCGTCATGGAACGCGGCGGCTTCCACCAGCGCCGGGGTATCTTCGGTGCTCGGCCCGGTGTACAGGTTGCCCTTGCGGTCGGCTTTGTAACCGGCGATCAGCGCGACGTTTGGCGACAGGTCGACGTACAGGCGAGAGTAAAGCTCGATGTAGGTGTGGATAGCGCCGATTTCCAGCAGGCCATCTTCCAGCAGCTGCGAAATACGCAGGCTTTGGGTACCGGAGAAGGAGAAATCAAGCTTGCGGGCGATACCTTTTTCGAAGAGGTCCAGGTGCTCGCTGCGCCCGACGCTCGGCATAATCATATGCAGGTCGTGAATTTTTTGTGGGTTAACTTCCGCCAGCATCCGCGAGAGGAAATCAGCCTGTTTCTGGTTGTTGCCTTCCAGCACCACCCGGTCGCCGGGGGCCAGCAGCTGCTCAAGAACGGCGACCAGCTGGTCGGTGGGGATCACTTTGCCCGAGACCTTCGCCTCGGTCAGTCGCCGCTGTTTTTCCGTACGGCGACGGTTCCAGACGCGTCCCGTCGTTTGTTCGGCACTCATTATTAACCTCCTGATTCGACGAATCGTTTTGATTGTCCTGGTGTGGAAGTAAGTGTGCGTCGCGAGGTGGCGGGCATCAATTAAGGCCGATGGCGAATCGTTAGCGTAAGAGTAATGATTGGCGGGGCAGAGATGTGATGACGATCAATAATGATTGCGAATGATTGGTCTACGAGCAGGGGACGTACCGGGTTGAGGCATTGGCGCGGCTTCCCGGCTCGCACTGCGTTTAGCCGGGCTACGGGTTAAGGGCGTCTGCGGGCCGGTAGATACTGTGAACGCCTGCAACCATTTTTAGTTGCCGATACTTTCTCCGGCTC